>NZ_RRYV01000146.1 GCF_014861395.1 Psychrobacter sp. FME13 | reverse complement strand
CGTGTGGCTTGTTGCGTTCAAACTTGGCCTTTGCCATGGGTATTTCCTCTTTTTTTTGGTGAATCTTTATCAATCAAAGATCAGTGAATAGCTGTTTGACGGCTCATGATGCAAGTAAGACCATCAAACCGTTGACGCTATGGCTTATCTACTAAAATGCTTTAGCAATTTCGCTCGCTACTGTCTATGCATTCAAACCTTTAAGTTTCATACATATACACATTATACTTACTTTTCAATCTGTTGAACATCGTAAGCTATTATATAGCATCGCTGTTGCACTACTTTATTTTACTGTAAGTCATCAATAAAAAAAGTCTGTCAAATAGGCTTGTTACTTATTAACAAATTGACAGCACTAAAAGGCAACACCTCAGTGTCACCCTTAAATCATCAATTACCACACTGTATTTATAATATTCAATATCCTATGTCTTCGATATCGATTCTACTCTATGTGAAAATAGCAAAGCAAACACAAAAGAATTAAACAATAAATGGAGCTCATATCGAGAATTGAACTCGAGACCTCTCCCTTACCAAGGGAGTGCTCTACCGCTGAGCTATATGAGCATGTTTTTAATAACTACAGCATACAATCTGTATATTTACTAAAAAAAATATCACGATACAGTTGTCATAAACTGGTTATCGTGATGTATTATTGATAAATTTTGCGATGGTGTATATATGGAGCGGGTGGCGGGAATCGAACCCGCGTCATTAGCTTGGAAGGCTAAGGTGTTACCATTATACCACACCCGCATTTACTCTTATTCTAACTAACTCTAATCGAGAGCCTGTAAGTATATAGAGCATGCTTGGCGCTATGAAAAGCTTAGAAAATATGGTGGTGGGAGAAGGATTCGAACCTTCGAAGCTTTCGCGACAGATTTACAGTCTGTTGGGTTTGACCGCTCCCCAATCCCACCTTAGGGTGCTTTGAACAAAAATGACTTTTATTTAAGACAAATTCATAAAAAGCTACTTTGAAAGAGATGGTGCCGACTGCCGGGATCGAACTGGCGACCTACTGATTACAAGTCAGTTGCTCTACCAACTGAGCTAAGTCGGCTTGTTCTCTCTAAAGTGGTGGCTATTCTATCAAATATTTTGAGATGCGCAAGCTCTTTTTCATCTTTTTTTTAATTATTTTTATAATAATATTCAAGCTATTGATTATGTTAATATTTTATCTAAACCCAAATAGCTGTTTTTACCATTAAAATTACTATTTGTATTTTTTAGCAGAAGTAGTTAACGGATTCGCAAACCATTACAGGCCATTTTTACAGCTTTTAGTAGCGCCAATGCCTTTTTATTAGTTTCATCCCACTCATCTTTTGGTACAGAATCAGCGACGACGCCTGCACCTGCTTGGATATGAATTTTTCCACGACGCATCACGGCGGTACGAATAGCAATGGCAGTATCCATATTACCATGCCAGCCCAAATAGCCTACTGAGCCGCCAAAGACGGTTCGACGTACTGGCTCTACTTCATCAATAATTTGCATAGCACGAATTTTGGGCGCTCCTGATAAAGTACCCGCTGGAAACGTTGCACAAAAAACATCTAGAGCATCTTTATCAGGCAATACCTGTCCTTCAACGTTAGAGGCAATATGCATCACTTGTGAGTAGCGCTCAATAAACATCTTTTCGGTGACTTTGACACTGCCGTATTCACAAACACGGCCAATATCATTACGACCCAAATCAATAAGCATTAAATGTTCGGCGACTTCTTTTTTATCATTGAGTAGATCCGCTTCAAGCGCTAAATCCTCTACTTCGTTCTGTCCTCGTTTACGAGTACCCGCCAATGGTCGCACCGTTACTTTGCCATTTTCGATACGTGATAATATTTCAGGTGATGCACCGATGATGTCAAAGCGTTTATGATCATCAAGGGTATAACCATGTACCAAAAACAAATATGGTGATGGGTTTAAAAAGCGCAGGGCACGATAGACAGCCAGTGAATCTCCCTTATAATCAGCGGTCAAACGCTGTGCAGGGACAACTTGCATGACATCACCTGCTAAGATGTAATCTTTTATTTTATTGACATCATTGCAGTATTTTTCCGCGCCTGTTTGTGAAGTAAATGTCGGTGTCGGCATCACCGGCGCACTCAAGTTTGGCATCTCTGCTAATTTATCTTCAATCTTTTCGAGTTCACGGATAGCACTACCATAGCCATCTTCACTATTACAATCAGCATAAACAATAATAGACAACGTGTTTTCCAGACTGTCAAAAACAATCACATTCATGGAGAGCATCAACCACATGTCTGGCATCGACATCGGATTGGGTGCTTCAGACAAGCCCACGCTGGGCTCTATGACGCGCACCATGTCATACCCAAAGTAACCAACCAAACCGCCGCTAAAACTCGGTAAGGCAGTGACATCCTCTACGGTTGGCATCTTATACTGGGCCATCAGTTGACGAATATAGTCAAATGGATCATCGACTGTATTTACATCAATATGATCATTTTTTTTGACCGTCATACTCCCGTTTGTATATTGCAAAATCAGATCACTACCCAAGCCAATCATTGAATATCTTGCCCAGCGCTCCCCACCTACAACTGACTCAAATAAATATGCTGAACCGTTTAAATCACGTACTTTCGAAAATACAGATACTGGTGTCTGTGCATCCATTAAGCGTTTTTTGACCAGCGGTGCATGACTAAAGCCACGGTCTTTAAAAGACTGATATTCTTCAAAGGTCATCATAGTAAAGCTCTCTTAACAAAATATTGGCAAAAGATAAAAATAATATAAACCGTACCATCAATAAGAATGGCTACAGTTGACTGCCAAAAATACAAATGAAATATAGCGTCAACACTCTACTGAATGTTGACGCTAATACTGATGCTCTAAGCACACATTTTTACAGCTAAGTCGTGATAAATATAAGCAGATATAAAAGAAAATTTAGGTTATACAGCACCTTTATTAAACAACCATAACGCTAATGCAACAATAATAATGACAATAAATACCCATATAAACCAGCCGCCGCTTGGTTTTTTCTCAGGCTGCCCTGTATTGGCTAAGTTGCTAACGGCCTGATCTACTGCATTATTCCCTTCTGTACCAAGATCATGAGACTGACCTAGATCTGCGGTACCTGAAAATTGTGCAGTGGCAGCTTGTTTCGCACGTAAGACGTCAGAATCGGCTTCTTCTTGCAGTGTCGTTTTTGTCGTTTTGTCATGCTCTGATTCGACTGCTGGCTTCTCATCCACAACCTCTGCTTCATTTATTTCTTCATACACAGCCCCTTCAGTTGCTACAGGCTGTTCTACTAATGGCTCACTCTCATCAGTCACTGGCGATTCAGGTTCCATCGTTGCCACTTCTTGCAGCTCAGCTACTGCTTCTGTTATCACAGGCTCTTCTGTGATAACAGACTCTTCTAGCACTACTTCTTCTATAGGCTCTGGGGTATCTTCTACTGGTGCAGACTCTACTTTTTCTGCGGATGATAAAACGTCATCGATACCCGTTTCTTTTACGACAGACTCATCGATGGCTGAATGTTCGATAATGTACTCTTCAAACTCATCTTCTTTAATAATGCTCTCAGCAGACGCAGCTTCAGTATCTACTTCCTTACTAACTGCTACATCATCTGGTGCTGACAAGTTATTCTCTGGCGCAGCAACCGGTGCTTCCACCTGAAAACGAAAGCTTGCAAAACCAATTGTGTCATCCGCTTGCAATAGGCTAGATTGATTGCCCTCGATGCGCTGCTCATTGATAAACGTACCGTTTGATGAGTCCAAATCTTTCACATATAACTGACCATCTAATAGGCTTAACACAGCATGGTTACGCGATACTTGCTTGCTGCCGAGTACCACATCATTATCACTGCCGCGTCCAATGGACAAACTGTCATCGACAGTTAAGATTAAGTCGCCAAGCGCTTCTGTTAAAGCGTTAAGCTGCCATGTACCGTTATTGGATGATAGCTTATCGTTGTCTTCTAAAGTAGTCATGATAATCGTACTCCTAATGATTCATTTTTACGTAATTTTGGCTATCATTTTTATCACTGTTTTCGAAATAAGGAAATACCCTAGCCTTGGCATCGTATTGTTATTACTTAGGAATAAACTCAGGGTTAAGGATACCTGTCAATTTACTATACGGAATACTGAGTGTCGGCATACCATAAGCATAAGCACCGATAGCATAAGGTTGATACTGGATATCGATTCCCTGATCCGTCAAGATCACGTTATCACTCAATACAAATGGCCAAGTCTCTTCGTAGCTGTTGACATCTTCGTCAATCGTTTTTACCCATGCTTTATAGCTGTCATACGCCAACGCCTTAAAGCGCGATTTTTTA
The DNA here is from genome assembly GCF_014861395.1 of Psychrobacter sp. FME13. Classification (GTDB taxonomy): domain Bacteria; phylum Pseudomonadota; class Gammaproteobacteria; order Pseudomonadales; family Moraxellaceae; genus Psychrobacter. The sequence goes on along the minus strand of NZ_RRYV01000146.1, from coordinate 3,791 downwards.
GGCTCCGACACCATATCATCTAAGGTGACTTGCTTTTGGGTACTGCTATCAAACATCAAGTATTCGCTATAAGGCATTCCGTGTGCACCACCGGTATAAGCATAAGTACTAACCTCGAACAGCTCAAACCTACCAACGTGGCCCAGATAAGTAGGAGTCACCATTAACTGATAAGCGAGGGGACTATCTACTGGTAAATCCATAAATTGTGCGGTAGCGAAACCCGTCAATGCTTGTGTCACTGCTTGTTTACTGACAGTGGTGGCTACAGGACCTGACTCACTGACACCATTGTTTACAATCAAAGTGTTGATACGCGTATTAACAATACTGTTGATCCATTGTTGATTGGTTTTGAGATATTCAATCTCAATTTCTGGGCAGTTATTGTGCTCGATGCACTGCGTTTTTAAGGCATCTGGCAAGCTATAATGCAAATAATCATTATTATTGATTAAGCTATTTTGATAGGTTGTTTCATTGCTATTATTAACTCTGGAGTCAGCATTGGCAGTCAAGCTCGCGGCACTCAAGAGCAATACCATACTCAATGACCATATCGTGCGAGGTTTGGTATGAAGGTGTGCTGCTCTTTTGCCACAAAATAACGTTATTGACTGAGCTTGAGTGTTCATACTTACTTATCCTGTGTCATAAACTGTAATTTTTTAAAGTGTGCTTGATAATGATTAGGGCCTATCTTCATGGTAAAAATAGTCAGTGAACGACTAAACCGCTACTATTTCATCCTCACTAAATAAACGAGATTATCATCTGCAGTCGGCAGCCCTGTATTCATTTTAGAATGTTTCAACTATACTAGTGTACCGTAACCTGTGCCCTCTCGTGTTGAAACACTGTTTTGTTTTTGCTAGCAATAATCCTATATTAAGGCGCTAAGCACAAACAAACAAAAGGACACGGCAAGCGTGTCCTTTTGTTTGTTTATTCGCTAAAGACTGCCTACTCACCAAATGGTAATGCAACGAAATCAGCCACATCTACGCTACAAACTAACGCTCACGCAATTAGTGCTCACGAGTACTGCTAAATGTGATTTCTGGGTAGCGATCTTGCATCAGCTGCAAGTTGACTCGTGATGGCGCAAGATAGGTCAAATAACCACCACCATCTAATGATAGTTGGTCATGGGCTTTTTTCTTAAACTTCGCTAGTGCCACTTCATCGTCACAGTGAATCCAGCGTACTGTTGCAATAGATACCGGCTCAAAGATACATTGGACTTTGTACTCTTCTTTGAGACGATGCGCGACCACCTCAAACTGTAGTACACCAACTGCACCCAGAACCAAATCGTTATTAATCTGCGGCATAAAGACCTGTGTTGCACCCTCTTCACTTAGCTGCTGCAGACCTTTTTGTAGAGCCTTGGACTTAAGCGGATCTTTTAGAACGACACGGCGGAACAACTCAGGCGCAAAATGTGGAATACCAGTGAAATTCAGCGCTTCGCCTTCGGTGAAACTGTCACCGATTGAGATGGTTCCGTGGTTATGCAGACCAATGATATCACCCGGATACGCTTCTTCTAATGCTTCGCGGTCTCCGGCCAAAAAGGTCAAGGCATCGGCAATACGTACGTCTTTACCCAAGCGTACATGCTTCATTTTCATGCCTTTTTCATACTTGCCTGAGCAGACTCGTAAGAAAGCAATACGGTCACGGTGACGCGGATCCATATTGGCCTGAATTTTAAAGACAAAACCACTAAAATCCGTCTCAGTCGCTGCCACTTCACGCTCATTGGTTGGATGCGCTTTTGGCGGCGGTGAGTATTTGACTAAGGTATCCAGTACCATGTTGACGCCAAAGTTACCCAATGCGGTACCAAACAACACTGGCGTCATCTCGCCCGCTAAAAACTCGTCTACGCTGAATTCTTCTAGCGCCATTTGTACCAGCTCAAGTGATTCCTCAAAAGCATCAAACATCAGCTTACCCAAACGCTCACGAATATCTGGATAATCATAGCCTTCGCGGACCTCAGAAATGGTCGTCTTGCCGCCATTACCTTTTTCATAAAAGTAAGTTTTGTTTTCGGTCAAATGATAGACACCAACAAAATCTTGACCCATACCGATAGGCCATGTCACTGGTATACATTTGATTTTTAGTACTGCTTCAATCTCACTCAGTAGCTCAAGAGGCTCACGAATCTGGCGATCAAGCTTATTGACAAATGAGATGATTGGCGTGTCACGCATACGGCAAACTTCCATCAATTTGATGGTTCGTTCTTCGACACCTTTAGCACCATCCACCATCATCAGCGCACTATCTACAGCGGTCAAGGTACGATAGGTATCTTCACTAAAGTCGGCGTGACCTGGTGTGTCCAGTAAGTTGACCACATGGTCTTTATAGGGAAACTGCATGACAGAGGTAGTGATCGAGATACCACGCTCTTGTTCCATGCTCATCCAGTCTGATGTGGCATGACGATCCGTCTTGCGACCTTTAACTTCACCCACTACCTGAATAGCTTGCCCCCACAACAACAACTTCTCAGTCATTGTGGTCTTACCAGCATCGGGATGCGAGATAATGGCAAAGGTGCGACGTTTGGCAACTTCTTTGTTTAGTTTCTTTGGATCTACGCTCATAATTTTTGGCTTCAACCTTAACTTCAAAAAGGCTGTCTTTTAGACAGTAATCTAAATACATAGAATAAATAATGGGCATATTGTAGCGGATTTAGCATCATGATGCAGAATTAGCGCACAAAAACCGCCGTCTAATAACCAAATTTTAATTTGTATAACCAAGAACTTGATTACCATACCCAAAGCAGCGAGAACGCTGAATTGTTTTCTACCCAATACATCTTGAATATAAGATGACTAACAGAGCATGTCCTAAATTCAATCAATATTAGTTTTAGAGTTCTTTAACGATAGTCGTCAAAAACAATAGTTATCAAAAACGATAGTCATCAAAATTACAAATTCACAGTATATACTTGCAACTGGCCTAATATACTTACTTACGACTCGTACATAGTCGGGACAACGGTTTGTTATGCTAAATGACAATCTAAAACTTACCGTTTAATCATAAAAACTGATAACAAAAAAGGATATCTTATGAAAACTTTATACTCTACCAAAGCAAGTGTGACTGGCGGCCGTGCAGGTTCAGCCAGCTTGAGCGACAGCGATCTTAGCATCAACATGGTACCACCAGGCTCTGGAAAAGAAGGCAATAACCCAGAGCAGATGTTTGCGATTGGTTATAGCGCTTGCTTTGACGGGGCACTTGGCGCTGTCAAGCAAATGGAAAAAGCAAAGTTTGATTCAACCACTCGGATAGAAGTCGATTTGCTACAAGGCGAAGGACATGACTATAAGCTAGCCGCTAAAATCCATGTCATTGGCGAAAACACAGAGCTGTCTGCTGATGAGTTTCAGCAACTGGTCGAAAAAGCGCATCAAATCTGCCCATATTCAAAAGCCACGCGTGGCAACATCGATGTCGAAGTGACGTCAGAAGTAAAATAATACAAGCGCAAGGCTTAAGTAGCTTGGTTATCAAGTCAGCTAAAAGAATAAAGAACTCAGTTAACGCTGGGTTCTTTTTTTATGTGCCATTAGGCGTGTTGAACATTCAAACATTAGGGCTGCTGATCGCTAAAATTGCACCAAATTAGGCGCAAGCCGAAGATAATGTCGAGACCTTAACTAGGCTTGTAACAACGTTTGCAAAAATGTTTGGAAGCATTTTAGCATCAGCCTTGAGAACGGATCCAGCAAAGCTCTGCTTTGCCCGTTTGC
>NZ_RRYV01000145.1 GCF_014861395.1 Psychrobacter sp. FME13 | reverse complement strand
GCATTGCCACGCGATATGATAAGCTCAAAGATAGCTATGCAGCGGCGGTAATGCTTGCTTGTGTCTTTATCTGGTTGCCCCTGATTTGAATTCTATACACACCCTATAATATTTGTATAAAACTTTATTGATGAGAGCAGATAATTACTATGACAAAATTTAGCAGTAAGCATATAAATACAATCGCTGCAATCTCAGATATTCATAGTAATATCTTTGCTTTAGAGGCGGTTCTTGCAGACATAAAACGTCGTAATATAGAGCAAATCGTCAATCTTGGTGATATTTTGTATGGACCTATCGCACCTAAAGCGACTTATGAGCTGCTGATGACATGTCGAGACGATATTATGACCATTTGTGGCAACCAAGATAGGCAGATATATGAGGCGACAGCGGCAGATATTGCGGGTAATCCAACACTAAGTTTTATTATCGAAGACTTGCCTAAGTCGGCTATTAAGTGGATGCAAGATTTACCTTTTGATTGTCATTTAAGTAAGGATATCTACTTATGCCATGGCTCGCCAACCGACGATATGGTTTATCTGTTAGAAAATATAGAAACAGGTCAACTGAGAGCACGTAGCGATACAGATATTTTGGCATTGCTTAGTGGTATTGATAGTGCGGTTGTCATATGTGGCCACACCCATATTCCGCGTACGGTAAAGTTATCGACTGATCAAATGGTTATCAACACTGGTAGTGTTGGTTATCCTGCCTACGAAGATGACTTACCTAATATTCACAGAATGCAGACCTATTCCCCTCATGCAAATTATGCAATCATTAGCTTTGTCGATACCGAGGAAGGGAAGTGCTGGCAAACCGAACATATTCAGGTACCGTATGATTATGAGGCGGCTGCTCAATTGGCCTCACAGAATGGTCGTGAGGATTGGGCGTTTGCACTGAGAACAGGGCGTGTGTTGTAAGGAAACGATTTATGCCCACAGCAGTTTACTGTTAAAGACAGTAACTCACCTTTTGATGCTGCTTCACATATTGATGATTAGTTTGAAATAGGTATAGATAATATATATAACGTGAATGCTCTGATATCAAACCTTTAATTGGTTATTGAACCCATAGGTGGTATCAATGATGTAGTAGGTACTAATTTAGCAGATAAAGAATATAGTCGATCCACTATAAAGCAAATACAGCGATATGGGTTACATTTTGAGCCGCCTCTGTCTGCGTAGGCACAGCAAGCAAGAAAAATGTAACCCGTATTTGTGGTTGTGCCTCTTTTGTTTAGGACTGACTATATGTTAGCTATTTGAGTATCAAGAATTTTAAAAATTGGCGTGATAATTAACAAGTTTATCGAATAAACAACTCATTCATAAAAATAGAATAGGGCGGACAGGTTTGCAAAATTTTATAAAAGGATTTTTTAAGTGGATTATTGCAGGTATTGGAATAGGAATAGGACTGTTTGTTGTTCTAGTGGCCGTAGCGTTTTTGAATAACAAGAATAAACCAGAAAAATCTGATGATACGACAGCATTGTTAAGTAACGAGGCTGAAAATGCTATAGAAGATAACAGTGAGTTATCAAGCTCTCAAGCTATGGTAAATGATCAAGACGTACCGATAGGTTATAAATTGATTGAAGAGGGAGGTATCATGTTAGATGCCCCTATTATGGGCATGGAATGGGAAAGTGTGGAAGATGAAAACACAACCACCAACCCGCGTGTGTACGAGCCCTTTACAATATATCAATGTGTTACGGAAGATGGTGAGCATTTACGTTTGGATGTAGTAAATAGTGACATTGGTTATATGCTCAAGTACTATTTTGCCACTCAAGATAACCCTTTGAAGTTAGAAGCACAGCAAGCTACTGAAGATGCCTATTATGTAGAATATCTCAATGCTACTAGTATCACTATGCGGGATCCGAATAATTACTATAATCTGACACAGTATGGAGACGGTGATACCGCCTTTTATATTATTAATGCCATTACTGGTAAAGAGATGAATTATTTCTTATGTGAGGATACTTCGATGAAGGAGGGTCAGCGTGCTTTAGTTAACCAAATGGAACCAGAGCATTTTAAATTCAAACCTATGACTGACGAGCTTGAAAACCTTTTGACTGAACGCTTTGAATATCAGTAAAAGCTTTTTTAGTTATGATGTTTGGTTGGTAACCAAACATCATAACCAACTTGAATCGCACTCAAATTACCCCCATAATCTAAACACTTTTAAATAATAAATAGCCTAAGTAAATATGCCCAATAATTCTAAGAATATCACACAAGCATCTAACGAAGATGCTGCTCGCCAAATCAATAGCACCACTAATCCGAATAAAGAAAGTAATAGCATAACTCACGGAAATTCTAATATCACATCAAACAGCGCCACACTAAGCAATGATAAAGAAGCTACTCAATCTCATATAGCTGACGATTTGCCTGTACTTGCCAAAGACAGCTACTATTTAAGCCGTCTAGAGCGAGAGCTGGCACGTGCTGTCGTGTCTAGCAAAAAAGAAAATAATGAAAAAGCCAATGATGCGTTAACGAAAAAACGCGAGCAGTACGAAAAAATAAAAACCCGCTCACAGCAGGTGGTGCAGGCACGTATAGATAGCATTCCTGCTGACTTGCCAGCCAAGCTAAACCTTGATCTGCCAGTCAGCCAACGGGCAGAAGACTTGGTACAAGCAATCATCGATAATCAAGTCATTATCGTCGCTGGTGAGACGGGCTCTGGTAAGACGACACAGTTGCCAAAACTTGCGATGCTAGCAGGGCGTGGTATTACTGGACAGATAGGGCATACGCAACCAAGACGTCTAGCGGCGAGAAGCGTGGCAAACCGTATTGCAGAAGAGTTGGGCGAACCGTTAGGGAATACCGTTAGCTTTAAGATTCGCTTTAACGAGCAAGGATCGGCACAGTCAGTCGTCAAGCTTATGACCGATGGTATCTTATTGGCCGAATTAGGGCATGATCGGTTTTTGAGTAAGTACGATACGATTATTATCGATGAGGCGCACGAGCGTAGCTTAAATATCGATTTTATTATGGGTTATCTCAAAAAAATGCTACCCAAGCGTCCTGATCTAAAGGTGATTATTACTTCAGCGACATTAGACACCAAACGCTTTAGTGAGTACTTTAGTCATTACGATGCCAAACTTAAACGTAAAGTGCCTGCGCCAATCTTTAATGTTGAGGGTCGCAGCTTTCCTGTTGAGGTTCGTTATCGCCCATTAACCGACGAGCCAGTAAACAGCTCTGATGATGACAGTTATGATGATTTTGAAGAAAACTTGCCACGCGCCATCGTTGCCGCAGTCGAAGAATGCTTTGGCGATGCCCAAAACAAAGGACATGCTGATCAAGCAGATATCTTAATATTTGCCGCGACTGAAGCTGAGATCCGTGAGACACAAGAGGTGTTAGAGCGTCATGGACCTAGGCATACAGAAGTGCTGCCTTTGTTTGCGCGGCAGACGTACGATGAGCAGCAGCGTATTTTTCAGCCATCCGGTCGTGGCCGACGTATCGTTATCGCGACCAACGTGGCTGAGACTGCGCTGACTGTGCCTGGTATTCGTTATGTGATTGATTTGGGTTTTGCACGAATTTCTCGTTATTCTTACCGCTCGCGTGTACAGCGTTTGCCGATCGAGGCGATTTCACAGGCCGCCGCCAATCAGCGTAAAGGTCGCTGCGGGCGTGTTGCGCCAGGTGTTTGTATACGTCTGTATAGCGAAGAAGACTTTAGCGGACGCCCTGAATTCACTGAGCCTGAAATTTTACGCACTAACTTGGCCTCAGTGATCTTGCAAATGGCCAATTTGCGCCTAGGTAGCGTTGATGATTTTTCGTTTATCGAGCCACCTGACAGTCGCTTGGTTACGGATGGGCATAAGCTACTGGATGAATTAGGGGCGATTGCTTCTAAAAATAAAGCTATTTCTGCGACTAAATCCAATAAATCGAAGTCCAAAAAAGGTCTAGATCACCTGCGTCTGACACCGACTGGCCAAAAGATGGCACGTATGCCAATTGACCCAAGGCTGGCGCGAATGTTGGTTGCAGGTTCTGACTTTAACTGTATTCGTGAAATGCTTATAGTCGTCGCCGCGCTTGCGGTACAAGACCCACGTGAGCGTCCTGCTAATAAGCGCCAACAAGCCGATCAAAAGCACGCAGAGTTTCGTCAAGATGACTCTGATTTCTTGTTTTATTTAAGCCTATGGAAAGCACTGTTCGAAAAAGATGAACACGGCAATAAGCTGTCTGGCAATCAGCGTAAGCAGTTTACCAAGAAAAACTATCTGAGCTTTCCACGCGTACGAGAATGGAGTCAGACGCACCGCCAACTGGTACAAATGGTCACTGATCTAAAACTTACTGATGTTAATGATGTAAAAGGTACGGATAAAAAAGCGACTACTGAAATAACAACCAATGACCCGACAGCGATCGAAGACGAAGATCTAAAAGCGGTTAAATACGCCAACTTGCATCGTGCGTTGATGACAGGTCTGCTCTCTACTATTGCTCATAAGACCGAAAATCGTGGTGAATATCTCGCAGCTCGCCAGCAAAAAACCAAAATATTTCCAGCCAGTACAGTATTTAAGCAAATACCACCATGGGTGATGGCCTTTGAAGTAGTAGAAACTTCTCAGGTCTTTATGCGCACGGTGGCCAAGATTGAACCAGAATGGATTATCTCCGCTGCTGGTGATTTGTTGAAGTATCACTACTTTGAGCCGCATTGGTCAAAAAAGACAGGTCGCGTCAAAGCCTACGCGCAGATTAGTCTATTTGGTTTGATTATTATCAGTAAGCAGCTGACCAATTATGAGCAGGTCAATCTAAGCGAGTCACGTGAAATTTTTATTCGTGATGGTTTGGTCACTGGCAACTTGGGTCGTCAAGCGCCATTTTTACAGCACAACATGGATAAAATTGCAGACATTGAGCGCATTGAAGACAAGTTACGTCGTCGTGACTTATTGGTTGATGAAGAGTCGCTGTATCAGTTTTATGATAAAAAAATCCCTGAACACATTGCCAGTCGTAAAACTTTTGAAGATTGGCGTGCTGAAATCGAAAAAACAGATAGCAAGCATTTATTCTTTACTGATGAGGATGTACTTAATAGCCAAGCGCCGACCACAGGAGATTTTCCAGAGGTATGGAAGCTAGGTGACTTAAAACTACCGCTACGTTATGTCTTTGATCCAGCAAGTGATGATGATGGCGTGACCATTCGCGTACCGCTTGTTGCGTTGCCGCAGCTTGATGCGATCGAGCTGTTGTGGGGTGTGCCGGGTTGGCGCTATGAGCTGGTACTACAGTTGCTAAAATCATTACCCAAAGACATTCGCCGTCAGATCGTACCGATTCCCGATACGGCTGATGGCTTGTTTGACGAGTTACAACCTGCTGGTGGACAAGGACTACTGAAGCAACTCTGCCAAGCGCTTAATCGTCGCGGCATTATGTCAGTGACACCAGATAAGTTTAATCCGTCTACGATTGACCGTTACTTACAGCCACAAATCTGCGTCGTTGATGATAAAAACCGTATCATCGAAAAAGGTCGTGACCTGCAAACGTTACAGATTCGACATGCCAGTGAAACCAGTCAAGCAGTCAATGAGCAGCAAGGCGCGCATACTGTGTTTCCCGAGCACTTTTCCTTTAGTAAAAATCATCATAGCGCAGGCGTGGTGATGAAGCAGTTTGCGGCATTGGTCGCTGATGATGCAGGTGAGGCGGTATCAATCCATCAGTATACGGATGTTAATGCAGCATTACAGGCACACCGCATCGGGGTATTAACGCTAATTAAAAGTAAGCTTGGTGCAAAGAAAAAACAGCTCACCAGTCAAATTGATAGCATTTTTAAATTGGCATTTGCACCACTTGGTGATATGAGTAAGCTCAAAACGATTGTTATCGATGCAGCATTAGATGCAGCGCTTGAAGAGCACTATATATTGTTTGATCATAGTACAGACTTGCCCGAAAATGCAGATGATACTGCGGTAGCGCTTGCTGAGGAGTTGCCGTTTACCTCAGCAGAATATGAAAAAACCTTAGAAGTGGTGGCTGGTAGCTTTTTATTGACTGGTCAAAGCGTGATTAAGACCCTCAAAAATGTCTATACCCGATGGCAGCGTATTCGCCAAGGCTTATTGATGTTAGATCGAGAGATATTCGGTGAGTCTATTGAAGATATCGAAGATCAGCTAGAGGATTTGCATTTGGCTGATTTTGTCTACCGAATGGACTATAGCCATTGGCAGCAGTATCCACGCTATCTAGAAGCACTAGAGATTCGTCTTGAACGCCTTGAACATAATCTTGATGCGGATCTCGATGGCGTTTATGCGCTAGATTTACATATGGAGCGCCTTGCAGGACGTGCGGATAAAGAGGCTATTAGCGACTATCGTTGGATGGTGGAGGAGTATCGTATTCAACTCTTCGCTCAACCAATGAAAACGCGTATAGCAGTATCACCGAAACGTCTGAGTAAAATGTGGGATAAGGTGGGGTAAGGAGGTGTAGTACCGCTGAAGTATGTATTTGTAAATGGATTTTTCTCATGTGAGGCAAGATGAGTAATAGTGGTAACAAAGGTAAAGGTATAGAACAAACAGGCAGTAATGGTTTTTTGCTCAAGATTATCATGATTATTGCTCTTGGTTTTTTAGTTTGTGAGCTCTTAAACCTATGGAAGCTATATCATAATAGAGACTGCTTAGCTGATGTTTATCAAAATGAGGTGCGAAGTACCATCTCATCTCAATTCGTTAACGAAAGTTTTCTAAAGGAAGAAGCTATATTTCCAACACACATTTTATCTAGTAAAAAAGTGAACGAAAAGAATAATATTTGTGAAGTCACGTTATATCATAAAGATAGTGAAATAATCGTTCGTTATCGTCCTAAGAATTACTCTTCAACGTTTAGTGCAGGGCGTGTAAGCGATACAAAGGTATATTATGGCGTAAAGATATTGAACATTGAGGTTGACTAGGTGTCTGTCAGGTAAGATGTGATGCTAAAACTGAGACAGTGTGAGTAGAGTATTTTATTATACAAGCTAAATAAAACGAAAAAGGACAGTTAAAATGTGGGATGAACGTTATAGTGGCACAGAATTTGCTTTCGGTACAGAGCCTAATGATTTTTTGAGAGAAACGTTTGAGCAGATACCTGCAGGCGGGCGTGTATTATGTCTAGCAGAGGGTGAGGGCAGAAACGCTGTATTCTTAGCTGAGCAAGGCTATGATGTCACTGCGATGGATATGTCTGAAGTGGGTTTGATCAAAGCGGTACAATTAGCTAAAGACAGAGGAGTGACAATTACCACTCAAGTGGCTGATTTAGCTGATTACCAGTTTGGTACAGATAAGTGGGATGCCATTGTGTCTATATGGGCACATGTGCCTGACAAAGTGCGTCAGTATATACATACACAGGTAGTCACTGCTTTAAAGCCAAACGGCGTATTTATCGTCGAAGCTTATACAGAACGACAGTTGGAGACTGATGCTGTTGGAGGTCCACCAGCCAGTCAAAAAGAACGCTTTGGATCGCTAGATAATTTTCAGAGTGAACTGAGAGGACTTACAGAGATTATTGGTGTTGAAAAGCTGCGTATGGTGTCAGAAGGAAAACGTCATCAAGGGTTGAGTGCCGTTGTTCAGTTTGTTGGTAAGAGAGAGATTTAAAACCAGAAGTTTATTTGTTTTATAACTGATAGTGCTACGTATGTAGGCTAAGCGAAGGTGATACATTGCGAAATGTATAGATGGTTCTCTTGTGCCTTATATAGTTAATCTTATTTGAATTGGAGATCGTCAGCTAGATAATCACTTACTGAATGCCCTTTGTCGGGTTTTTAATAACGTTCAGCCTAATATGCTTGTAGCTTTAACGAGTTTCATACAAAGTCGGATAACATAGCTATAAAGGCAAATATAGCCCCTTTCTCTAGTGTTATTATAAGCGATTGATAAGAAATTATTACAAGTGTACATTTTCAATTAGGTAGTTGTTATAATGCAATCGTTTTATGTCAATTTATAGTGCGCATGTAAAGCACTGTTAGAAAAACTTAGATTAACACACCAAGTGCAACGCTAATTAATATTATAGAACGCCTGCATAGGGAGACCATCCCGAATTCTGTGTAACTGCCGTTTAGATTAAATGCTTGCTGATACG
>NZ_RRYV01000144.1 GCF_014861395.1 Psychrobacter sp. FME13 | reverse complement strand
CGGCCTTATCAGAGAGTACTTGCCTAAGGGTTGTGACTTTAGACAAGTCTCTGATGATGAGATGCAGGACATTGAGAACAAATTAAACAACAGACCAAGAAAACGATTAGGGTTTAAGACGCCTATGCAGGCGTTCTATAATATTAATTAGCGTTGCACTTGGTGTGTTAATCTAAGAATATTAAAGCAATATTTTTATTACTTAAGACAAAAAATCACGAACAAACCCTTCACATTGTGAGTGTATGTCTATAGAATACCGACCGTACGGTATCTTTGGTGCTTGAATTGTTCGATTTTTATCGATAATTCATGCTGAATCAAAAGGATACGATTGATTTGAGATGAGATGAGTGTATTGACTATGAGTCCTACTACTATTGCTTACGGTTACTTGGCCATTGCCATTATTTGTGAAGTGGCGGGCACGACGTTTTTGGCGAAGTCAGAACAGTTTACCCGTTTGCTACCGACTTTGATCATGGGTGTGCTCTATACCATCTCATTTTATTTTTTGACACAAACGCTCAAAACCATACCTCTAGGTATTGCCTATGCTTTGTGGGGTGGATTGGGTATCGTTCTGACCTCGCTGATTGGCTTGGTGTTTTTTAAGCAGACGCTTGATACGGCGGCAGTAGTGGGTATCATTATGATTGTAGGTGGTGTCGTGGTAATGAATTTATTCTCTAATTCCGTGGTGCATTGATATGGAAGTTGAAAACGCTCATAAACGTAAAAAACAACCAGAGGTTATTCGTCGTGCGCTGCTCGATCAGGCGGCAAGAATTACGCTAGAGCAAGGGTTGTCGAAAGTCACTTTTCAAGCTGTGGCAGATGCGGTTGGAGTGACTAAAGGTGGCGTCATGCATCATTTTGCTACTAAAAACGCACTCATTCTAGAAGTTTTTTATGATGCGATGGCAAAGTTTGAGGCAGAGGTAGATAACGCAATGGCTAAAGATCCAGTGCGTTACGGCTCTTTTACTCGTGCTTATATCGATGCCACTATCAGTCTGGGCGAAAAATCTCAAGAAGAATTCGATAGCCAAGCGACGTTATACGTGTTGATGCTGGGTGATAGTGAGCTGCGTGAACGGTGGGCTAAGTGGTCAAATGAGCAGTTAAAAAAGCATGAAAAGACTGATGGTGGCGAAACACTATGCATGGCGCGTTTGGTCGCTGATGGTATTTGGCTCTCTGACTTTTCGGGGATTAATATCTCGGATAAAAAATCCTTACGTGAGCGTTTAATAAAAATGACGCAACTTGAGAGGTCATGAAACCTGATCTTCAAGCACTTCATTAAAGAAATGACCTTAGCAAGGTATGCAAAGAAAAGACGTAAACATAAACTCTATGTTTAAAACTGAAACCATGACGATATGACTTAATAAGAGTGTTCTTTATAGCACCTTACCAGTCGTCAGAAGGAGTATCCCATGACAGCGACAAACACAAAAAATAAATTAACAGATATTATCAATTTAGAACAAGTACAAACCGCTTATATCAATGGTCGTTATCTGGCTGTTGATGACGCCTTGTCTACTTTTGAAGATATCAATCCAGCGACGGGTGAGTTACTGGCGACCGTTCAGCAAACGACCAATGAGCAACTCGATGAGGCTGTTAAAGCTGCGCAAAAAGGTCAGAAAGTTTGGGCAGCGATGACATCGGTTGAGCGTGGCCGTGTGCTGTTAAATGCAGTCGCTATATTGCGTGAACGCAACGATGTATTGGCACTGCTAGAAACGCAAGACACAGGCAAAGCGTACTCTGAAACTAAGTATGTAGATATCGTCACTGGTGCCGATGTCGTTGAGTATTATGCAGGTTTGGCACCAATGATTGAAGGTCGTCAGATTCCACTACGTGATAGCAGTTTTGTCTATACTCGCCGTGAGCCGCTGGGTGTGGTCGCTGGTATTGGTGCGTGGAACTATCCTATTCAAATCGCGATGTGGAAGGCAGCACCAGCACTGGCTGTTGGTAACGCAATGATATTCAAACCATCAGAAGTAACGCCATTAACCGCGTTGAAACTGGCCGAAATATTTACAGAAGCAGGATTGCCAGACGGTGTATTCAACGTTGTGCAAGGCAACTATAAAGTGGGTGAAGCATTAACTCAGCATCCTGATATCGCCAAAGTATCATTTACAGGTGGCGTACCAACTGGCAAAAAAGTTATGTCGAGTGCAGCCGCATCGTCTCTCAAAGACGTAACACTAGAGCTCGGTGGTAAGTCACCATTAATCATATTTGACGATGCTGATATCGATACGGCTGCTGACATCGCGATGATGGCGAACTTCTATAGTAGTGGTCAAGTATGTACCAATGGTACGCGCGTGTTCGTTCCTAAGGCGATGCAAGCTCAGTTTGAGCAAGCCATTGCAACGCGTGTTGAGCGTATTAAGCTCGGTGATCCTATCGACGAAAGCATCAACATGGGCCCGCTCGTTAGCTTCCCGCATATGGAAAGAGTGCTTGGTTATATCGAGCAAGGTAAAGCCAGTGGCGCACGCGTCCTAACGGGCGGTGAGCGTGTAACGACAGATTCGCTTGCAAATGGTGCATTCGTTGCTCCGACAGTATTCACTGACTGTACCGATGAGATGACCATCGTGCGTGAGGAAATCTTTGGTCCAGTGATGTCGATATTGACTTATGAAACCGAAGAAGAAGTCATTCGCCGTGCCAATGATACCGATTACGGTTTGGCCGCTGGAGTGGTAACTGCTGATTTGACTCGAGCGCATCGAGTCATCGCTCAGATCGAAGCGGGTATCTGCTGGTTGAATACATGGGGTGAGTCAGCAGCACAAATGCCAGTCGGTGGCTATAAGCATTCAGGTGTTGGCCGTGAGAACGGCATCGAAGCCCTTGAGCACTATACACAGACTAAGTCTATCCAAGTAGAGCTGGGTAAGTTTGAATCTGTATTTTAATCACTTGTATTGAGAAAGTTCTTGATCCGTTTTTTAATCAGTAAGCTTGGTTTAACAGGGCTTATTTGCCTTTTTACTCAAAGGTTACTGATAGTAAACGATTTATCTTAAATATTATGGAGCGTTTTATGACAACAACCACACCTGAATATGACTACATCATCGTCGGCGCAGGCTCAGCAGGAAATGTGCTGGCCACTCGTTTGACTGAAGATGCCAACATTAAGGTGTTGCTGTTAGAAGCCGGCCGCCCAGATTATCGCTTAGACTTTCGCACGCAGATGCCAGCGGCACTTGCGATGCCATTGCAAGGAACGACCTATAACTGGGGTTATAAAACCGATCCTGAACCTTATATGAATAACCGCGTCATGGACTGTGGTCGCGGTAAAGGGCTTGGCGGCTCGTCATTGATCAATGGTATGTGCTATATCCGCGGTAATGCCTTGGATTTTGATGACTGGTCTAAAATACAGGGCTTAGAGGACTGGAGCTATTTGGACTGCTTGCCTTATTTTAAAAAATCAGAGAATCGTGATGTTGGCGAGAATGACTATCATGGTGTGGGTGGTCCCGTTGAGATGACTACTTCTAAGCCAGGGGTCAACCCACTGTTTCAAGCAATGATTGAGGCAGGTGTGCAAGCTGGCTATCCGCGTACTGAAGACTTAAATGGCTATCAGCAAGAAGGCTTTGGCCCAATGGATCGTTTTGTGACGCCTGATGGTCGCCGCGCGTCAACGGCACGTGGGTATCTCGACCGTGCCAAAGCGCGTAGTAATATTACGATTTTGACTGGCGCGCTGACCGATGTGATTTTGTTTGATGGTAAGCGTGCTATTGGTGTCAAAGTAGAGCATCAAGGTCAAACCAAAAACTTTCATGCTTCTCGTGAGGTGATTGTCTCCTCGGGTGCCATTGCCTCACCGCAGCTGTTGCAGCGTTCTGGTATTGGTCCTGGTCAATGGCTAAAAGACGTGGGTGTTAATGAGATTTTTGATTTACCAGGGGTTGGTAATAATCTACAAGATCATTTAGAGCTGTATATGCAGTATGAGTGTAAACTACCTGTGTCGATTGCGCCGGCCAATAAATGGTGGAACAAACCTGCCATCGGTGCGGAGTGGTTATTCAATGGTACTGGACTGGGTGCGTCAAATCAGTTCGAAGGTGGCGGTTTTATTCGTACCGATGAGAAGTTTACCCATCCGAATATTCAGTATCACTTCTTGCCATTAGCGGTACGCTACGATGGCCGCAGTGCGGTGAAGTCTCATAGCTTCCAAGCGCACGTGGGCTCATTACGCTCGCCAAGTCGTGGCCGTGTCAAACTGACCTCAAAAGATCCAAGTGCTCATCCGAGTATCTTGTTTAACTATATGTCTCACGATCAAGACTGGCAAGAGTTCCGTGCTGCCATGCGTATCACTCGTGAGATTATGCATCAGCCAGCACTGGATCCTTATCGTGGTCGATCGATCGCACCAACCGATGATCTAGTGACCGATGCGCAGTTAGACGAGTATGTCCGTAATCACAGCGAGACAGCTTATCATCCCTCTTGTACTTGCGCGATGGGTGAAGGCAATGATTCAGTCGTCAATGGAGAAGGACTGGTACATGGTATCGACGGTTTGCGTGTCGTTGATGCGTCTATCATGCCGAACATCATCAGTGGGAATCTAAACGCAACGACTATTATGTTGGCAGAAAAAATCGCTGATAAAATGCGCGGCGTACAGCTACCACGTTCGACGGCAGATTATTTTACGGCCAATGGTGCACCGCTCAGATCGGAACCAATGCGCGCTTATAGTTCTACTGTCTAAACAATGATATTAGCTATTGGACAATGAATAATATAATACTATTTCAATAGAAAGACCTTTCACAGTGAAGGTCTTTTTTATCAGCGTTAAAGTTAAGAAGATGAGTGCTGTTATGGCTACATCTATTTATCGTTTGTCTTGCTATTTCTTATATTACTGATTTAGCAAATTTCATTTATTGGTACTGCTTTGTGCGTCATGCGGTTATTTATATTTTGCATGACTATAATTCATAAGGTTATGACGGACAAAGCAATATCAGACCCTGTTTAATTACCTATAGAGGTCTTTTATGTACAGCTCGCCATCAGAAGATGCGACAAAACCTTTGAGTCTAAATAAAACTGTCTTTTTAGGCTCGGCTATTATTTCTATTTTATTGATAATTTGGACGATTGCGTTTCCAACTTATAGTGAGACATTGTTAAGTTCGAGTATGGCATGGGTATCAGAGAATTTTGGCTGGTATTACATGTTGGTGGTTGCCGCTTATAGCATATTTGCGCTATTTGTTGGTTTCTCCAAGTACGGCGATATCAAGCTTGGGCAAGACCATGAAAAAGCCCAGTTTCCTTTTTTAGCATGGGCCGCCATGCTATTCTCGGCTGGTATCGGTATTGATTTATTGTTCTTTGGTGCCTCTGAGCCGTTGATGCACTATTTGACACCGCATACTGGTTTAGAGCCTGCTAGTGCAGAGGCCATGCGCGAAGCACTCGCGCAGACCTTCTTACATTGGGGGTTACATGGCTGGGGGATTTATGCGCTAATCGGTATGGCGTTGGCGTACTTCGCTTATCGTAAAAACATGCCACTGGCGCTACGTTCGCCGTTGACACCTGTCTTTGGTGAGCGTTTAATCAAAGGCTGGCTGGGTGATAGTATCGATACCTTTGGTGTGGTTTGTACTTTGATGGGTATCGCCACCAGCTTGGGCATTGGGGTATTACAGGCCAATGCAGGATTGACTCATGTATTCGGTATCGAATCGAGCAAAACAGTTCAGACGATTATTATCGTAGGTGTTGTCGCGGCAGCAGCTGTCTCTGCGATGACAGGTGTAGAAAAAGGCGTACGCCGTCTCTCTGAATTCAATATGCTATCGTCGATATTGCTATTGATTGCGATATTAGTAATGGGTAACACGGTTTATCTACTGAATACCTTTACCCAAAATATCGGACAGTATTTCCAAACCATCATTTTTAAAACTTTTGATGTTTATGCTTATGATGGTCAAGCTGGTGCTGACTGGAAATCAGGTTGGACGATATTTTTCTGGGCGTGGTGGGTTGCTTGGGCGCCGTTTGTAGGCCTGTTTATCGCACGTATTAGTCGTGGTCGTACCTTGCGTGAGTTTGTCTTTGGCGTGATGTTTATTCCGCTTGGCTTTATCTTTGCTTGGTTCTCTATCTTCGGTAACTCAGCGATAGATTTGGTCGCTAATGGCGCCACTGAGCTGGGTGAAATCGCGGTTAATGATGCAGCGATGGGCATGTTTGCCTTGTTTGAGCATTTTCCTTATAGCGATGTTTTATCATTCGCTGGTGTGATTATCGGGCTTATCTTTTTTGTGACCTCAGCGGATTCAGGCGCGTTAGTATTAGCGAACTTGAGCTCAAGAGGCATGACCAATGATACAGATGCTCCAGTTTGGTTGCGCTTGTTTTGGGCTGCAGCTACAGGTTTTATCACCTTAGGACTATTATTTGCTGGTGGCTTTGCCTCGTTACAGTCAGTATCTGTGATTGCAGGTTTGCCATTCTCGCTCATTTTGGTGCTCTATATGGTGTCGATGTGGAGATCATTAAAAGAAGAAGGTAATAAACGTAAGGCTAGTACAATTGGTACGGCTAATGTACTGGACAGTGGTAAGAGCTGGAAAGCGCGCTTGCAACGTATTGTCAGTTTCCCTAGACATGCACAAGTGGAACAGTTTTTACAAAACGTGGTTAGACCTGCCATGACGGAAGTTGAAAAAGAGTTTGCCGCAGGCGGTCTAAAAACGTCTTTGGATATCCGTAATCCTGCACATATTGGACAAGATATAGACCAAGGCGTCGATGAAAGTAATGTTCAAATAGATGGTCTAAAATTGCGAGTTGGACATGGCGACGAAGATGACTTTATTTATGAAGTCAACTTGATTAAAGCTGAGCGTCCTAATTTCACATTGAGCACTTCAACTAAGAATGCAGAGTACTATTATCGTGCCGAGGTGTTTTTGAGCGAAGGCTCGCAAGAGTACGATTTAGTGGGTTACTCTAAAGAACAAGTATTGGTCGATATCTTAAATCAATACGAGCGTCATTTGCAGTATCTACATTTAGAGCGTTAATTGATTTATTAACACGTCCTGAATATCTAAGTAAAAATATTGTAAAAAACGACCCCATAAGTTGAATGCAGCTTATGGGGTTTATTTATGAATAATAAAATAGGCAGCGAGTAGATATAGGGTAAAATCTATAGAGGACAGTGCTAACGTATCAGCAAAGGATAAATTTGTGGCCACATTAAAGTACATTGCTCACTATTCTGAGCAAATCCAAGCTCAGGCGTCGCTACTCATTAGTGAGAACAGGCTGGGTGAGTATCTAGAAAAAAAGTATCCGACTAAGCACCAGATACAAAGCGATAAAATGCTTTATCAATATATCAATGAGATAAAAAACCAATATATGCGCAAAGTGGGACAGCTATCCAATGTCAGCTATAGCAGCAAGTTAAAAGTTCTCAAACATGCGCTGGGTATGCACACCACTCAATCTCGGGTGCAGGGTAGTAAGCTAAAATCGCACAATAGCATCACGGTGGCGAGCTTGTTTCAAGAAGCACCACCTGAGTTTTTGCGCATGATTGTTGTGCATGAGTTGGCGCATTTTAAAGAGCACGACCATAACAAAGCATTTTATCAATTATGCTGTCATATGGAACCAGACTATCATCAGCTTGAATTAGATACATGCTTGTGGCTGCACTGGCGAGAGCTAGAGCGTGTCATCATTTAGACAGGCATAATAATATATTTTTTATTAATATATTTTAGTATATAATATAAAGTATCGCTGATTCTAATGATGATAATAAATGGAGATGATGATGAAACGAATAATTGCCACTACGCTTGCGATAAGTGCTGCCTCATTGATAATGGTGGGCTGTACATCGACCAACGCGATGTCTCAAACAAGCAAAGTCAATCCTAAGATTAAAGAGCCTGCACCGTCGGTGTTGATTAATGTGACGTCGGACAATGCACAGGTTCAGCTCATGTCGATGGTACTTACTATGCAATCAGCACAACAAGGCGCAACTACTCGCGTTCTGCTTTGTGGGTCAGCAGGTGATATGGCGCTGCGCGTGGCACCCGATAGTGTCACAACCGGACAGCCACCTAAAAACTGTAGTGGCATAATAAACTTGGACAGTGCATAAGAGGTTTATACTACCCCAAAGA
>NZ_RRYV01000143.1 GCF_014861395.1 Psychrobacter sp. FME13 | reverse complement strand
TAGGCTTAGATGTGTATAGCTCATGGTTGCAATCTCACTTTGGTCGGTGGATAAAAACTTTGATGCTAGCGCATCTAGGTCTTTTTTTCACCTTGAATTTGGTATTGCACTTCATGTGTTAATCTAAGAATTATTTAATTCTCACATTATTAAACTGCGCAAGATTTTCTAGACTGCCCTGCTCGCTCTGTGGCACTGACTTGAGTAAAACGCTCTTGTTAGATTGTCTCACTGTAATGCCTTGCTTATTGATCTGATAAACCACAGGCTTATTGAGAAAGCTAAGCGTTTGTTTAGATTTATCATAGACAAATAGCCCATCATAATACAGCTCGATTCTGTCGTCTTTATCCGCAAAAGCATAGTACAGCTGATCACCGTCCTCGTTATAAGTGTTATTTAAGACCATTTTTTTACCGTTATCTAAATCCAACTTATAAATGAAAGGCAATGTCCCATCGTGGCTTTCGTTATCGTACTCAGGTAACACCTCATAGCTGTCTTCTACCATTTCACCATTCACTCTTGTGCTCTCGGTGATAGAAATTAATTGTTTTGGATTATATTCTTCTACAAGCACATGTACGGCCACTGGCTTATTATCGATCACTTTATACTTTGAATACTGATGCCATCCTGCGCCACTCTTAGTCATCGTATACAAAGTTTGACTGTCTTTATTTACACCAAAAAAACCGCAATAGCCTTGTGCCAAATCAGTAAATCCTTCACTAAGGACGAATTTATCATCATTTTTGAGATAGACTTGATAAGAAGGCCCACCATAGCAACCGTGGCGCCCATCTTTTATCGCTAAATCCTTTTGTCCATCAAAATTAAAATCATCATAGATCAACACACTATGTTCACCATAAGGAATACTGACGATATTGGCACTGATTTTTTCGCCCAATTGATAATCTTCACTGTTGCTCAACTCATATTCAATATCGATACTAGCAGGCTGATTAATCAGAGTTTTATGTGTCTTTTTATCTATAATTTTAACAATGCTATTTGCTTCATAGCCATATTCCTTTCCCTCTATTTCCTCAATGACTGCATCATAATCGTCTGAGAAATCTTGGATTTGATAGGTTTGCGCCAAGGCCGGATAGGACAATAGTGGTAAAACTAGCAGCCCCGACAATAATGTAAGCGGCTTGAATATCTTATTGAGTATAAAAGTCATATCTGTCCTTAGTGCAACCATAAAATAAAGAAGGACGCCAACTCACATTAGCGCCCCTTTATAAAAAATATCTAACAGTGCTCTTTAAACTACTTACTACAAGTACCTTTAACACCAAGCTTAAGATCAGCGATCGCCTCTTTACCTTCGCTCTCAGGAACCAGTTTTAAACCCGCGCCACCAACGAATAGACCTGGCTTGATATATTGTTTGACGAAGTAGTTTTGACCTTTTTTGGTCATTACCATTAGATCATTTGGTGAGAATTCAGATTCTGTAGAGACTTTATGCTCTGCATTTCCTAGCACCTCATGATAAAAGAATGTTCCACGCGCGGTCTCTCCGATACACTCGTCATCCACCCAGACATCTTTCTTCAAAGCCGCGCCCACTACGCTATTACTACGGTAAATGTATAAACCAGCATTATCTGTACTTGGGGCTTTCACTTGCTTGAGTACGTTAGATACTTCAACATTTTCTGTAGGTATTGAAGCACAACCAGCAAATAGTATTGATGTAATCGTTAAAAAAGCGATTTTTTTTAGCATATTATCCCTCTAAGAATAAACGTGGTTTTATTTGATATATCTCAACGACTTTACTATGAATAACTTATAAAAACATGGCTCAGCTTCAATGATTAAAATCAACTCAATACTCGCTTGATAAACCTTAAAACTGGTTTTACAGACACCTCAACTATCAATAATAATCACGTACTATCTATATGAAACTATGTATCAAAGTGTCGCTGATTTTCAGCACTAATCTCATTGCTACCAAAATATCTATAAAGTTACCTTAACTATACATAATTATAACTTTAAACCCAACATAATTTCTCGATATTTGCTTATTTTTTAATATAGCCTATTCAATTCAAGAATAGTACAAGGCAACCGAGTGTATATGTGATACTTCAAGCGAGACGCTGTAATACCTTTATAGTGGAATGACTATATTGTTTTTATACTTTGGTCGCTTTCACATAGCGAGCGCCAAAGGTTTTTAGCGACTTTCATACAGACAGCACAATCACGTTGCTGTTATGATGCGCTTAATACTGACCGTTGAGAGATAATTATGTGGCAGGTGTATTTATTTATATTACCGATTGGTCTTGGGATCATGACATTAGCAGCAAGCCTACTGTGTTTGTTCGCTTATCTTATGTCTGATGACAACGCCACGCGCCTGCCAGCCTTTAACTGGTTTAAGCGCTTAATCATTGTGGCATTTTTATTATTGAGCGTGGGATTATTTATGACCTTTCGATACTTTTGGCGCTAATCATTAGAAATAATATTAGATAAGGTTAAGCCGACATAATCGCCTACTGTCGACGCCGAATTCAGATGCAGATGTGTTTTATGGATTAACTATTTTTTCTAGCTCTAATAGCTCTAAATCATCACGCTTTGGTTCACCATTATTACCATCATTAGGAAAAGCTATTTTATGCCCACTCAACTGGTAGCCGCGGCGTTCATAATAAGCCAATAGCTCAGGACGATGACTCAAAATAGACATGGTAAGACGTGAATTTTTATTATCAGAGATGCTTAAGTCAGATTGTAGACGATGTTTGGCGAACGTTTCTGCAGCCTGTAAAATCTGATGACCAACGCCTTTTCCTTGCTGCTCAGGCAACACTGCAAACATACCGATATAAGCACTGTTATCAGCTCCTTGATAGAAAAGGCTTTCGTTTAAGTCTGTATCTATTTTTATCTCAACATTGATGCACCCTAACAACTCACCCGTTTCATCTCCGTCACGTTTGCCTGTGGTTGTCTTTGGATACACAAAAAAATAGTGACAAGGATCATTAATAACAGCCGTCAAGCTTGCCGCTGTGGTGCGAATACCACCAATGAGATCAGCCTCGTTGGTCCAGCCAGTTTTCTGACGGTAACAACGATTTAACAGTTGTTCAAGTGCATCAATATCAGCCAATGTGGCTTGCCGTAAAAACACAGAACCTTTGTGCATATTATTATTTTCCTATCCTTATATGAAAAAAGCTGACTTCATTTATAAAGTCAGCCTCAATAATAATACTGATAGTGTGCAAATTGCTAGAGCTTGTCTTAATCTGATTGTGATAATGCCTGTGCTTGCTCAATAATATCAAACCCTGCATTGAGCTGAGCGCGTGTCGGTGCGTGTCCACGGCGTAATAACTCAGAGAAGGCAACTAACTCTTTGTCACGTCCAAGCGTACTTGCCGCACTAGCCCGCGTGTCCTCATTTTCATCATCGAAATAGTACTCAATATAATCAAGCGTATCTGGCGCACCAAATAAAATGTGGTACTCAGGTGTCGCTGCATGACCACTATAGCGTAAGCTCTTGCCATATTGCATGGTCCAAAAGAAAGGAATACGCGCCTCTAATGACTCGACACTGTCATCATTTAATATCGCAGCGGCAGACACAAGACCATGTTGCAACGCCACTCGCCAGTGTTCAATCCGCATGCGCCCCATTTGACCTGAAGCTTTGGCTATATCGCCCAATGCATATACCCCATCACGCAGTTGCAATGTGCTATCAACCTGTACACCATCTGGATCATTGACCTCTGCTAATAGACTGGTATTGGCTGATACACCTGTTCCTAGAATCACAATGTCGGCATCAATATGCTCACCACTTGCTAGCGTGACACCGCCTACATTTGAAGAAGCCTGATCGTCTTTGTCAACTTGACGGTCAATCTTGGTGATTTCGTTGACCGTCGCATCAAATACAAAGTTGATGCCGTTTTCCTCGTGCAGCTTGATAAGCGCATTGCTAACGGTTTCTGAGACGATATTGCCCATCACACGATTGTCTTGACCAACTACCGTGATAGAAGCGGTCGTACCTGCCTGCGCTAATGCTGAGGCGACCTCCATACCAATAAAACCCGTACCAATAATAGCCACTCGCTGGTCGTGGCTAGCGGCTTTTATTAATTTGGCATCTTCCATACTGCGTAAGGTATAGACACCATCCAAATCTGTACCCTTAATAGGTGGTATGGCAGGCGACGCACCCGTAGCGACCACTAAAAAATCAGCTGTGACTGTCTCGTTGTCGTCATTACTATCAACCATGTTTACGCGGCGCTCATTGGGCAATACTTCGCTAACCGTTTGATTCAAACGCAGCTTAATATCGTTTTTTTGTGCCCAATCTGCCCCGCCAAGTAGTAACTTTTCTTCGGGCATATTCCCTGCTAAAAACGCTTTAGAAAGTAATGGTCGATTATAAGGGGCCTTGTCCTCATTACTGATCAACGTAATCTTGCCGCCATAACCACCCTGACGCAACTGGTCGGCCGTCATAAATCCAGAGCCACCACCACCAACGATGATGGTGTGCGTATCAGACAACTTATCCTGTTCAACACGCTCATTGATCTGAGCAGAAGTATCGACCAATAAGGTGTCACCATCATCAGTCACTGTATATCGAGTCAATCCCTCTATCGCTATTGGCTCTAATAGCGTGCCATCACGACTGTCAAAAGTCGCATGATGCCACGGGCAAACCACACGATGACCACAACGTAAACCATTACCTAGATCTGCGCCAGCATGTGGACATTTACCATCAAATGCATGAAACGTGCTGTCGTCACGCGTGATTAAAATGATACTATCGTCATCTTGCTTATATGATTTCATGCCACCATCTGGAATATCAGCCTTATCAATGGTGACTGTGTTGATCGTTGCCTTAGTCATAAGTCTTCCTTAATGGTTATAATACTTTATTAATAGATAGTAACAAGCGCATCCAAAACACGATGTTTTTTTATAGGATTACTGCGTTGCAAAACGTAACCTTGACGCCAACCAACACTTCTATCACTTATCCCTAACACTGATAACCAACACAACAGACTATTTTATGACTTCTCTAGATAACAATACCGCAGCGATAGCAACCGCAGAAACCACAGTCTCTCAGTCAGATTGTGAGCACACATCACTTATTAATAAGACGTCTGATGTAGCAGACATCGACATCACTGCCGCCGCGGATACATCACAATTACCGCAGCCGATACTACCACTATTAAAACAAGCCACTTATAAAGCTAAAACGACAGATTTCATCGTCAATGAGGTACTGCCATTAGACTTTACGGATGAAGGTGAGCATCTATGGTTGCATATCCAAAAATCAGGCATGAATACAGCATATTTGGCCAAACTATTGTCAGAGTGGGCAGACATTCCATTGCGTGACGTCGGCTACTCGGGGTTAAAAGACCGTCATGCATTGACGACCCAGTGGTTTAGTTTGCGCATACCCAAAAAGCAATTGCCACCTACTGAGTTTGCACCAGTGGACATTGGCGAAAATGAGTCTGTCACTATCCTTGCGCAGCACTGGCATAACAAAAAACTCAATCGCGGTACGCATCGTGCCAACCAATTTGTGATTACATTGCGTGATATTCAGTTTACAGAGCATGACACTGAGCGCTTAACCCCTGAGCAATTACTATCTGCAAAGAAAGCTATCGAACAACATTTAGCGACTATTAGTAAAAGTGGTGTACCCAATTATTTTGGTCCGCAACGCTTCGGGCGTAATGGTAATAATATTAGAGAAGCCTTGAGACTATTTGCACGTCCAGTGCCAGAAAGTCGCCCACAGCCCAAAAAGAGTAAACGCAAGCGTGCACCGCGCGAGCAAAACACGATGGAACTGTCTGCTGCACGCAGCCTGATATTTAACGAAATACTGGCAGCGCGTGTCCGCGATGGAAGCTGGAATACAGGCTTGGCCGGTGAGGTATTTAACCTAGATGGTTCAGGATCGATATTCACCAGTGAAGCGATAGACGACACATTACGCGCACGACTAGCCACTGGCGATATTCATCCAACGGCTGTGTTATGGGGCAAGAGTAACGATAAAGTCAGTAGCGTAGCCGCAGATATTGAGCATCAAGTTGTAAAATACAGCCCATTATTGACGCAGCTAGCAGCAGGGTTAGAGCAACGTGATATTAAGGCTCAAAGACGAGCATTACGCTTACCTATCGAAGCGTTGACGTGGGAATGGCAGGATAAAGAAGGTGAGGAAACACTGGTATTAAGCTTCACGCTAACGACTGGTAGCTTTGCCACAAGTGTATTAGCAAGCTTAGTCAAGCAATTAGCAATTAGCAATTAGCAAACATGATAATCAAATCAATGAAGGGTGATATGAAAGACAAAACTGGCCTATCAATCATGGAGACCACTAACACCATCGGCTATTTAGGTACCATAAAGCGAGTTAATCCTATGATCACCTGCTGCCCACATCTCATTAGCACTGACCACTTGATTACGACCGCGGTGCTTGGCTTCATATAGAGCCTTGTCCGCAGTGCCTATTAATAGTTGGCAAATATCCTGAGATAGCTGTGTGAATTCAGTTTGGTTATCAAATGTGCTTTCAGTATAACATTCGGTTGGCTGCGACTCATCAAGCTCACATCCTGTCTCTGTCTTTCCTGCTGCTCGATTCGCTTGCTTAAGAGAGGCACATTCTTTATAAGTCAGCGAATACACTCCTAGACTAGCAGTTATAGTAAAAGTCGTTTGATTATCAACCGTAATCACATTTTCCGCGATAGATCGTCTTAATTGTTCCGCAATAACCATAGCGCTGGCATGGCTCTTATCTGGCAGTACAATCAAAAACTCCTCGCCGCCATATCGGCTGACAATCATATCGTCCGTTAAAGACTGTGATAGCGTCTGTGCTACTGTAATTAAAACTTGATCGCCCACATCATGACCGTAGTTGTCATTGACCTCCTTAAACCAATCTAAATCCAATAAAATAACGCTGATATCTTGCGTCTCCTCTATCGTCACCAATGCTTGCTTCATTTGCATCAAACCATAACGACGGTTTTTTAGTTGTGTCAGCTCATCTTGATTGGCATGTTGCAAGGTTTCTTTTCTACTATTATCTAATACCACCAACAAAGTACGGAACATATAGATAATAAATATGGCTTTTGGTAGCGACATATACATATGTGTAGAACGCCACAAAATATTGGAAGATTGACGTAGGTAATTGATACCCTCCCAATTCAATGCTTCGTTTTTCATGATTGTCATATCACTATAAGTCATATAACTATGAATACTAGGAGGAAGAGTAATGGCACTCATTTGACGCAGACTGGGTAAGGTGATGCCACAATAAGGAAATAGTGTTACTAATAATATCGCAATAATCTGCCCTAAAAAAGCTCTCCAAACATAGCGTCGACGTATGAGCAGCATTCCCAACATCGCACTACCAAGCAAGGATACACCCGTGACCAAACTACTATATCCTAGTATGACTATAATAAAGGTAATATAGACACTATAAACAGTGATGAGCACTGCTTGCCAAGTATATAAATTGTTATGAGGGTTTTTGGCTGGTGAAAAACGGCTGGACATCCATAACAAAAAAACACAGACCATCGTTACGCCAGTCCACAACGAATAGAGAAGGCTCATATCAATAAAAGCACTATAAACATCGCGTTGATACCAAACAAATAAACACCACAACCAATGCGAAAAAACATCCATTACCATAAATGAAGCCAGCAGCGATGTTCTATCAGCAGCTTGCCATTCAAAAACAGCTTTAGAAAGCTTTTTGTAGCCTAAATAGTATTTAGATACAGCCATAATGGGCTACCGAAAATAATAAATTTATTGAATTCAAAACCAGCAAGCAAGGTCTGTTAAAACCATGCAGTGTGTCAAGTTCCACTTGAACTATCAAGCCACTTGATACATTCATACGTCAATAACTGACGCTTAATAGCGAACTTTATTTTCATTGAAGTCTTAACTCAAGTAGCGTCACAGACAAGTAGTGTTAAAAACTAATAATATTAAAAAAAGTGGTGGTGTTCTAAAAAGTATGCTGGCATCAGACGTAGCCATAATTGATGTAAAAGAACACCATATCAAACACTTTGAAGTGATTATCGAGCTTCTTAGAGAAACAACAGGTTTTTCTAACCGCTCGTCTTAATCGGTGTCTAAGGCGACAGTTATTACCC
>NZ_RRYV01000142.1 GCF_014861395.1 Psychrobacter sp. FME13 | reverse complement strand
AAAAAAGCATGGCGTGATGAGTGCGGATATTATTTTGCCGACAGCATTGGCTGCTACGGGCGCTGATATTGATCGTAGTGATTTATGGAACAAAGCGGAGTTTGCCGAGAAGCGCAAAGATGCGCGAGTGGCTAGAGAATGGCTAGTCAATCTACCTTATGAATTAAGCGCAGAAGACCGAAAAGAGTTAGCGCATAGCTTCGCCCAAACCCTAGCCGACCGTTACGGCACGATTGCCGATTGCGCCATTCATGAGCCTACTCAAAAAGAGATTGATCGCGGTGCAGATCCGCGCAACTATCACGCCCATATCATGTTTACCACGCGCACCGCAGAGCTTGACGAAAATAATGAAATCACACTAACAGACAAAGCGACTATTGAGCTATCAGACAAAAAGCGGCGTTCACTTAGCATGGAACGCGTGAGCCATGAGATTAAAGACGTTCGCCAACTATGGGAGCAGATCGCCAACGAAAAACTGGCTGAGCACGACCATAAATTGATTGATAGTCGCAGCTATGCCGCGCAAGGGATTGATATTGAACCACAGCTCAAAATGGGATCAGTCGCTACTAAGCTGGAACGTGACAAATACGAGCGAGAACTAAGAAAAGCTGAACAAGCCAAAGCAGAAGGCAAGCATTACGAGATTGATAAAACGCCAGCAACACAGCTTGGCACTATCAACGAGATAATCAATGAGCGTAACGAGCTTGTGTGGGGCACTGAGCTTGCCAAAAATCAGCTGATTAACGATACCGCTGACCACATTATCAGCAAAGGTCACGACATCGAGCACATCACACCGCCGCAAATGGTCAGCGACTATGTACCCAAGCCGAGCATGAACACCGCAGCGGTAGCCGAACCTATCACAGCACCAACGCCAGACGCCCCCAAGCGCAACACTCATTCCCCTGCGGATATCGCAGCAGCGATGGCAATGGCTCATAGTGTCCGAGCAAAACGCGCAGAAGAACAAAAACAAAAGAATTTAGCATTGGCACAGCAGCGACAACGCACCCTTGCCGAACAGAACCAGCGTGAGAAGGCGATACGTGAGCGTATCGAGCAACAAAGGGCGGATAGGCTAAAGCAGCAGCAACGAGAGCAACACGCCCAAGCTGAACAGTTAGCGCTTGAAAATAAGCAGTTTGTTAAGGACAAAAAGCAGATGTACGGTTCGGTATTTGCTCAAGTAGCCGAGCAAGACATCGAAGGAATTGATAAAGACAAACCAGCAGGTATTCCCATTTTAGCGATTTCAGCAGCTAATGAGGTCATGCACAAGCTCAATAATTATATCGACGAACCAAGCACACCGCAGACTCAGCGTGAGCTTGCACAGGTTGAGCGTAGCACTCTAACCGACTTTGTGAGTGACAAATCGAAGGTAGCATTGAGTGAGATTAAAAGACTGCACTACACTGGCGACCGTAAAACGCACACAGCAGCCTTAAATACCGTCTTAAATGAATTTATAGGCAATCACAGCCAAACCGCAGATAAAACGCAGCAGCAAGCACTACAGAGCGCGCAAAGAGAGGTTGCAAACTACAGTAATGAGATTAACCGCAGTCGTGGTTTTGAAATGGGAATGTAAAAAATGTCAGATATGAGAAATCTTGAAGATTTACTGAACGCGGTATCCATACTGGTAGAGCATGACAGTGCACTCATAGAAAAACGAGAACAACAGGACAAGGCAACCGCAGCATTGGTAAAAGACCTAACCGCGCAGCTTAGAGATTATCAGCAGCGAGAGCAGCAGATTAAAAATGCTATTGCCACTGGTACGGCTACAGAAACTAGAAAAGCCGTTGGTGAGATACTTAATTATTATCATAATCAGCTGATCGAAGGCGTTGCCGGTGATGTTCAGCAAGCTAACGCACAGCTACAGAATACGGTAACTATAGCCACAACCAAAGTTAAAGAGTTATCAAATTTGTCAGCAGAGATGAAAAGCACCTTTGATACCAATTTTAAGAGATTGAAGCTATTTTCAGAGACTTTTGAGGAACAAAACAATAACTTAGCTAATGATGCAAAAAATACGTTGCTCAGTGTTAGAACTCAAGCTAAAAAAGGTGCAGAGCAATATACAAAAGAGTTATCAGATACCTTCGCTAAAGCCCTTAGCTGGAAAATTGCTAGTTTGTTGGGTGGTATCTGTGCTTGCATTATTGCGGCTACTTTATTTGCGATTTGGCTAATCGTACCTAGCAAAGTAGAAATTGCAGAGCGTCAAGCTGAATACAACAAGTTAGCAGCAGCTAAGATTGCTCACAACGTCATTAGAAACCCAACTGATGGTAAATATTATGCAATAGTTCAAAAAAACTCTTGTTTCATTAGTCCTAGAGATAATGAGCAATACTGTAAATTTAGATAATCTCTCTCATTAAATTTTGATCGAGAAGTTATTTCTTATTGCTGTACAAATCTTGCTAATTTTTATCAATTTTTCAATCAAACGTTTTATTAGGTTTTTATTTAATCTTGTTTGTTCTTGTTTACTCTTGTTTAAGAGCTATTTTTCCCCTTTATAATCAATAGGTTACACGACCAAAAAACACCTATTGAGCAAAGAAAACACCTATTGAGCAAAGAAAACACCTATTGAGCAAAGAAAACACCTATTGAGCAAAGAAAACACATAAAAAAAATTTTGTGATTTACATTTGTGTTTTTTATATAGGTAAGCTAGCATATCAGGCATTAATATTAATGCTGATAGGTTCAAATATGGAAAATAATTTAGTTGCACAATCTAATGCTTTAGTACTAGCAGCGTATGCTATGAGCACCAAAGAGAAGCAGCTACTATTCTCTTGTATCAGTCATATTGACAGTAGACCAGACGCTGTACAAATAACCAAACAGACAAAATTTACGATTACTGTTGAGCAGATAATGGACGTTTTTTACCATGATGGGAAAAAACAAAATATATATAGGGACTTAGAAACAGCGGCGGATAGCCTATTTGACAGGGAAGTAACAATACAACTTGATGGAAATAAAAGGTTGCGGACTAGATTTGTATCAGGCGTATTGTTTGATACTGATAATAACTTGATAACAGTTACTTTTGCAGAAGATATACTGCCGTACTTAACTCAATTAAAAGCAAACTTTACTAAGTACAGATTGATTGAAATAGCCGAGCTATCAAGTACGCATGCTATACGTTTGTATGAACTGATTGTCTGTTGGATCGGTCAGTACCAATATAGCAAGACCTTAGACCTTGAGGATTTTAAGTATGTTATGGGTGTATCAGGCAAGTACAAGCAGTTTGGACAGTTGAGAGAACGTGTCATAGATAAAGCGTTAGAAGAAATCAACGCTAATACTGAATATAAGATAACGGTTGATTATCGAAAAGTGAGACAGTCCTTTGTTAGCCTTACCTTAAAGTTTCATAAAAAATCTTTGGCGAGATTAGAGAACAAAGATGGCAGTTTATCAAACGATAAGATTGATGCGATAGTTAGAACAGAGCAGTTTGTAGCTGACTATAATAACTACCATCGTTTAAGCTATAACGCAAAAATGAATACTGATGATTTCAGGAGAGAGATGAAAGATTATCTAATAACTTATCCTGAAGATTTCACAAGAAGACCGCTAGAAGATTATTTGAAGTCCCCTAGTAAGAAGTAACAATACTGTCCAACCTTCATAGACCGTTATAAGTAGTTCTCTTATATCAGTCTATTTTAGGTGGTCTATTTGTTGTTTAAGCGGTCTGTTTGGATGGTTTCTTTAGGGTATGGTTGCAATCTCACTTTGGTTGGTGGTTAAAAACTTTGGTGCTAGCGCATCTAGGTCTTTTTTTACCTTACATTGTGTATTGCATTTCATGTGTTAATCTAAGTCATAATATTAAATTATGAGGTGGTCTGTTTGGAGCAGGTATTTCTACAGAGTCTAGAAAACTAGCCACATTTTTGGGCAACAAAAACTTATAATACTCTTTGAAAATGTAAGGCATATTGGAGTAGCGAGAATATTTATTGAAAATATTGTTCCACCCTGTTTGTCCAACTTTATTCTTAATATAATCATTATTGTCTATAATGTTTTTTTTATAACCAATAATTTGTAAAGGTAAATCATAATCTATCAATGCAAAAATTTCTTTCTTGTCATCAAATATTAAAAATGGAACATCTATATGTTGTGATGAAAAGCCCCAAATAACATCATCGTTAATATAACTGCATTCACCAAAACAACAAAGTTTAGGGTTTGTAGACGCTATAAAAAAAGGATTTCTTAAATTATCATTGATTAATTTTGAAATTATTGTTTCGGGTTCTAATCCGTCTTGAATTTCTTCGCCAAGCTCATATGGTATACAATAATAGTGATAATCTTCTATTATTCTCGGTTTCATTGATTCAGTATTGTAATTATTGCTACAGCCTTTAATTACTAATTCACTAATTGGATGTGTGTTTGCTTTATCTACTGTTAACAAAGTCACATCAACTTGATTTAACTCGTGTCTCTCTTTTCTCCAATTATCACTAAAGTACCATTCGTCACTATTTTCTGAATAGAATGTCATTGTGTATCTCCTTTGTGTGCTGGCTTTCTTTTACCAGGTCGACTGATCGAAAAACCTGGTTTGCCATTTGATCCTCTAGCTGGATAGGTAGAAACTTTTCTTCCATCAGGAAGTGTAGTTGTTGATGTCCCATTGTCTCTAATATCCTGTACAGCATCTTCGATTCCACCCAGTTTTTCAACCAATTCTTCTTGTGTACCAGGATATTTATAACCATATTCCCCATCATCGGATTTCTCTGAACCTTCAAAAACCTCATCTAATTCATCATTACCCGTTTTTGGTCCATCAGACGAAAATATACCCTGCACTGAATTCATTACAGAAGCGCCCATGACCATCTGTGCTGCACGAAAACCTTCCATAGTCTTATTAGCACTTTTCGCAGCATTTACAATAGCTTCACCAGAATCTTTTGAAGCCTCATAAATAGTCCCACCTACAACAGCTGCTGCACCTGCAGCTGCTTCAGCTCCGATTGCAACTGGAGCAAAAGCTGACAATTTACTAGGGTTATCAGCTAAATCATAGCTTTCCGTTAGATTACCGTCTTCATCATAATTATCAACCATTATATTAGACTCATACTCTTCCTCCCCACTATTACTCGCCCCCGGCGGATTAATCAGCACATCCTTACCAATGACTTTGTTCTCTTTTTCTGCTTGGGTAATGATGCTTGAACCCGTAATGATGATACTGCCATCAGCATTCATCACCAGCGATGATTTGCCCACCGTTATCTTAAACTCATCCCCTGCGGTAATACTATAGCTTTTACCCACAAAGCTTTTTTTGATCCGTCCTATCTGCTCGGTTTGCATGATGCCGACTGCGGTGTTCATGATGGTACCCACTTGGGTGGCATACCCTAAGCCTACCGTCACGGACTTGCCCAGTTTGACAAACTCAGTGTTGGTTCTATCAACGGTGAGTGAGCGGCTCTTGTTGATACTCTCTTTACGATCCTTTTTAACATTGAGAGTGTCGTTGCCTTTGACGGTTTTATCGCGGTTGCCTTTAATGGTGATCTGCTCGCTCTTATGGACGGTTTCAGTACGGTTGCCACCGATGTCTATAGTCTCGTTATCATCAACCCGCTCTTTACGGTTGTTATGAATGGTGATGGTCTCATCCAAGTCGACGATCTCAGTGCGGTTTTGATGGATGGTGATATGTTCGTCTTTATCGACTACTTCAGTACGCTTACCATGCACCGTTATGGTTTCGTCTTTGTCGATGATGGTGGTACGGTCGCGGTTTACTCTGCGGGTCTCATCGTTCTTCACTAGGGAGTTGAGGTCACGCTGGGCTTGGAGGTTGACCAGCTCAAAGCCGGCATCGTCATTGAACATGAGCTCGTTGTAGTTATCGAGCGGGGAGTTGAAGCTTTTAGACTTGATGCCGGACTTTTTAGCGGCTTGTGGGTAGCCCCATGGGGGTGGGTTGGCGCTGTTGTATAACCTGCCGATGACAATGGGACGGTCGCTATCACCATTGATAAAGTCAATGAGGACTTCTTCGCCTATTCTAGGGGTGTTGATAGAACCAAAGCTGCCGCCTGCTGATCCTTGAGCCACGCGTATCCAGTCGGAGCTTTTCTGGTTACGGGGACCGTATCTATCCCAGTGAAACTGTACTTTGATGTCGCCATACCCATTGGTATGGACTTCCTCTCCGGCAGGGCCAGTGACGGTAGCGCCTTGGGTGCCGATGATCTGCGGTTTAGGCGTGACTCTTGGCGTGCGGTACTGATAAGAGAGCGGTATAGCGGTAAAGGAAATACGGTAATGCGACTGCTGGGTGCCACTGGCATAGCCGGCTTCTTTAAAGTCGTATTCGCTATGGATGATCAGGTGCTCAGTGTTAGCCGCATCATGCGGATGACGGGAGAGCTTAAAGATATGACCGGGGGCGATGGTGAGTACGTTACCGGCGGCAGTGATACGTTTGCTTTGAGCATTGTAGTCTTGAGATCGCACTTGCGCGTAGCTTGCGGCGTCCTCTTTGGCGCTAAAGCCAGTATAGAAGTCATAATGCTCGGTGGTAATACCACCAAGCTCATGGGTGCTCATGTTGTAATCAAGTTTACGGTTAGCAAGCTTGTAGCTGTGATCGTTGACGTTGACTTTCTTAGTGGCAAGCCTGTCGCTTTGCTGCCAGATGTCGATGTAGTTCTTGTCGGGGGTGCCTGGGGTGACGGCTGAGTGATAGGGTATGGTGGCGCGGCCTTGAATGGGGCTATGGGCACTATTGTCATCGACGATGATGAGGGTGTTGTTGCCCTCGGTATGAGTAAAGTAGTAGTACAGGCCTTCTTGTTCAAATAGTCGGTTGAGATAGTTAAAGCTAGTTTCTTGGTACTGGGTGCTATGGCCGTACTTGCGGTAGCTGTTTAAGCACTGTATCTCATAGGGGAAGCCAAACTCGTCTAGGATGGTGCGGGTAATCTCAAGGATGTCTTTGTCGACAAAGACGCGGCTGTCATGACGCTGGGTGAGATACCACATGTTAGGCCGCATGATGCAGGTGTAGAGGTGATAGCTTTGCTCGTCCTCATCTTCACTAAGATAGCCAAAGTCGGTGACCAGACCATTTAAAACCCGCTCGCCGCCTTTGGTGTCGATGGTGACAGCGATAGTCTGACCGATGATGTCGGTGGCGGCAAGGTTTGGGTTTTTACTGGTGAGAACGAGACGATACTCATAAAGACTAGAGAGACCTTCCACTCCCTTTAATTCAACAAAGGACAATTCGCGACCAAAGGGGGTGTAAATGGCGATGGTGCGCATGGGGCTCCTTATATAGAGTGATAGGAATTAAGATATAAAAAGGATGCGGGTTTAAAAAGCATCTTTATGTATAACTCTAATGATAAACTTATGGTTGGTATAGAGTGTAGCGCTATGTGCAGATATTGTCATGTGTTTTAGGAAACTCCTACATACAGAGCCTTTCATAACAATATATGACCGCATATCACTCAGCTATGAGCCTTAGCGCAGATTAATTATCGGTCTTTGTACCCCTAACCTCATTCACTTGAGCCTTTAAATTTTTAATAACATCACCCATCAATTCCTTATCTCCCTGTCTCGTTAGAAACGTCTGCAAATTATCAGCAGTATATTGTGCTAGCCCATCTACTTTATTAGTCTCTAGTATCTCAATCATAAAAGCACCAAGTAGTATTTTTTGCCGTGTTAGCTTCTTATCTAACTTCTGCTTCTCTCTATTTATCTTAAGTTCAAGCTCATTAATCTTCTGCTGCTCTTTTAAATCATTACCACCAAGCAAGCTCATAACTTTCTCCTAAACTACTATTTTTTCATTTTTCGACTATAGCAAAATAACCATATCCTAACAATCAGTTGTGATATAGTTAATTGACGGATGTCTGCGTCCCACTGACTAAGTGCGAGTTTTCGACTTTACAAATGTTTATCCCTATCGGTCACACATTTATAAAATCAAAACATCGGCAGGGGTAAACCCCCACACCCCCAGCACTACGAAAAGACGTCGTGCAAAAAACTGAGCTTGTAGAAATGGCTATTTTCATCGCATCGACCAAATCAATATCACGAGGCAAGGGACAAAGTGCCGTTGCCAGTGCGAGCTATCGCGCAGGGGTTGAGCTTGAAGATAAGCGCTATGGCAAAACTCATGATTACTCAAAAAAGCATGGCGTGATGAGTGCGGATATTATTTTGCCGACAGCATTGGCTG
>NZ_RRYV01000141.1 GCF_014861395.1 Psychrobacter sp. FME13 | reverse complement strand
CTTTTACATCAATTATGGCTACGTCTGATGCCAGCATACTTTTTAGAACACCACCATTTATTTTTATAGAGATTAATGACGAACACGTTCTGTCATCACACCCATACTATAAAATATAAATGTAATTACTGTTAGCGCTACAATAAACGGTGTGCATAGCCAAATGATAACGTTGATAAACAAGGATGACAGTAGTCCGTTGAACAATGTAATGTTTGGTACAAGAGACTCTGCTGCTACGTCGATAGCTCGCTTAGCAATAGGAAATAGTAAAGTGCTTAATGCTAACATATAAATATATTTGCTAAAGCTAGGATCGCTCATGACGACCATAAAATAAAACACTAAAAAATAAGTAATACCTAACATCCAGCATTTGAGAGTGTAGCTTAAACGAATCATGTTAGTTTCTCCCAAGGTATTTTGATAATCACGCGTAGAGAAAACCTACTCTAATAGGTTCGCAATAATGAATATTATATATATTATAATGTGAATATACAAGAAAACAGTTTTTTTAATCTTTTTCCACAAATAACAAACTCATATAAATGGCTATAAAGTTGACTTTTGTAGGAAGATCAACGGTTTTAATGGTCGGGTGAAATCGTGATTTATAGCTCAAAACAGTGAGCGG
Source organism: Psychrobacter sp. FME13 (assembly GCF_014861395.1). GTDB lineage: Bacteria > Pseudomonadota > Gammaproteobacteria > Pseudomonadales > Moraxellaceae > Psychrobacter. The sequence goes on along the minus strand of NZ_RRYV01000141.1, from coordinate 7,679 downwards.
TGTAAAATTAGAAACAAAGGAATACCAACTGTCCTATGCATAAATACGTAATAAGACCACAAGAGATTTACCTATTAGAGCGCTATAGCTCACCCGCTTACTTTAAAGAGATGCGTGATGCTTTTGCAAATATGCTAGAAGCTGCTGAATACGCTTTAGAACTATTCATGAGCGATTTACCTAGCGACTATCGCAATCAGCCTATCAATATGCAGCCTGACATAGTGTGGGGCGAGCGGGTACTGCCAAACTTGCGTAGCACTCTAGACAGTCTTGACGCCGGTTATCAAGAGCTATTAAAAGGAGACTTAGCAGCAATAGGCTATGGCGGTAATGTGGAGAGCGATTTTCGCGCGATCAGTATGGATTATCACATCGACTGGATGTCAGAGCAGCAACAACTGGATTATGATAAGTGGGAGAGAGAAGCAAGCACGCGTGCTTTTAATATGAAAATAACCAGCTATTTTGGTTGGCTAATGGGCAGTTTAATTGAAGAATATACGACTGAATCGCGAGGACCACTTAACCCACCCGAATCCTGGCCTATCTATCGATTAAACCCTCAGTATACTGTTGAGTTAGATGAAGTCGTCCCTGTGGCAGGTATTTATGTACCTAGTAGAGCAGATGCTAGTGCTCAAGTGTTATTGGATGGCATGTTAGCAAATGAAGCTTACGTCGGTTATGATCCTGAAACCATGCAAGCGGTTGGTGATGCACCTGTCACTTGGATGCTTGTTGAGCGCATCGCAAATAGCGGCGGCAGTAGTCAGAATGTCGAGCCGACACACTTGTGTTGTTATTCCCTACAGCCGTGTCCACAGACGGGTTTTTGGTGGTCACCAGAGAATGAAGCACCGCGGTACTTCCAATTGGGCGACGTGATGCCTCAGATCGGTAAGCAGATACGCAAAAATAAACGTCAAATCATTTGGTATCTCAATGAAACCAATCAGTTGGATAATCAAAGCGATATTGACTATATCAAGGTAAAAAGGATTCGGTACGATAAAAGTCGTCAACTATGGAGTAGAGATGCATTTTTTATTATTATTATCGTAGATGTAATCATTTTTCTCTTTGTTGAACAAACCTGTGGAGCAGTTATTTATCAGCAGTTATTACAGGCTATTGGTATGCAAATACTGTGTTTGTTTATGTTCGCAGATTCCAAATGGATGATAGCGTTGGCTAGGGTAGTTAATAGACAGCTAGACACTATTAAGGTTGCTGCCTTTTTTATTATGTTAGGGTCTTTTTACCTATTTTTCCTTGCAACAAAAGGAGTTGTTTTTCAGAATGGTCTTAAATGGTGTGGCTAATCGGCTCAATAGCACACGGGCATAAAGCCATCACTAACTATTAACTAGGGTCGATGGATTAATATCTTTGGCTTTTGATAGTGAAAACTAGCAAATGAACAGCAAATGGTTGATTGCGATATTACTTAACTTTAGTCTGTTATATTGAGGGATGGTTGCATATAATGCTTAATAAAAATCCACTAACTGACAATAAACCTTGATTGAGTTCCAATATGTTTTTACCGCTTCCTCCCGTACCTCCTGTCGGTAAAATAATCAGTCGCCCTTATGAGGGCGACATTCCTAACTTTAAAGAAAAAAATGTCAGTATTAATAGATTAAGTTCACTTATTCATGAGGTCAATCCAGACTATTTATTATTTCATCCCAGTATTAACTCTATCCAAAATGTATGGCTTTTAGCGTCTTATTGTGGTGCATGGTTAGGTGGGCAGAATATATTTTTCTTGTTGGCAGTTATATATGATTATGTTTTTTTAAGCCCTTTCGATATTGTTGGTCTTTCATTAATAATAATGCTGATGATACTGATATCAATCTTATCATTCGGTGCATTTTTTACTCTAAAGCAACTTAAAAGAAAGCAATCTCGCTACCACAAAATATTGCTACTGAAACAAACACAACAGCTTGCTTATTATGAGCACAAGCGTAAGCAGAAGCCTATCCTTCATCTAATAAATTACAAAGACATCACAGCCTCCATAAGGCGTAATGAGGGTTTAGTGTATGAAGTGCTTAATCTACATGTAATAGATGAGGCAACAGGAGAGCCAAGCTTATCTATTAACTTTGAAGACATGCAACTAAACCCTTATGATCAGTGGACGTTTATTCGTATCTATATGGAACGTCCAGCAGACGAGCTACCGCTTGATCCAAGATACGCTCACGCTTGTCCGACAGATATCAGTACCTCGCTATTGGCTTGTGCTGACATCGCTCAAGATAAGAAAGGCAAAGGCTTAACTGGTCTGCATCATGAAGTGACGGTTATGGGTTGGTTGAGAGCGTGTACGGTCAGCTACTTAGATCTAGCTGAAGGCAATATTTATCAATCCAGTGCCAACCCCGCACTGCACCCTGAAGTGCAGCGTCGGCTCATGTGGGATGGAAAAGATAACCCATATAATGTGTTGCCTGTCACTGCAGAGCGCCAAGCCGCCTTTGATAATAAAAACACAAAGGTCAAACTGAAATGGTACTCAGGCATAGCAGTGAATGCGACATGGTTTATCGGCTCGATATTGTACGTAATGCTAGTGATTGCTTAGATGAAAATGCGAGTATAGTCAAATCCATATAAATCCGCTACATCGTCATCCTCGCTCACCATACTAATGTATCGCTTGCACTCGGTTTCCTTGTATCGAAATTATTCGAACTCAACTATATACAGTGGCCTGTCTTAAACGATTTATTTCAAAAGATGTGTGTGCAATGTGCGCCTATAATTGGATCCAATTGTCATTTTTAAACTTTTACTGCTTTCTTATTCAAAATAAACACCAACACCGCACCTAATATGACCGTGCTTGCCACCACGAATTGCATGGTTAATTGCTCGGATAAAAACACCACACCTAGTATGGCCGCAAGCACAGGCACACAAAGTTGTACCACAGCAGCTTGGGTGTTTTTTAACAGTGGCATCGCCATATACCAGATACTGTAACCCATGCCTGAGGCGAGCGCCCCTGATGCACATGCCAGCAGTATGCCTGTAATAGTGATATCGCTTATATTGATGTTTTCCAAGCCGATATCATCTAGATAGAGCATAGCGATGAACAATAGCATCGGAACGGCTGTCAGACTTCTGATAAAGTTAAACGCTGTGGCGCGTAGCGGTGATATACAGGACTTGCCACAGATGCTATAAACACCCCAAGCCACACCACTGATTGCCATCAGCGTCGCTGCCGATAGTGAAGGCACTGCCGCTGAGGGTAGCATCAAGTAGACAAACCCGATTACCGCAACGATGAAGGCTGCCCATTGCAAGGCGCTTAGTTGCTCTTTTTTATAAATGCCCCAACCAATCATCGTGAGCTGCACCGCTGAAAACAAAATCAGTGCACCAGTACCCGTATCTAACTCCACATAAGCGATCGAAAAACACAATGCATAAACCACTAAACTTATGCTACTAAGCCAACTGCCTTTGTCATTTAAAATGGCTTCATAGGAGGCGTTTTCTACCTTTGTCACCCGACGTCGTAAGCGGTAAGTGTAAACCGTCATGATGATAGCTAGACAGACAGCCGCACTGACCAAACGCATGATGGTAAAGCTCCAGGCATCTATATAACCCTCTGCTAGCGCCATTCTTCCAAAAAGAGAGTTTGCGGCAAAGGCGATCAGTGCGATAACAGTATAAAGCGTGGCTTTCACAATAATTCCTACTATGAATAAGTGGGTTTTAATATATATAACAAAGGGTTTTGTCTGTGTTTTTTTGTCTATGCTGTTATCACAGTGCCTGGTTTTTTAGCAAAAATGATGACTATCAATCTCAAACTGAATGGAACCAGCGTCACAGAAAGCGACATTTTGTCGTACTTATAACGAAAAATCTTTTTTAAATTGGACTAACGATAGTTGCATGGGAGATAAGGATTGTGAATGAAGCTTTAGACAAATAACAACACATTTCCTCAAAGTTTGAACTAAATTTAATCAATGCTAATTTAACGAATGTTAAGTTGGTCAAATAAAAAATACACGTCAGAAACGATAGCATGGATTGGATAAGTGTTTTGCCATTTTGTTTTGATGGTTGATGAAATATCACCATATCGATAGCGACTGTCAGAACTGGAAAGGAGTATTTTTGTTTTTGTAGAGCATTAGACAAAGGAGGCGTTGCTTAATAGCGATATAGCTGTCTGATAAGAGGAATTAGGCTGTGCTAAATTTGCCTAACCACATAGTTAGGCAGGACCAAATAGTCGGGTTTAGAACAGCCCAGATCTTTGTGATGTAAAAGTTAATACAGCCAGTCTTAAATAAAAGCGATACAAATTGAACGATACAAATTGAACGATAAGGTACTGGATACATTTTGCTTGCTTGCAGTGCTTGTATAGACAGAGGCTGGGCAAGATGTATCCAGTATCACTATATGTGCTTTATAGTGAATCGACTATAGATTCTGTCTACCTTGATAAGTTTAAGCGACTTTATACCAGTCAACTTTACGAGTCATGACCATCACACAGGCGAGTATTACAAAGCAGAATACAGCACCCAGTAATAAATTCATGTCTTCTGTGGTAAGAATGCCAAAAAATGATGCATACAATCCTGCCAGTGTGGCAGTAAAGATGACCGCACGTTTTACACCACCCAGCACATAATAGGTATACCAGCCAATAAGACCAACACAGGCACTAGCGGCAATGGCATACGCTTTCCAAAACACTATCTGCTCGGCTAATGGCAGTAATAACACATAAAAGACAAATAACGCACAACCGACCAATAGGTACTGAATTGGGTGAATACGGCTAGATTTAATCACTTCAAATAAGAAAAAAGTGCCAAACGATACTAGGATTAGTAATAGAGCGTATTTCATGGTTCGTTGAGTTTGTAGATAGACGTCATTAGGCTCGGCAAAACTAACGCCAAAGCTGCTGAGTCTGATACTGTTAGGTACACCGCTTTCTGCTGCTGCATCAATACTATTACTGACTTCAGAAGCGTAACGGTTCGTATCTAGATAAGCACTACTAACGACAGCGCATCCTTTATGGGGAATACTCAAGCATTGTGATAATCGCTGGTTGTTAGCCATCGTGAGGTATTGATTTTGCCACTTGGCATCAAAGCCTTTTTGGGTAAAGTTTTTGATATTTGGTAGTGCTGTGCCAATAAAGTTTGGTGCGTGCCAGTTACTCTGCATGGTCAGCTCGAAGTTTTGTCCAGTCGGTACAGTATTGATATTACTGATACCAGATAAAGGCACATGAACCACAATACCGTTCAGCTGTGTTAATAGCTCCTGAGTAAGTGCAACTTCGACGTAAGTTAAGCCTTTAATCATGGTAGCTTGCGGATAGGTCGCTTTTAGTTCACGTTTGCCGATCGTCACTGTAGGCAACGTCGCAAGGCCGCGTAGGTCAGACACAGGGATAATCAACTTTGCCTTATTCCAGTGTGTGAGGGTTTGCTCTGGAACTATATTGTCTTGATTCGCTATGGCTACTGTACTTGTTTCACTTAGGTTTTGGTTCGATGAGTTTAAGAGCTGGTTGTCTAATGAGTAATTTTGATCAAATTTAACCTCACCATTGTAGCTAGTCGCATGATAAACACCGCGTTTATAGGTATCGGTGCTTACTTTTAGGTTTTGCGCTGATTGAGTTTGCGAGGCAAATAAGGTCTCAACGCTTGGGTATGAGGCGGCGCAGTCACTGATCAAATCTGGCACTTGCGTCTGACATTCAGGTGTTACTGTGGTAGGAATGGCGATAAATGGTGTGATGATTTCTTGTGGGTCAACGTGTTGTTGAGTGATTTCTTTGACGACAGATTCTGCATAGTTCTGTCTTTCGTAGATGACCGAGCCGATCATATTGAGACCAACGGCAAACAGAACGCACAGCCCCGCGATGATGGATAGTTTAATTAATAGTGTTTTTTGCATGGGAGTCCCTCATATGAGTCTTTAATCCAAAACTGTCAATACAACAGTCAGCAGGTTTAAAGAAAAGGATAGAGGAGGGATGAAGAAAAAATATGTAAGAACAGTGGAAAGTGTGTGGAAAATAACAGGCTTGTGTTTTTGTGTGACTAAAAATTGCCACAACAATTTTTACTAACGTGAAGTAGAGTTTGTGTGGGACAGCCAGTTAGCTACTTGTTGTACTCGTTGCTCTCTATTACCACCGATGCGATGAAACGGTTTCTTATGATGGGTCAACTGGTTTGCAAAATAAGCACTTATCTCATCGCGCTGGTGTGGACTATCGCGTAAGTCGTCAGCTACCCACGGCGTATCGACGTCGGTCAATAATATTAAATCATAATGGTGTATTAATGCTGCATGAGTCAACTCAGTAGGGCAGTCGTCATAATACCAATTAGCGTAGGCCATTAGCTCAAACAGACTGGTATCACAAAACAGATAATGGTCGCCTTGTGACGTTTCAGCTGCTTGTATGGCGAGTTTGTTTTCTAATGCTATCTGGCCTTGTGCGATAGGGAGCAGGTCATCCCACGTACAAGTCAGTTGCTTTTTATCCCATTTGTCTTGTAGATAGGTACGCATGTACTCTGGTACCCAAAGGCTATCGAAATGAGTCGCTAAATCGCGGCACAACGTCGTCTTCCCCGTACTCTCTGCACCTAGTACCGCAATTGTAGTGACTGATTTAGGTGTGCGCTGTATGAGGTTGTGTGCCATGTTGTGTACGATAGCGTCGTTGCCATTCATAATAAGCCCAGATTGCGATGAGAGTGAAAACTACATACTGTACTGCGGTAAAGGTAAAACCTTTATAAAAGTATAAAGGCACAGAAATAGCGTCAGCGATGATCCACAGTAACCAATGCTCAATTTTACGTCGGGCCATGAGCCACATCGCCATTAAGAAAAGTGCCGTGGTGAGCATGTCAGTATAGTCGACCCAAGTGAATAAATGCAGACCAAGCACGGCACCGTCAAAGCTAAAGCCATTGTTAATCACTGGACGGAAATAATAAATGCTAGCGACGAAAGCAACGGTAGCAGAGGCCAGTGCAGTTAGTATTGGTACATCTTTTATATGTAAGTGTTCAACTTGGATGCTATTTTGAGCATTATTGTTTTTTAACAATGCATCCTGCTGCTGGCTAGTTTGGGCGGAATAATCTGGTAGTTTCTTATTTTCTTTGTTTTTTGACCAGTTAATCCATCCATAGATACTCATGATACTGTAATAGGCATTGATGAACATATCACCAAACAGCTGCCACTTCCATAATAAGTACACAAATATCGCGGTACTCACTAGCCCAACAGGAAATGCCAAAACCTTGGTTTTGCTGGCGAGTAATACACTTGCGACACCAAATATAACGGCAATCAATTCGAGGACGATGAATAAAGTGGTGTAGTCAGCGTACTGTCCAAATAGCCAGTTGAGAAGTTCTGCCATTAGCATTTTCCAAATATTAGCTTGTATAGTCAGTCCTAAACAAAAGAGGCACAACCACTCAATACGGCTTAGATTTTTCTTGCTTTCTGTGCCTGCGCAGACAGAGGCTACGCAAACTGTAACCCGTATCGCTGTATTTTTTAGAGTGGATCGACTATCAAAAAAGCGAAAGAGGACTCCACCCGACATTAGGGTGGAGGTGAATTTC
>NZ_RRYV01000140.1 GCF_014861395.1 Psychrobacter sp. FME13 | reverse complement strand
CTTTTACATCAATTATGGCTACGTCTGATGCCAGCATACTTTTTAGAACACCACCCATAATTTTATTAAAAATCGCCCTTATGCAGTCGTCTTGTATGGTGCAACCAGTTTTGTAGGAAAAATCACAGCTCACTATTTAGCAGATTTTTTGTCTAACGGAAAGGACAACCATAGTACGCAAGTCACATGGGCAATAGCAGGTCGTGATGAGACAAAGCTCAATGAATTACAGTCTGAGCTGACAAGTAAGGTAGATATTATTATTGCTAACAGCAACGATGATGCTAGCCTGAATGACATGACCGCACAAGCGCAAGTCATTATTTCAACCGTCGGCCCTTATCTCAAATATGGGGAGCCTTTGATTAAGGCTTGTACCGCCAACGGTACCGATTATGTCGATCTCACTGGTGAAGCCATTTTTATCAAAGATATGATGGATAAATATCAAGATGCAGCCGAGCAGAGCGGCGCTCGTATCATTAACTCGTGTGGCTTTGACTCTATCCCATCAGATTTAGGTGTCTACTTTACGCAAACCAAAGCAGAAGAAAGGTTCGGTGATACTTGCCATGTCATTCACATGCGCGTAAAAGCCGCAAAAGGCGGCTTGTCAGGTGGGACGATTGCATCAATGGCAACTATCTTTGAAGAAGCAGGCAAGAGTAAAGCTCGTCGTGAGCAGGTAGCAAACCCCTATCTACTCAACAATGACACAGATGCGCCACGGGTACGCCAAGATAACATCAGCAAGCCAGAATACGATAATGAGCACAAACGTTGGCTCGCCCCCTTTGTGATGGCCAGTATTAATACTCGTATTGTGCATCACAGCAACCAGTTAATTGGTTATAAATATGGACGTGATTTTAAATATGATGAAGCCATGTGGATGCAAGATGGTGTGAAAGGTCAACTATCGAGCTACGCCTTGAGTGCAGGCTTATTTGGATTTTCCACCGCTATGATGATCACCCCGAGCCGTGAGTTACTATCTAAACATGTATTGCCCAAATCAGGATCTGGTCCGTCTGAAGAAGAGCAAGAAAATGGCTATTATGATATTCGCTTTTTTGGACAGACCACAAAAAAACAGACTATTAACACCAAGGTAACCGGGGACAAAGACCCTGGCTACGGTAGTACCTCACGTATGCTAGCTCAAGCGGCACTGTGTTTGGCACAAGATATCAGTAAAGAAACTGTTGATGGTGGGTTTTGGACACCAGCATCTGCGATGGGTGAGCACCTGTTAGCACGCTTAGAGAAGTATGCAGGACTTAGCTTCGAGGTCATTGATGAATAATGGTCAACTTATCTCAAACGCATATAACCATCATTGATACATTGATACTCTCTCTATCACGGTACTGACAGAGATTGTTCATAAATATTTAACAGACTTTAATATGTAACAATATGAATACACTGATTTCACAATGTCACATGAAAACATTAAGCTGTTAGAATATTAATTCATGTACCACTTATGTACCACTGAACCGTCAAGAGCTTAATTGCTATTCTTCATTTCAGAATTTATGTTTGGTTATTAGTTAATTAATAAGACTTTTATCTTATACAATCATGATAGTCAGTATGATGGTTATCATGATTTTATTTTATCTGCATCTTATTAAAATATGCCTCCAAATCAATCAATAGTCCTTTAAATGTGCTAAATATATATTTTATCGACATATTCAGTCTATGTGCAGCAGCATTAGATACTGGTTAAATTAGATATTTCTTTAAATTAATATACAAAATCTGTAAACCAAGGAACCAACCCATGCAAAAACGTACTTTATCAATACTTATCAGTGCAGCGCTTACTATCCCAAGCTTGGCAATGGCAGCTCCTGCAGATACCACACCAGCAGACGTGCAAACAGCAATGGCTGATAGCGCAGTGCAATCTGACGTTGAAAATGCCGAAAACGGGCTAAACTCAGTTGAATCTAGCCCTTTTCAAATCAGTGAGACTCAAACTATTTCAATTGCAAGAACCAATGGTAATGCAAATATAGCTCAAGTAGAAGAAATGCAGCAGCCAGATATGTCACAACCAGATATGTCACAACCAGATATGTCACAACCAGATATGTCACAACCAGATATGCCACAGCCAGATATGTCACAACCAGATATGTCACAACCAGATATGCCACAGCCAGATATGCCACAGCCAGATATGCCACAGCCAGACATGCCACAGCCAGACATGCAACAACCAGATATGCCACAGCTAGGTATGTAATCAGTCATTAGATAATTAAGTGTTCGGCTACTGATGATTGGTTTTTATCAGTAGCTTTTTCAGAACAGGACACAAAAAATAAAAAAGGCAGCCTAATGGCTGCCTTTTTTATGTTGCAAATAATTTACAATCTTTTATCTCTTGGTTTTAGTCACGCCTGCTTCTTGCAATAACGCACCAAGTGTACCCATCTTACTAGGTGTCTCAGTTTTCTCAGATCTTGGTGCCTTGCTACGATTATTACTAGCACTTCCTTTATCTTGACGATCGCCACGTGACTTGCTTGATCTCTTATCAGCCGATTTTGGGCGACTATTACGTGAACGATTGGTTTTGTCATCAGCGTCCGTGTCTTTAGCAGTAGATTTGACTGCTGAACGTGTTGGTTTTTCAGACTCAGGCTTCATACTAAAGCCAATACGACCACGCTTCTCATCAATAGAGATGACACGTACTGAGACAATATCACCTGGCTTCACACGATTCATCGGATCAGCGACAAAATCATTGGCCATTTGTGAAATATGAACCAAACCATCTTGGTGAACGCCAACATCAACGAAACAACCAAAGGCGGTAACATTAGTCACGACACCTTCGAGCTGCATGCCTTCTTCTAAATCTTTGATGCTATTTACATCATCACAAAAATTAGCTGTCTTAAACTCAGGACGTGGGTCACGTGCAGGTTTGGCAAGCTCATCAACAATCGCTTTTACGCTGATATTGTCATCATTAGTAGCAAGTGCAGTAGTATCGATAGTATTTAGCACACCATCGTTACCAATAATTTCTGACAATGGCTTGCCTGCTTGTGCTAATAAACTATCAACCAACACATAACTCTCTGGATGCACACCTGTGGCATCCAAAGGATTGCTGCCACCATGGATACGCAGGAAGCCTGCTGCTTGTTCAAAGGTCTTAGCACCCAAACGTGGAACATTTTTCAGTGCTTCACGACTATCAAAGGCACCGTTTTCTTTACGGTAGGTAACGATTTGCTGAGCGACATTGCGATTCAGACCAGCGATATGTGCCAGGATAGCAGGACTCGCCGTATTCACATCGACACCAACAGCATTTACGCTATCTTGTGTTACCTTATCAAGACTATCTGCCAATTGAGTTTGGTTCACATCATGCTGGTATTGGCCAACACCAATGGCTTTTGGATCAACCTTGACAAGCTCTGATAATGGATCTTGTAAACGACGAGCGATAGATACTGCGCCACGTACAGAGACATCCAAATTAGCCAACTCATCACTGGCAAGCTCACTGGCTGAATAGACAGATGCACCCGACTCATTAACGATAACGGCTTTCGCTTTTAGCTCAGAGTTGGCTGCCAAAATCTCTTTAATCATTGCGTCTGTTTCACGACTTGCCGTACCATTGCCGATAGCGACCAAATCAACATTATAAGTATCTAGTAGCGCACCAATGACTTTTTTGGCCTCGCTCATCTTATTATCAGGTGCAAATGGATAAACAGTAGCAACAACCGGTTTGTCTTCACTATCCAGCATGACATGGCCTTGTGCATCGACAATCGCCATTTTGACACCATGACGGATGCCTGGATCAACGCCCAAAATAACTTTACGACCGGCAGGTGCTGACATTAGTAAATGCTGCAGATTATTTGCAAACACATCAATGGCATCCGCTTCAGCCGTCAGACGCTTTTCAGTCAGCAAACGATGTTCTATATGCGGACGCCATTTTTCTTTCCACAAGCTGCTCGCTGCTTCCGTTAAAAATGCGCAACGCTCAGCAGGCGCTTTTGTATTAATATCAAAATAACTGATAATTTTTTCGATAAAAGGAGTATCTTCACCCTCAATCTTTAGACCTAAGACGTTCTCTTGGCGACCACGTAACATCGCCAATAGACGATGATTGGGCAGACGCGCTAAGCTTTCACTATGCTCAAAGTAATCTTTGAATTTTTCACCGACTTCACGTTTTTCATCACTAGCAACAGTAGACACGATACTAGCAGTTTTGGCAAAACCACTACGTAAGTTGTCTAACAAATCTAGCGCTTGCGTCCATTCGTCAACGATGATGGCTTGTATACCTGCCAACTGCTTTTCTATATCACTGAAATCAACCTCAATTTCATTACCACTATCATCAGTAATACTAGATGGTAATTGATAGTCTGCTAAGGCATCCGTTGGGGTAATCTCTTGCGTTAACACTGCCTGAGCAGCTATATCAAGGCCAGCAACTCGTGCTTTGGCAGCTGGTGAACGGCGGCGCGGACGATATGGCAGATAGATGTCTTCTAGCTCAAGTTTCGATGTCGCATTATCAATACGCGTCTGCAGCTCATCAGTCAAATTACCTTGCGTGCTGAGCAGCTCAGTAATTTTTAGGCGACGGGTGGCCATATCACGCTCATAATTGAGAGACTTCTCTAACGCTCGTAGTTGTGCATCATCAAGATTCTGAGTCTTTTCTTTGCGGTAACGGGCAATAAACGGAACAGTCGCGCCTTCATCGTAAAGTTTGACAAACGCATTGACTTGAGCAGTCTTAATGCCAAGCGCGCGAGCAAGCTTGTCGTGAATATTCGCGTGTGTGGTTGCATCCAAAACCTTTGCATTTGTCGAGGTTTGAGATGGCGTTAAGGTATCAGTGCTACTCATATACGTATCAATCGTTGAGAAATGTAGTTTTGCATTATAGCAAAAGCTGCATGAATAAAAATCCTTTTTATCTTTTCGTTATTTATCGGGGGTTTTATAGCAAAAAATGCCGAATATCATAGGTTTTATCACCTTGTTAAACAAACGCATACAGCATTTGTCCTTATGAGTGATGCAATTCGTTGTGCAATCTTATACACTAAAGTATCAATAACTAGAATATCGGTATGTTCTGATACATTAAACAATAGTTTTCAATTATAGGAAAATATTGCTTCTGACCAATAATTGGATAATGATACTATTTTGCTGATAGCCCTTCACACACGATTTTTATGTATGATATCTACTAATAATAATTTTTATAAGAGGATGCCTGTATGACTGATAATAACAGCCCTGATACTTTGACTCAGCGTATTTTAGTCGTCGATGATGATGCACGTTTACGCTCGTTGCTACAACGCTTTCTGGAAGACGACGGTTTTGTCGTCCGTACTGCCCACGATGGTAATCAGATGGACAAGTTAATGCAGCGCGAACTATTTTCGTTGGTAGTATTAGACTTGATGCTACCTGGTGAAGACGGTATCAGTATTTGTCAGCGTTTGCGTGAAGATAATGGTGACATTCCTATTATTATGCTGACAGCTAAAGGCGGCGATGCGGATCGTATCGCAGGACTCGAAGCGGGTGCTGATGATTATCTACCCAAGCCATTTAACCCTAAAGAATTATTGGCACGTATTAAAGCAGTACTCCGTCGCCAAAACCGTGAGCTGCCTGGCGCACCAAGTCATCAGCTTGAAGTGGTTGAGTTTGGACCATGGACGCTGGATCTATCGACTCGTACGCTCAAACGCGATGGTAATGTTGTTACCTTAACAACCGGTGAGTTTTCAGTATTAAAGGCATTAGTACAGCATCCACGTGAGCCATTGACTCGTGACAAGCTAATGAATCTGGCACGTGGTCGTGAATGGGGGGCAATGGAGCGCTCTATCGACGTCCAAGTGTCACGCCTACGCCGTCTGATTGAAGATAACCCTTCACAAGCACGCTACATTCAGACCGTTTGGGGTGTGGGTTACGTCTTTGTACCAGATGAAACAGAAGGGGAAACCGCTAAGAGTGAGTAACCTTTGATGCATGCATGTCATGATTTTAAAAATGACATGCACGCATTGAGTTACAAACACGTAATGACATAATTTCTTTTTAATATAAGCCGTATTTGATAGTTTTCAAACACGCGCTAATATGACGAGTATTTCTGTGAAAAAACCGATTATTTTTCAAAATATACCCTGCACCTTGGTGACAGGGTTTTTGGGTGCCGGAAAGACGACCGTAATCAATGAATTACTGGCTACAAAGCCTAGTGATGAGCGTTGGGCATTGCTGATTAATGAGTTTGGTCATATCGGCATTGATGGTTCGTTACTAGCAAGCTCACAAGACAATAATTTTGAACAACAAAAAATTGCTATTCGTGAAGTCAGTGGTGGCTGTATTTGTTGTACCAGTCAGCTCCCGTTACAAATCGCAATTAGCAGGCTACTCAGTGAGCACAACCCGCAGCGGCTACTCATAGAACCGACAGGACTGGCGCATCCACGCGAGTTAATCAATCAACTCGGTGCTCCTCATTGGCAAACAGCACTAAAAATGCAAGCCGTGATAACGGTACTCAGCGGCAGTCATTGGCAACAGGAGAAGTATCGCAACCAAGATGGCTTTCAGGCCCATGTCCGTGATGCGGATGCTTTGGTCATTAATCGTTACGCTCAATTGCAAGATACCGATAAACAAGCATTAATAGCGTGGATTACCAATCTAAATTCGTACGTAACAATCATTTGGGCACCAGATGAGCAAGCCACAGCTGATATTCAAAGTGCATACTTACTGAGATTGAACGATCAACTAAATAACGCTAGCCAAATAATCTCGAAACAACGCAAAATCAATATTACTCACACTCAAAAATCAGTCATGGGCTTGCAGCCTCCTAGAGCAGCTAAATCGATGTCACCGTTATCGGACTCTTCAGCAGAGAGTGATAGTGATCAACACGATACAGATATCGACCAACCCTACCGCTATCATGAAAAACAACAAGATATACTCTTAGCAGGCTGGCGATTGCCAGCGCACTATAAATTAGATGCGCATGAGTTGCAGAATTGGTTGTTGAAACTACCCAACTGGCTACGTATCAAAGGCGTTGTCAATACGACTGACGGCTGGCTACAGATTAACTTCACCCCTGACAGCTTAACCACCAAGACGGCCAGCGTGCAGGTTGATAGCCGAATAGAGATGATTTTGCAGTTAGATGAAGATGCAGCTAAAGAAGAGGTAGATATTGAACTGAAACCTGAGTTATCTGCAACCTCTATAAATTGGGATACCTGTGATCAAGAGCTGATGGCTATGGTTGTATAGCTCATAACAGTAACGTATATACTAAAATACGGAGTCGATATTCAAACTGACTGAAAAATGAATACGCCATAGCCAAGGAAAACCACTGCTAGTTTTTGGGCTGTAATTCAACCACTTGCCCGCGCACGCCAATGCTCGCATCACTCATCAAGCAAACGTAGCCTGCCATAATATCTTCTGGCGTTTTGAGACTCATAGGGTTTTCACCTGGATAAGCATGGGCGCGCATATTGGTACGCGTACCACCAGGATTGATACAGTTAAAACGCAGATTAGTCGTGTTCTGAGTTTCCTGAGTAAAGATATCACTCATCCCTTCTACTGCTTGCTTTGAGAGCGCATAAGCGCCCCAAAATGCACGAGGATGTGTACCAACTGTGCTAGAAGTAAAGACAATGGAGCCATTATTTGCGTCTTTTAGTAGCGGTAGCAACGCTTGGGTGAGCATAAACGTCGATGTAAAGTTAACCTTCATCACTTGAGCAAAAGTATCTACATCATACATCTCAAGCGGCGTCAGCTGTCCAAGCAAACCTGCGTTATGCAACACACCATCCAATTGACCGATTTCTTTGTCAATTAATCCTTCGAGCTGCTGCATTTCGGCATAGGTGGCCCCTTCTAGATTCATTGGTAGCATCGCTGGCTGCTTACCACCAAAGCTTTCTATCTCATCATAAACATACTCAAGCTTACTACTGGTACGACCCAATAGCAGCACTGTTGCACCATAACGTGCATAGGTTAAAGCAGCAACACGACCAATACCATCACCAGCGCCTGTCACTAAAATGGTCTTACCATCCAAACAGTTCTCAGATGGTACAAAATCACGAATTTCATCATGAGTTAGAGGTTGAGTAGGGTTTTGACTGGTTTGCTGATTGTTATCACTCATGGCATTACTCACTGCTTATCGTTTACTAGTTAAATATCAATAAAATTAAGTACTCATACATTTAAATAACTTAGATTAACACACCAAGTGCAACGCTAAGTAATGGAATAAAACACCTGGTT
>NZ_RRYV01000013.1 GCF_014861395.1 Psychrobacter sp. FME13 | reverse complement strand
CAGCTGATTTAAAGGCCATCTACGGTGCTGATACGCTTGAGATGGCAGAGGCCAACCTTGAGCACTTTGATGAAGTATGGGGTAAAGAGTACCCGCATGTCATCAAGTCTTGGCGCAATAACTGGGAGGGCTTAACGGTGTTCTTTGGTTATCCTAAAGACATCAGAAGAGCGATTTATACCACCAATGCGATAGAGTCGCTAAACAGTGTGATTCGAACGGCGGTGAATAAGCGTAAGGTGTTTCCCTCTGATCAGGCAGCATTCAAGGTAGTATATCTGGCAACCCAGCAGGCCTCTAAAAAGTGGTCGATGCCAATCCGTAACTGGACGTCTGCTTTAAATCGCTTTATGATTATGTTTGATGACCGTATCAGCAAGCATTTAATCTAAACGGCAGTTACACAGAATTCGGGATGGTCTCTTTAAAGCAGCGGCTTCTTGAAATAAAAAACCACTTAGGTAAGGTCTAAGTGGTTTTTTTATTATCAATATGTTTACACTCACGTGGATGCAAGGTCACTGGTAAATACACTTTCCTCTAGTATTAATGATTTACAGTGTCCCATGTTCCACTCATGGTGGCTGACGATAATTAATAAATCATTTTTTTGATGTGCGCGCACATTTTGCCACACCTGTGCTCGATTATCTGTATCAAGACCGGCAAATGGCTCATCGAGCAATAATACTCGCCGCGGTTTGAGCAACAGTCTTGCCAAAGCGATACGTCTTGCCTGACCACCAGAAATAGCTGCACCATATTCGCCGAGTGGCGTGGCAAGCCCTTGTGGCTGTGCTCGTAACCACGATGAAAGCCCAACTTTATCTAAAGCCGCAATCAATTCAGCATCAGAGGCATTTGCCTTTCCCAAACGTAAATTAGCTGCCAAACTTTGATCAAAAATATCGAGCTGCTGGCCTAAGTAACCAAGTTGATCTTTCCAATCGTAATCATCCCAAGCTTTACCGTTTAAAGTCACCTCACCTGATAAGGCTGGTAGTTCACCCGCGAGCATTTGTAGTAGTGTGGACTTTCCGCATCCTGAAGGGCCGCGAATGATCAACGGTGTGCCCGATTGAATAGAAGCACTGACATTTTGAGCACCCACCAATGCTTTGGGTATTTTTGTATAGACGTTTTTCAGCTCTGCTGTGAGTACATCAGTAGGCAGTGGTAATGAAGGGTGAGGTACGTTTATTTCGGCAGGCTCGTTTGTGGCATCCACTTTGCTTACCTTGTCTTTTGTCATATTAGCACTATCAGACTGTTGCTTTAGCAAAGCATTCAAACGATTTTTGGCGGCAATACTGTTTCCTAGTGATAGATAGTTTTGACCTAAAGGCACAACGATCTCTTGAATACCAAGTAGCCCAAGTATCACTGCTAATATTAATGGTACATTGAAGGAGGCACTTGTATCTGATGTGGCAACAGCAAACAACACCGCTAAAATGCTTAAATAAAAGAGCCATTGAATACCTAAAATATAACCTGATCGCTGTTTCTGTGCCTGCCACTCTAACTTCTGTAAGGCATTGTCTTGAGCCGTATAGTCTTTGGTTTGTGTATACCATTGTTGCCATAAAAGTAGTTGGGTAATGATTGCTAACGGCGCAAGCAGTTTATGGCGGCGAGATTCAGATGCTTCAGCCAACCGCTGTGCTTGAGCTATCCCTAAGTAGCTGGCGCACAAGGGTAGAAATAGTGCTAGTGTTAGTAGAGCAAAGATAACCAGCTTTAATAGGGTACTGATAGGCAGTACAAAACCGATGAAGACAGCCAGCAGTATCATCGTTATGGTGCTAATCAACCATGGGGAAATAACCCGAAGTATGAACTCATCAAGCTTGTCGATGTCGCTGACCAGTCGATGCATATATTGAGCGGAATGTAGAGCTTGTCGTTGCTCTGCTAAAGGTTTAGCTGCCAAGCGATTAAAGAAGCTTAATCTGAGAGTTTTTAATAAATCAAACACTGCATGATGCGAGACCATTAGCTCACCATAGCGACTGGCTGTACGAGCCATCGCTAGCATGCGTATGATTCCTGCTGGCACCATGTAGTTAAAAGCATGTGAGCCAACGGCCAGCATGCCTGCTAAAGCGGCACTGGTGATAAACCAGCCTGATATCATCAGCAGGGCGATGATAGAAATGGCAAATATCAATCCTAGCAGCCATGAGATGAGCCATAAATCAAATGACGGCTTGAACATATCCCGCAATCGAAAAGCTGGTACATGCTTATCCGTCATCTGATGTTCATGCGGGTTAGGTGATATACGCTGGCTCATTGTGCGCCTCCTAACTGATTAGGTGGTTCATTATCATCGAGAGTTTGGTGGTTAGCCGATAATGGTAGTGATAGTTGAATCACATTGTCTAGCCAATCTAGTTGTTCATGCGCATGTGTTACCCACAATACCGTTTTATTACGACTAACCGTTTCAAGTAAGGCATGAATATGTTGGGCAGTATCGGGATCTAAATGTTCGGTTGGTTCGTCGAGTAGCCAAAGACTGTCATCACGCAGTAGTAGTTGAGCGATGCCTAAGCGCTGCTGCTGACCACCCGATAAGCCCTGTCCACGCTCACCAAGCTGAGTGTTGATACCGTCAGGTAAACGTTGAATCAGCGGCCATAGGGCCACCACATCCAGCGCGTTAATCAGATCTTGATCTGTTGCTTCAGGATTGGCTAGGCGCAAATTCTCTGCAATCGTTAATGGCATCAGTGCCACTTGCTGTGCCAAATAACCTATATTTTGTCGTAGTAACTCTGGGTCAATGTCGTGATAAGGCACTTGCTCCGTGCTATTAGCATTCATGAAAGTGATGTCACCTTCATAAGACACAAAGCCCATCAATGCTTGGAGCAGACTTGATTTACCACTGCCACTATCGCCAATCAAAGCGACCCGTTCGCCCGCTTTTATATCAAAAGTAGTGGGTGCCAGACGGGTTCGATAAATAGGTTGGCGGCTGGATTGAGTATCTGATGTAGAATCAGGTGGCAGTTGATTGTCTAACTTTGTCGAGGTGATTATTTGGCTACGGATATTTAGGTTTGACAGTTTTATACCGAAAGCTTGGTAGACATCTAATGACGTTGAACCAGTAGTATTTATATTAGGATCAAACTGATGATTGTTGCCATTTATATCAGTCGTGCTCACTGGTTTTGCCGCCTCAATAATAGGCAACAAGCTTTGTATAGCGCCTTCGGCTTCTGCTTTAGCATGGTAGTCAGCACCTAACTGGCGCAATGGTAAATAAAACTCAGGTGCTAATAACAAGATAAATAATGCGCCAAAGTATGGTACTGGTACATGACCTTTATCCCATGGCAAGATACCAATCAAGCCAAAGCCAAGATAAACGGCCACTAGCGCAATACTCAGTGCGGCCAGTAACTCCAAGATAGCACCGTTTAAGAAGGCAATTTTCAGTACATCCATAGTACGGCGGCGATAATCTTCGCTACTAATGGCTAAGTCATGGCCTGCGATCTCAGTGGCTTGTAAGCGCTTTAACGTTGGCATACCACGTACCCAATCTAAAAAGCGACCACTAAGCTGAGCCAACGCGGTAAATTGATCCGCACTTTTACTGGCTGTTAAATGGCCAATCAATATCATAAATATAGGCACTAGGGGTGCGGTCAATAGCAGGAGAGCTGCGGCAACCCAACTTTGCCATGCGACAGCAGTTAATAGAATAATAGGCGTACTGGCAGCAACCTTGCGTTGCACACTAAAACTGCGGATAAAACCATCTAGCGCATCAGTTTGGTCAATAATTTGGCTAGATAAACTACCATCACTACCAAAATAGCGTAGATTAGGCCCTAGTTTTGCCATGATTGACAATAAAGACTCACGAAGATCACTGCGTACTTTGAAACTGGCGCGACTACTAATGAGCTCGCGTCCACTGTTGAGCAGTGGGCGTAGTATAAAACAGACCGTTAGCGCTGCAAGCCAATAGTTATTGACATTAGTGGCGAGTGGTAACTCATTAAAGTAGTTGTTAAGCCAAGTGCTAAAAAGGCTAGCAAGTAACCAGGCTTGGTAGACAAACAGCAATGTGTTGATGATAGTAAACAGCCAAGCTAAGTTAAGAGGGCGTTTGACCGATGTTACTAGCTCTTTGAGAAACCGTTTTTCGGCATTTGAAAGTGTTGCCATAGTATTATCTGCCGGCACAGTAAAAGTTAAAATAATAGGGTATATCTTCAACTCGATCGATGATTATCTACATGAACTAACCAGGGCTGAGTTTTATACTCTTGGGTCATTATTTATAGATATAAATATACACTACCATCAGTTTATCAGACGGTCATAGTATCAGTAGAACAGACGTGACTGACAAGTGTTGTTGATACATTATATTAGTAAGCCTTCATAGTATTTGGCTTATCAGGGTCTAAACCGCTTTGATTTAGGGTGCTGACATTATGGCGCGGATGTAATTTTCTGTAAACTATGTAATAATCTAGGCTTAAAACCACATATTTTATGTGGTTTTAAATACTTGTGTTGATTTAGCTTAAACATTATACTGTTAAATATATTGTAATTGTTAATAGTTTAGAATTTTTGTTTTTATCTTATTGCCATTTTATTAGGGCTAATAGAGTGGTTATTGCTTCGCTTCTTGTTGGTTTTTTTGGTACTACTTTGTATTTAATCAAGTGTTTGCAGCTTTTAAGAATAGTGATGACAAACATAAATGAATATTGGTACCAAAAAGGCTCAATCTTATGGGTAACGCAGGGCTAGTAGCTAAGTTAATTGAATATATTCAATAGATAAATATCTCTGATATAACATACAGGGTGTTTGTCTTGATAGTGAACTGTGCTGGTAAGCCCTTATTTTTAGGGAGTTTGGTATGATTACTGAACATCTAGTAGACATGTCCCGCTTGCAGTTTGCGGTGACAGCGCTTTACCATTTTTTGTTTATTCCACTCACGTTAGGCATGGTTTGGCTCCTGGTGATTATGGAGGCTGTCTATGTAACCACAGGGTTACAAGTGTGGAAGGATATGACGCGTTATTGGGGCAAGTTATTTGGTATTAACTTTGCGCTTGGTGTCACGACAGGCATCACCATGGAGTTTCAATTCGGCACCAACTGGTCTTATTATTCACAGTATGTAGGCGATATTTTTGGTGCGCCGCTTGCCATTGAGGGGCTGATGGCCTTCTTTCTTGAATCCACAATGGTAGGGTTATTCTTTTTTGGTTGGGACAGACTGTCTCGCTTTCAACATTTAGTTGTTACTGTCTTGATGGCAGTCGGAACCAATCTTTCAGCATTATGGATTTTGATTGCCAACGGCTGGATGCAAAGCCCTGTCGGTGCTGAATTTAATTATCAAACCATGCGCATGGAAATGGTTGATGTTTCAGCCATTCTATTTAACCCGGATGCCCAGAATAAATTTGTACATACGGTATCGGCAGGTTATGTCGTGGGATCATTGTTTGTATTGTCTATTTCAGCCTTATACTTACTGCGCAAACGAGACGTTGAATTTGCCAAGCGCAGTTTTCAGGTAGCAGCGGCTTTTGGTCTGGCGTCTATTTGTAGTGTGATTGTATTGGGTGATGAATCAGGCTACTCCGTTGGTAAAGCCCAACAAACCAAATTGGCGACGATGGAAGCGATGTGGCACACTGAGCCTGCGCCAGCACCGTTCAATTTGATTGCTAGTATTAACGAAGAAGAGCAGAAAAATAACTGGGAAGTGCAGATTCCTTATGCGATGGGACTGATCGGTACGCGTTCTTTGGATACAGAAATCCCTGGTATACATGATATTAAAGAGCTAAACCGTGAACGCATTACCACTGGTATCACTGCGGTAGGACTATTAGAGCAACTGCGTGAAACGCCAGATGATATGGCATTAAGGGCTGAGTTTGATAAGGTCAAAAATGACTTAGGATTTGGACTTCTACTTAAAAAATATACTGCTGATGTCTCACAGGCCACACCTGAAATGATTCAGAAAGCTGCAGATGACAGCATTCCTAAGGTAGCACCGATGTTTTGGTCTTTCCGTATCATGGTAGGGCTTGGATTCTTAATGTTGGCGTTATTCTTAACCAGCTTGTGGTTTACTTTTAAAGGAACGTTTGCTGAAAAAACATGGCTACTTAAATGGGCTGTTGTGATGTTACCAGCACCTTGGATAGCAGCTGAGCTTGGTTGGTTTGTCGCTGAATATGGGCGTCAGCCTTGGACTATTTATGGTGTACTGCCAACTTATGTATCAACATCGAATATCGGTGTGGCGAATGTTTATTGGTCGCTTGCTGGGTTTGTTGGGTTTTATACCGTCTTGTTGATTATCGAGATGTACTTGATGATTAAATACGTGAAGTTAGGGCCAGCAAGTTTGGGTACAGGACGTTATGATGGCGAGACACCTCGCAATGTAACGCCGACTGCCGCGGATCAGGAGGTGACTCATGTTGTTTGATTATGAAACATTAAAAATAATGTGGTGGCTGATCGTTGGTGTACTGCTAATTGGTTTTGCCATTATGGATGGGCATGATATGGGGGTTTGTACCCTGTTGCCATTCATTGGTAAAAATGATGAAGAACGCCGTCTAGTTATTAATACGATTGGACCACATTGGGAAGGCAACCAAGTTTGGTTTATTACTGCAGGTGGTGCATTATTTGCTGCTTGGCCGATGGTGTATGCAACGGCGTTCAGTGGTTTTTATTGGGCGATGATGGCAGTTCTATGGGCACTATTTTTTCGACCAGTTGGGTTTAAGTATCGTAGCATGGTTAAAGATCAAAGATGGCGTAACGCCTGGGACTGGGGGCTGTTTGTAGGCTCATTTGTACCTGCAGTGGTCTTCGGTGTTGCTTTTGGTAATCTATTTTTGGGTGTGCCATTTAGCTTTGATAATACGTTACGATCGACTTATACAGGCAATTTTTGGCAACTATTAAGTCCGTTTGCTATTCTTTGTGGTTTAGTCAGTGCTACCATGTTAATCATGCAAGGCGGTACCTATTTAGCGCATCGTACAGAAGGTCTTATTCAGACACGTACGATTCGTTACACCATGATTTCTGCTGTGGTGATGGTGGCATTGTTTGTTGGCGCTGGATTTTGGGTACAAACGCTTGATGGTTATGTCATTACATCAACAATTGATCCAGCTGGCTTACCGAATGTGCTTAGCAAGGAAGTGGTTTCGCAGCCTGGTGGTTGGATGACTAACTTTGCGACTTATCCAGTGGCGTGGGTCTTCCCTGCATTGGGTGTATTGATGGCATTAGTAACGGCTATGTTATTAAAAATCGGCAAAACACTGACAGCGTTTGTTAGCTCAAGTATTGCCGTATTAGGTGTTATCATGACGGCAGGTATCGCATTATTCCCATTCATTATGCCATCATCAACCTTTCCAAACTCTAGCTTGACGATTTGGGATAGCGTCTCTAGTCATTTAACACTAATGATTATGCTCTATGCTGTGGCTATTTTTGTACCACTCATTGTGATCTATACCAGTTGGGCGTATAGCGTCATGCGCGGTAAAGTCACTGCCGCTTATATCCGTGAAAATGATCACACGCTTTACTAAACGGTCTACTAATTTGGAGAGAACAATATGTGGTATTTCGCCTGGGTATTGGGGTTAGGATTCGCGGTGTTATTGGCCATTGTTAATGCAATTTGGTTAGAGCATGAGCAAGGTCGCTTAGAGTCATTTTCTCCTAAACAGAAACAGCAGGAAACACCTGAACCTGAGAAACTACCTGAGTAAAGCAGTGGTCAATTATTCTGGTAAAGCGCCTGAATGATAGCTGTTTTTATAATAGGTTTTATTGGTTAGATACAAAGTGAGCTCAGATGAGCTCACTTTTTTTTGTTAAGATAGGCGCACCAAGCTGTTTAATCGATATTTTTTATCAATATAATAAAGAGTCATGACTATGAGTACTAAAAACGAACAACTTTTTGCCCAAGCTCGCAAGCATATTCCGGGCGGCGTTAACTCACCTGTTCGCGCGTTTGCTGGGGTAGGTGGCACGCCTATTTTTATGCACCGTGCCAACGGCAGTAAAATTTATGACACTGAAGACAACGCCTATATTGATTATGTTGGGTCTTGGGGACCAATGATTTTAGGCCATGCGCATCCCAAAGTAATCGATGCCGTTAAAAAAGCAGCCGATGATGGCTTAAGTTTTGGTACGCCTACGCCATTTGAAACCACCGTGGCTGATAAAATTTGCGAAATTGTTCCTAGTGTGGAGATGATTCGTATGACCAGCTCTGGGACAGAAGCAACCATGAGCGCGATTCGCTTGGCTCGTGGCTATACGCAGCGTGACAAAATCGTTAAGTTTGAAGGCTGCTATCATGGTCACTCAGACAGTTTATTGGTAAAAGCGGGCTCAGGCATGCTTGATATTGGTGAGCCAACATCAAAAGGTGTTCCAGCTGACTTTGCCAAGCACACGATTACGATTCCTTATAATGACCCACAAGCGATTAAGGATTGTTTTGCAAAATGGGGCGAAGAGATTGCCTGTGTTATCTTAGAGCCAATCGCTGGTAACATGAACATGGTCATTCCAACACAAGACTTCCATGATACGTTGCGTGCCGAATGTACTGCTAATGGTGCGGTATTGATTTTTGATGAAGTGATGACTGGCTTCCGTGTTGGTCTTGGCGGCGCACAAGCACACTTCGGTATTACTCCTGATTTGACTTGCTTTGGTAAAATCATCGGTGCAGGTCTACCAGTTGGTGCTTTCGGTGGTAAGGAAGCCGTTATGTCTTGTATCGCCCCACTTGGTGGTGTCTATCAAGCTGGCACGTTATCAGGTAACCCGTTAGCAATGCGTGCTGGTATCGCTATGTTTGAAGACTTAACGGTAGAAGGTTTTTATGATGAATTGGCAGCGAAAGTAGATCGTCTAGTAGACGGTTTTCAAGAGGCTGCCGATAAGCATGGTATCAACCTACGCACCAATAAACTGGGTGGCATGTTTGGCATGTTCTTCGTCAAAGACGCAGCGACTGATACACCTAGCAACTTTGATGACGTGACAGAGTGCGATATGGAAGTGTTTAATACTTTCTTCCACGGTATGCTGGATCGTGGTATTTATTTGGCACCATCTGCCTATGAAGCAGGTTTTATGTCAATCAAGCATAGCGATGAAGATATTGATGCGTCAATCAAAGCTGCTGATGAGATATTTGCAGAAATGGCAAAGGCTTAGCTTTATAAGTAATCGCTTTCGGCATTAAAATAAAAACCAGCCACTGTGCTGGTTTTTTTATGCCCTAATATTTAAATGTTCAACAGACCCTAGCAAAAACCATGATTTCTTCGTCTATAAAATAGATAAAAAGTTGTATTAGTCTGATATGAGCGGACAATAACCAAGCATTGAATTTTATCGTGCTTTATCAAACTTACGGTCTTTTAGACTCAAGTTACCACGTAGCACATCGCTATACATTCGAAAGTCACTGGCAAAGCTTTTTAATGGAAACTTAAAAGAAGCTGGTTTGTTTTTTTCAAAGAAAAAATGCCCAACCCAAGCGCAAGCATATCCTGCGGCAATCCCTTTTAATACTGGTTTTGGTGAGCGGTCTTTTATTGATTTTGCCAAGCCTAATAAGCCAAAACTACTGCCTGCGAAGTGCAATCTTCGGCACGCCATGTTTTGATGCTCGTCCAAGTAGAAATCATAAAATTTTTGTTTGATGGGTGTACTAGCTTTCATTATACTCTTGCTAGATTGAGCACCAGTGGCTTTGACCTTACTTTGTGTGGCAGTTTGGTTCATTTTTAGCTTCCTTGCTAATGGCTGATATAGTACAAAGTTAAATGGCTATTGCTAATTGACAAGCACTCCATACGCCTTAAAAATCCTTTTATTTGCTGCATACTTATAAATAGTCAGTAAGTCACTGTTATTTATTATAATATGAGTGGCTTTCAATGTAGCAAACCAATATTATTAACACAAGTATTAGATGTGACGTTGGATTTTATCAAGTAGCTTATGATGTGCTTGCGATTTCAGCTTGATTTTGCGTCACTTGCCAGTGTTTGGCATAAATGCTTTAATGGCAAAACCTTATTGATGTGTGTGGGTTTCGCTGTCTTTTGTACTTGTGATGTTTGCACACTAATTTTCTGATGCTAGCTTCTGTTCTTTCATTTATCTTACACGGTAACGATGTCACTTATGCCTATTGAACACCTTACAAACCTACCACTTGCTGATGACGAAATGATGGCAGCCATTGATATTGGTTCCAACAGTTTTCACTTAGCCATTGCGCGTCTTGATCATGGTGAGGTGCGAAAAGTAGTCTCTATGTCTGAAAAGGTGCAGCTCGCTGCGGGATTGGACGAAAATAAAATTTTAAGTGCGGCAGCCGAAAAGCGCGGGCTTGAGTGTTTGAGCCGTTTCGTGGCACGTTTAGACTCGGTGCCACCTGAGCGTATTCGAATCGTAGCGACCAACGCATTGCGACAAGCCAAAAATGCAAATGATTTTATTGCACGTGCTAATAAGATTTTGCCAAAG
Organism: Psychrobacter sp. FME13; assembly: GCF_014861395.1. Taxonomy (GTDB): domain Bacteria; phylum Pseudomonadota; class Gammaproteobacteria; order Pseudomonadales; family Moraxellaceae; genus Psychrobacter. The sequence continues at coordinate 31,338 of NZ_RRYV01000013.1, read as the reverse complement.
CCTATTGAGATCATTGCAGGACGTGAAGAAGCGAGGCTGATTTACTTGGGAGTCTCGCATACCAATGCTAGTAGCGATAAACGCTTAGTGATGGACATTGGTGGTGGCTCGACAGAGTTTATTATCGGTCAAGAGTTCGATCCGCTATTAACCGAAAGCTTGCAGATGGGCTGTGTTTCTTTTACACAAAAATACTTTGCTGACGGACTGGTTACTAAAGAGGCTTTTAACAGTGCTATTTCGGGCGCGCGCAAAGAAGTGTTGGCTATTAATGGTCGTTATCAAAAAACAGGCTGGAGTAGTGTGGTTGGCTCAAGCGGCACGATCAAAGCAGTACGTAATGTTTTAGTGTCTAAAGGGTGGGCTGATGAGCAGGAGCGTATCACTTATAAAGGTGTCAAAAAACTAGAAAAGCTGCTGACTAAGATTGGTAACGTTAGTGATATTAATTTAGAAGGTGTTAAAGAACATCGTAAAGCAGTATTTCCAGCAGGTGTTGCCGTATTGCGTGCAGTCATGAAGGTGCTAGGTGTTGAGACCATTACTTATTCAGATGGTGCGCTACGTGAAGGGGTGATGTACGATATGCTTGGCCGCTTTGTTAGCGAAGATGTGCGTGACCGTAGTGTGTTAGCACTAATAAAACGCTATTCAGGCGACAAAAAGCAAGCTAAGCAAGTTGTCAAGACCAGCCGTCATTTGTTTGATCAGGTGCAGGAAAAGCTTGATCTCAGTAGCGATGACGGTGATTTGCTCAGACGTGCCGCGTTTTTGCATGAGATAGGACTGGCGATCAGTCATAGTAGTTACCATAAGCACAGTGCTTATTTGCTCGAATATTCAGATATTCCAGGGTTTTCGCAAGTCGATCAAAAACGTATGGCGCAGTTAATGCTCAATCATCGCCGTAAGCTCAAAGCCGATATGCTTGAGCAAACCTGTACTATCGGTGGTGATCAGCTCGTGTATCTTTGCTTACTATTACGGTTGGCAGTACTGGCGCATCATAGCCGCAGTGATTATGAATTGCCAGAATTACAATTAACAGTTGTGGATGATAACTGTTGGCAAATTACCGTTACCAATAGTAGTGAGCACTACGCCTTCTTATTGCCTGATCTACATACTGAGGTTGATCAGTTCGCTAAGTGGGGCGTGAAGCTGAGCGTAGTCGAAGCTTAGGGACAATAAAAATTACTGTTGTGAGTATTAAGCTACAGTTTGCCGTAACAAAAGCAGCTCTGTCGATAATGTCATACCATATAAGATGTGCTACTATAGCCTTTATTGAGTTTACAACTGTACTTTTATTGTCTGAACATCGATAATGATGCCATTGTTGAATATAATTATTAAAGGGAAAGGTCTATGAGCACTGTCTGGGATAGTGTGCAGCTTGCACGACATGCCAAGCGTCCATTATTTATGGACTATGTTAATCAGCTGTTTACCGAGTTTGATGAGTTGCATGGCGATCGTGCTTATGCTGATGATAAAGCAATACTGGGTGGTTTGGCTCGTTTTGACGGTCAGCCTGTGATGGTTATTGGTCAGCATCGCGGCCGTAGTACTCGTGAGCGGATTGCTCATAACTTCGGTATGGCAAATCCAGAAGGTTATCGCAAAGTGATTCGTTTGGTCAAAATGGCTGAACGCTTTAATATTCCTGTAATGACTTTTGTGGATACCCAAGGTGCATATCCTGGAATCGGTGCTGAAGAACGTGGACAGGCGCAAGCCATCGCAGAAAGTATCGCAGTATTTTCCAGCTTAAAAGTGCCTATCATTGTGACCATTATCGGCGAAGGCGGTTCAGGTGGTGCATTAGCCATCGGTGTGGGTGATAAAGTAAATATGCTGCAAAACAGTATCTACTCGGTTATCTCTCCTGAAGGTTGTGCTTCTATCTTGTGGAAAACAGCTGAAAAAGCACAAGATGCCAGTGAGGCACTTAAGTTAAATGCTATCAATCTATATCAAATGGGTTTGATTGATGCAGTAATTGAAGAAGGCGAGGGCGCACATGTGCAGCCGCAACCTGTTATGAATGCATTAAAAGCTCTTATTGCTGAGCAATTAGATGAGCTCAAAGATTTGGATGCACAAGAGCGTTGCGAGCTACGTTACCAAAAACTTAAATCATTCAACTCTGAAGTGATGTTACCTGCCTAGTCGGCTAGTATTGCATCAACCTGATATTAAACGTAACGAATACGTGGCATTTAATATTAGATATTGAGCTTAGTGTTAAAATAAAAACGTGTCATTTAATGGCGCGTTTTTTTGTGTCGATAAGTCTGTGTTTTGATTACCCTAGTAACTCCACAAATAATAGCAAGCAAATAAGGCTGACTATGACCAGCAGTGCAATCCTCTCTTACGCTATCAAGCCAATCGCTGAATTACCTGTTGATGCTAAGCTAGCAGTGGCGTTTTTAGATAGCATGGCTGAGTACAGTGAACAGCTACACGGACGCCGCATTTGGCTAGCCTGTAGTGGTGGCCGTGATTCATTGGCATTAGCCGCACTGTGTGTGCAGCTTTATCGACAAGGTAAACTGTCATTTTTACCACAGCTTTTACATGTGAATCATGGCCTGCAAGCAGATAGTGGGACTTGGGCAACACATGTCGCTGATTGGGCAGCGATGCAACAGATACCGTGTCAAGTTTTACAAGCGCAAGTGAACGGTCATGATGAGCAAGCGGCGCGGCAGGCCCGTTATGATGTGATGCGCGCATGTCTTAACCAAGATGATGTTTTATTGTTAGCGCATCACGCCGACGACCAAGCAGAAACGGTACTGATGCGATTAATTCAAGGGGCTGGAGTAAATGGGCTGTCAGGTATGCAGCCGTGGAGTGTACACACACAGGGCGCACATCGTATCGTATTATGGCGACCTTGGCTCACTATACAGCGCGCTGATATTAGTGCCTACGCCACGCGCTTACAGTTACCATATATTGATGACCCAACCAATGATACTGGTGATAATGTCCGTAGTGGACTGCGCCGTGATGTCATGCCCGCATTGGCACAATATAATTCCAATGTAATTGATAATATTGCTCGTAGCGCACAGTTACTGCGTGATGCGCAGTCAATTATTAGCGCACAAGCGGTAGAGGATTTACAGCAGACAATAGTGCCATCATTACAGCTACCACCTGTACAGCATGTGTTAAATATAGATAAGCTACAAAGATTGCCACTTTATCGCCAACGTCAATTATTGCACTATTGGCTTGGTCAAGACGAACCGTTACCGCCTGCGAAACAACTGATAGATGATGTATTGAACTTAGCACAGCGCACTGACCAAAACCATCAGACGAAGCTGTTTTGGCAAGGTCGCAAACGCGCCTATACTATCCGTCGATACCGTCAGCAGTTGTACAGGCTGAGCTGTGAATGGTTGGCATGGTTTGAGATACCGCTGAAGGAGCAAATGCAGATATTACCTCAGCCTTCTTTACCTGATATGGATGTCGCGGTTGACCGACCTGTATGTATGACCGTACGTCATGGTCAAAGTATCAAGTGGCAATTACAGCTTCAGACAGATGCATTGGATCAAGTCCTACTAGCTGGTGATAAAGCACTATTGAACAGTAATAAAGAATTATTGAACAGTGATAAGGATGCAGTAGTGCTTGAGACTGTAAGCCCAGCGGTATTAAAAATAACCCCATTACTTCGTCATCAGCGCGTAAAAACAGCCCTAGCATCTCGCCCACAATCTGGCAAGAAGCTCTATCAAACGCTCGGTATTCCATCATGGTTGCGTGAAAGTTTGATCGTGATTAGTGTTGTTTTGCCAGCGAGCAAAGAGTCATTGCCTGTGGAGTTGCCTTTATTGTTGATATCGCCTTTTGAGAGTTGGTTATTGAGTAGTATTACCTCAAATGCTGATGACTCAAATATAGATAAATTAACTTTTGGTAATCAATTGACCAAACTGATAGTAAGCAAGCTAAATCTGAATGCAAAACCCTAGGCCTAATGAGGCTTCAGGAGTCGTTTGATAGTGGCATTAAAGTCTTTTAGTTTATTGAGTTTTTTATAATATATTGACAGTGATGGCTTATTGAATTTATCAAACGGCTCCAGTAGCAGTATGATAAACTGGACGTCATTTTACATAAGCTTATGTTAGTTTGAGTATTTTTAAGTTTTGGCAAAAGGGAGTAGCAATGTCAGTATTAGACAATAAAAAAATAAGTTTTATCGGTGGCGGCAACATGGCAAGAGCGCTTATTAGCGGTCTGATTGGCTGCGGTGTCAAGCCTGAGCTTATTACGGTATCAGCGCCTAGCGAAGAGACACGTGCGCAGTATGATAAGCAGCAAATGAATACGGTTGATGCCAGCAAAAACCCCAAAGCTGCTGTAACTGGCGCAGACGTCGTCATACTGGCGGTCAAGCCACAAGTCATGAGACAGGTCGTTGGTGAGTTTGCAGATGCTTTAGACAATCAGCTGGTGATTTCGGTAGCAGCAGGATTGTCGACCGCACTTTTATCTGACATGTTAGGTGGTTACGATAATATTGTGCGTGCGATGCCAAACACGCCTTCTATGATTCAAATGGGTGCGACAGGGCTGTATGGTACTGGCGATATTTCTGCGGAACAAAAGCAGCTAGCAACCGCAGTGTTAGAGGCTTCTGGGTTGGTTATTTGGGTCAATGACGAAGAGCAGATGCATGCAGTAACTGCCGTATCGGGGTCAGCGCCAGCTTATATGTTCTACTTTCTTGAGTCCATGATCGATGGCGCAGTTGCGTTAGGTCTAGACAAAGAACAAGCGTCAGCATTGGCGATGCAAACCATGCTAGGCGCTGCAAAAATGGCAATGAATAGTGACGACGCACCTGCTGAATTACGCCGTCAGGTTACCTCGCCTAAAGGTACGACTCAAGCCGCAGTTGAATCGATGCAAGCCAATGAGATCGGCCGCCAAATTGGTGAGGCTATGAAAGCTTGCTCTGACCGTAGCCAAGCGCTTAGTGAAGAGATGAGCAAATAGTTCTGCATACCTGAGGTGTGTCATTGTCTATTTTGCAATGATACGCCTAAGCAGTAATACCAAGTATCTGACCATGACGTTTGTCATCTTAAGACCTGTTAATAATGTCACATAGAGTAGCACTTCATGAACAATATGTTATTTCAAATCTTTGATTTGGTCACCACCTTCGCCATGATGTTGGTATTTATTCGTTTTATGCTGCAGTTTGCGGGTATGGATGCCAGTAATCCTATGATTGCACCTGCTTATAAAGCGACTCATATCGTCGATGTCTTTGGGCGTATTTTTCCAACCGTTGGTCAAGGTCGTATCAGTATTGCGGCGATTGTACTGATGTTTTTGATCCGTTTGATTGACATCTCTGGTAAAGCAGCATTGACGCACCATGGTATTGCTCCTGTACCGTTATTTTTTACTGGTACTACTAGCTTGGTTCTAGACTTTTTGCGTATGTGTCGCTACTTGGTGATCGGGTCTATTATCGTTAGTTGGATTGTCGTATTTACGCAATCTCAGCATCCGATTATTGGTATTATTATTAATCTTGCAGAGCCAATCTTGGCACCGTTTCGTCGTATTACACCAAACTTAGGCATGCTTGATTTATCACCGATGGTAGCTTTCTTGGCGTTCTATTTACTTGAGATATTTATAGGTGGTTTGGCAGCGAGCTTTGTGCCCATGTTAGGTTAAATCAAGACCTAACACTCTCTAAGAATGATTGGTAGCCCAAAAAAAGGCGCTCTATATAGATAGAGCGCCTTTTTTATATCTACTTATTGTTTAATAAGCACAGAGCAAATCAGTGGTGAAAAAAACGATTGGGTATCAATTGGGCATTGCTATCATCAGGGTGCGGTGCATCAGCTGCGCGTAGTGTTTGAGTAATCCAGTTGTCTGCGGCCTTCACTGCATCAACAAGGTCGTCGCTCAACGCTAAGCGTCCAGCGATAAAGCTGGCTAATGAGCAGCCTGAGCCGTGAAACTCACCTGCTAAGCGCGGCAAAGTGCTCTGGTGTACCATTTCACCTTTCACATATAGATATTGCTTGATATCACCGCTATCAAAATCATGTGATGTTTTGACCAACACGGCATGGGTACCTTGGGCACATAGTTTTTGCGCACCAATATGTAAGTCTTGCTCACCACTTAAGGCACGTAGCTCATGAGTATTTGGGGTGATTAAGGTTGCATAGGGGAGCAGTGCTCTAAACGCAGTGACTAAGGTTTGCTCATCACCCAAGCTGCCACCGCTATTGGCGACCAATACTGGGTCTAACACAAAAGGTGTATCAGCAGTGATAACCTGCTTGGCAAACAATTGAGTCAGCATGGCAATGTTATCTGTGGTACCTAGCATACCTGACTTAATGACACTGACAGGTAAATCACCGAGCACTGCTTCAGCTTGCTGTTTTACCAAGCTTGCAGCACAAGCATCAAAGCCAAATACCTGCTGTGAGTTTTGTATAGTAATTGCCGTGCAGGCGATAGCTGCATGAGCACCTGCTTGGCCGATGGCTTCAATGTCTGCTTGTAATCCAGCCCCGCCTGAAGGATCCAATCCTGAAAAACACAACACCACTGGTCGCATAAAATGTCCTTTAATATATTTTAAAATAAGTAAAACATGCGCATTATCGCCGATTTCTATCTTATCTAGATCACAGCTTTGATAAGCTAGTAGCGCTCTGTTATGTCTAGTTATGAATATTCTGATAAATACTATAGCCATCCATTGCTAAAAAAGCCATAGTAGAAAAGATATTGAACATAGACAACCAAGCTATAGATAAAAAATGTATGAGAAAGCATTCTACATGGTTTAAATATGAATTTTTTACCAGTAACTATTGGTGTTTTGGTCGTAAAAAAGAGTATAAAGCCATATAAATAAAAAATTATGATAAAAGCTGCATTAAAACTGTAGACAATGCTTGCAATTCATTTTGGCTTTGTTATAATACTCGCCCACGACATAAGACGTATCATTAGCATTGATACTATGTTTAAAGAAATGTTTTTATTGAAAATATTTTGATAAGTGTCTTAAATCGTTAGGTGAAGTGGGTGAGTGGCTGAAACCAGTTCCCTGCTAAGGAACCATACGTGTAAGCGTATCGAGGGTTCGAATCCCTCCTTCACCGCCATTTATTCAGTTGTTGTTAGAGTAGTATTGCAAAAATAAGCGTTAATTATATTTTTAGTATTTCGTTCAAAAATAATTTGAATTTAATTCATAAAAATGTTGACACAAGCGATATTATCTATATAATGACCAACCTAATTTGCTGTAATTGTTATTAATAATTCAGTAAATGATGTGCAAAATACGCGCCTGTAGCTCAGTTGGATAGAGCACTTGGCTACGAACTAAGGGGTCGGGAGTTCGAATCTCTCCAGGCGCACCATTTGCATACTAGCTTTTATTAAGCTAAAAAATATTAAATCAATCGCCTGTCTTATGACAATTTGGCGATTTTTTTATGTCTGAATTTTATGTTTGATGACTCTCTCATATGACTTTACCTTTGGCGAGATAGCACCCTAGGATAATATACGATACGGTCGTAAATTACGGTACAATAGAGCTATTATTCATTGCTTGCTATGAGCTTGTACCATGTCAAAAAGTTTATCTAAACGAACCTCCAAAGCTACCACGAAATCAAAGTCTCAACGTAATTCTTCTACGCAGCAAACGTCTGACGAAGAGCCTACGATTGCTAAGCCAATGACTCGTGTAGTGGCTATCCTCTATGATGGCATGCTGATTTTGGCATTGTTATTTTTGGTAGGCACTATACTGGTAGTGCTTGGCACCTTAATGACGATGAATTCGGGTGTAGACTCATCGCAAGCCGAATCGTTACCAACATGGTATCAAAACCTTATTATGACACCGTCTTTTGTACTGACGTTAGTAGGATTTTATGGAATATTTTGGCGTCGTGGTGGGCAGACATTGGGTATGCAAACTTGGCGTCTAAAAACGGTCAATAACGCAGGTTATTTATTAACATGGGGACAGTCATTTAAACGTATTTTGGCCGCGTGCTTAATGCCATTGCTTTTTGGCATTATTGGTAGCTTGATTGGTGGCTCACGTCAGATATTGTTAACCAGCGCTTTATTAGGTTTTATTTTTAATTATGCATTTTGCTTTTTCAATCGTCGCGGCTTAGCAGTGCAGGACATGCTATCCAACACCATTACCCTAAAAATGCCAAAAGTGGCACATGAAGGGCTATGGAAGGGCTTTAAAAATCGTAAGAAAAATAATTAGCATCTCTTTTCATTGTTGTAGCAGCGTGAACAGTCAATGTTACATATTAACGGTTTGCATAAGCCATAGCGTATAACCGATAAAGAATATAATCAGTATTATGCCAGAAGCTCGACCGAATGGACGTTTGGTGATAAAGGCAAAAACGCACAGTACGGCGAGTAGTAGGGTGATTATTCCCATTGTTAATATATCACGAGACAATATAATGGGATTGGCAGTGATAGGAGCGATAATTGCTGCAAGACCGACAACGCCCAATGTGTTGAATATATTAGAGCCAATGATATTGCCCAAGGCCATATCATGCTCACCTTTACGTGCTGCTGACAAGCTCGCGACTAACTCCGGTAGCGATGTGCCAACTGCGACAATGGTTAACCCAATCACTAGCTCGCTCAACCCCCAAAGCGTTGCAAGCTCAACGGCACCCCAGACGATGGCTTGTGAGCTTGCTACTAACATTGATAAGCCAACAAACAAACTGCCCAAACCACGTATTAAGCTGGTGTGCATGAGCTCTGCATTACTTGCGCTTTCTACGCTATCCTCTTTATTTTCTGAGTTACCTTCGCGCAAACTGAGCACAATTTGAATACCCAAAACAACAACCAACATTGCCAACAACATTAGCCCATCGGTTAGGTCTAATCGACCATCACGCAGCTGCCAAGCAGCCAAAGCGGTAATCAATAGCAGTATCGGTAGATCTCGCTTTATAATGCCCTTATGGATGATAATAGGGCTGATGAGTACGGTTGCACCCAACACTAAAGCAATATTGATGATATTAGAGCCGTAGGCGTTCCCCAATGCTAGCTCAGGATTACCGTTTAATGCTGCTAATACGGACACGACCATTTCAGGCGCAGACGTGCCTAAGCCTAAAATGATCACACCAATCAAAAAACTTGGTGCATTGAATTTTTTTGCTAGTGCTGTTGCACCATCAATAAATACATCAGCGCTCCAAACCAAAATCCCTAAACCGACCAGTACTGCAATGACTGCCAACCACATTAGTAATTTTCCTTTTTTATTATCTTGTTATCCAAGATAAAGCGATGATTCGTGCTGTCAACTTTGTTTAGCTCGCCCTAGATGGATAAATGTAAAAAAAGCCGAACCCAATGTAGATTCAGCTTTTGAATACTTTAATGCCGATCACTGACTGCTAGTGATACAAGAAAGCTCATAATCAAGCGTAATCGCACCGCAAATGATGATTAAGCTACTTGTACTGGGATAATATTTGCAGTGTCTTTAACCGTATTGTCTTCGTTACAATAAACCAGTTTTGGCTTATAAGTTTCGGCTTCTGCTTCTTCAAACTGAGCATATGCACAGATGATAACGATATCGCCCAAATCTGCCATATGGGCTGCAGCGCCATTTAACGAGATAATACCAGAGCCAGCTTCTGCACGGATAGCATAGGTACGAAAGCGTTTGCCATTGGTTACGTTGTAGATGTCGATAGACTCATTTTCGCGTAGCCCAGCAAGATCTAATAAATCACCATCGATACCGCATGAGCCCTCATAGTGTAGTTCAGCATGGGTAACACGAGCACGGTGTAATTTGCATTTAAGCATAGTAAGTTGCATAGGTTGCTTCCTCAGCGTAACTGATATTAACTAAATCAAAGAGTTAATGGGGATTAACTGGCTAAAATAAAAGGCACTTATCTTTGAGCTATCCTATTATTCAGGCAGTTTAAAGCCATTTATTTGCGAGCGGGCCTTTTCGATGTCACCGTCTAACAATAATGGTAGCGCTTCAAAAGCAGCTGTCAAAGCGCTATCAATGGCAATTTGCTCATCTGGAGCGGCTTTGGACAGGACATGGCCGCTCACTTTAGATTTGTGTCCAGGGTGACCAATTCCTACGCGCAGGCGATGAAAGTCATTACCGATATGCGGCGTGATATCACGTAAGCCATTGTGACCACCATGTCCGCCATTGGTTTTAAGTTTAATACTACCAGCTGGAATATCTAGCTCATCATGGGCGATAAGCAATTCATCATTTTGGATACCATAGAAATTTACCATTGGTACCACTGATTCGCCAGACTTATTCATGAACGTGAGCGGCATCAATAGACGAACATCATGCCCGTGGATTTGTCCGCGTCCTGTTACGCCATGGAATTTCTTATCAGGAGAGAGGGTGATATTAAACTGTTGAGCCAAATGATGGACAAACCAAAATCCTGCATTATGACGTGTAAACATATACTGCTGACCAGGATTACCAAGACCGACAATAAGTTTTATGGCCATAAAAATACCCTGCTTGAATTTAATAAATGAGTGGTAATTTTTGAATATATAAGTGTTGAATATGTAAGGTTTATATTATGCCCAAATCTTACTTACAAAAACAGCAGGAGATATTCATCGCCTGCTGTTTTTTGACTAAATCAACCTGTTATTAAGTAACAAGTACAAGACTGCTACCTAATAGTCGGTTGTTATTCGCCGTCTTTGTTATCTTCAGCTTCACCTTGCGCACTAGCAGGTACATCAGCTGCATCAACTTCTTCAGCATCTGTATCAACTTCTTCCACTGTTGGTGGCTGCATGTTGACGATAGTACGGTCATGGCCGTCCTCTAACTCAAGCTCATGAATGACAACGCCTTCAGGAAGTTTGATGTCTGATAAACGTAACAAATCACCGATTTCCATACCAGATACGTCTACTGTGATATATTCAGGTAGTAGTGATGGTAGGCAAACGATTTCGATATCAGATACTAGTGTTGATAGAACACCAGAAGCTTTAGTACCTGGAGCTTCTTCACGACCAGTGAAATGCACAGGAACATTCATGTGGATTTTCTGACCTTTTACAATGCGCTGGAAATCAGCATGCATTGGGAAGCCTTTAGCAGGGTGACGTTGTAAGTCTTTGATAACAGCTTGATGCTCTACGCCGTCAACATTGATGGTCAAAACGTGTGAGAAAAATGCTTCGAATTCAAGTGCTTTTACCAACTCGTTAATTTTGATAGAGATTGATGTTGGCTCTTCATTGCCACCATAGATAATAGCAGGAACTAGGTTCTGCTTACGTAGGCGGCGGCTCGCACCTTTACCTTGTTGTTCAGCAGAACGATCAACTGCGTTTAGCTCAAAATGGTTAATGCTCATGGATATAATCCTATAAAAAGAATGATGAAGTGTCTGGTCATAAAAAAGTGGATTTGCGACCAATCCACTAATACGTGATGATAGCTATGCGTGATTTAGCATGGTAAGCAAAGCTCACGATACTTACGCTTAGCCATTTGCTTATAATAGAAACTCTCATGATGATGGTCATCGTGGTAGTCGTTATTTTCAAGCATGATCAGCACTTTTAATAATGCCGACCTGATTGAATCAATCAAACGGTTAGCACAGGCGCGCATTATACGTGATTTTGTAGTAATAATAAAGACCTACGCAAAAGGCGCGCACAAAAAAACAGCGCCAAGTAATGATACTTGACGCTGTTTTTTAGTATTTAAATATTTTACGACGAGCATTGCTGTTAAAAATAAGCAATGCCAATGGTTTAAATATTAGTCGTCAAACATTGCGCTAATAGATTCTTCGTTATTGATACGGCGTAAGCTTTCTGCGAGCATCGGAGCGATACTTACTTGGCGAATCTTACTACACGCTTTTGCGGCGTCAGACAATGGAATCGTATCGGTAACAACCAACTCATCAAGTGCAGACTCGCCAATATTTTTTAGCGCATTACCTGATAGGACAGGGTGGGTGACATATGCTAAGACACGACGAGCACCATTTGCCTTCAATGCTTCGGCAGCTTTGCATAGTGTTCCTGCAGTATCAGCCATATCATCAACAATCACACAATCACGGTCACGAACGTCACCGATGATATGCATGACTTGTGACTCATTGGCACGAGCACGGCGCTTATCGATAATCGCCATGTCGGTATCACCCAACTGCTTAGCCATTGCACGTGCACGAACCACACCGCCAACGTCAGGTGAGACTACCATGATGTTGTCATAATCTTGCTTTTGTAGGTCGTTTAGTAGTACAGGCGTGCCATAGATGTTGTCTACAGGAATATCAAAGAAGCCTTGAATCTGGTCTGAGTGCAAATCAACCGTCATCACGCGATCGATACTAACGATATTTAGCATGTCAGCGACGACTTTAGCAGAGATAGGTACACGAGCTGAACGTGGACGACGATCTTGACGAGCGTAACCAAAGTAAGGCATAACAGCTGTGATGCGGCCAGCACTAGAGCGACGCAAGGCGTCAGCCATCATCATGATTTCCATTAGATTGTCATTGGTCGGTGCACAAGTAGGCTGCATGATAAACACGTCTTTACCGCGCACGTGTTCTTTGATTTCCACGGCAATTTCGCCATCAGAAAAACGCGTGATGTCAGCTTTACCAAGAGGTATATGGAGATGGTCGGCTACGGTTTTCGCTAATTCAGGGTGGGCATTACCCGTAAAAATCGCCAAATAAGGCATGACAGAAGTCCTATTGATTACTCAAGCAGCGACCGCTAAGCAGTGTCAAACTGCTCAAATTAAGAAAAGAGTGGTGAAAATAATTGAAGACTACTATTACAGTAAAAATGGCAGGGGTAGCTGGACTCGAACCAACGGATGTCAGGATCAAAACCTGATGCCTTACCAACTTGGCTATACCCCTGTAATGTCTAGATTGTATACGTCTAATACCTAACTATAACTTATAAATAGTTATTTTTAGAATAGCGTAACGACCTATCAGTTATATGAAAAACAGATAAACTGTCTAAAACATAACTTTTCCCTAGCGGTGTTCATTGCGAACTATACCGAAACTGGGATGGCGTTGTCAATGACAATAAAATAAGTGACGTTTTATAATTCACTTATTTTAGGTGCATATCAAACACTTGGAACTTAAAAATGGCAGGGGTAGCTGGACTCGAACCAACGGATGTCAGGATCAAAACCTGATGCCTTACCAACTTGGCTATACCCCTATTGTGGCGACCTATTATAATTAGATTTTTAGATTTTGCAAGTCTTTTGCGCCTTTTATTCGTAACTTATAAAGGATGTTGTATTTTTATTAGGTAAGTGCCGAAGATTATTCTACAAACTTCTTACTACACAACCTACACAAGGCGCATCTTCAATCCACTTTGCTAAAAGTGCTTTGTCAGTAGTTACACTCGCATCTAACGGTAAAAATACCGCGCTACCAGAGCCAGTCATTCGTGCTGTGCCCATTGCTTGAACCTCTAATTCTTGTAAATAACGTAAAGCCTTTTCAACAGCAGGCGCGAGGCTCGTAACTACCGGTGTGAAAACACTGTGATATGGCGCGCTGAGCGTTTGCACATAATCATTGGACTGATTTGTGATGGTTTCAGGAAGTAGTGTGGCAATATTTCGTTGCAGTTTAGGATGGGCAAACAGCTTAGCAGTATTGACGTGTGCATCAGGCGTTAAGATTAAATACTGTTGGTCGGGAAGGTCAATGGCGGTCAGTTCCTCACCAATACCCATCGCAATCGCATCTTGCCCAAAGATAAATATTGGTACATCCGCGCCAATCGTAGCAGCAATTTTTATTAGTTCATTTTTGTTAAAGTTAAGCTGCCAAATCTCATTTAATACCAGTAAAGTAGTAGCGGCATTGGATGAGCCACCGCCTAGACCAGCACCCATCGGTAAATGCTTGTCCACATTAATTTGTACTAATGGCAGCTGTTGGGGTAGCGTCTTGAATTGTATGGCAGACGCTAGCAATGCATGTGCTGCTTTAAAGATGAGATTATCTTCTATGCTTTTCGTTATCGATTCCGCGCCAGTCAGTGTGACTAGCTGATGACAAAGCCTTGTAGTGTCTAACGCATTATTACTGGTATCAACAACGACTTTATTGTCTACTGAAAAGTGCAAATAATCGCCCCAATCGAGTAGGCGAAATACCGTTTGTAAATTATGATAGCCATCGGTGCGCTTGCCAGTAATATGCAAAAACAGGTTGATTTTTGCCGGCGATAAGCGAGTGATAGTAGCGGCATGCGGCATAGATATATACTCAGTCATAAATGGCTATCTTAATGAGCAGCGATTATTTGGGCAGTAATATTTAATTGATGGTTAATGATTAATCGTCATCACTACTTTATTGCCTTGAGGCTGCACAGCGCTGATTTTGCTTGGTAGCTTGTCAGAGCCTTTGTAAGTAAAGCTGGCACTCCAATCACCATTCACTGAGCTTATCAAGCGGTTTTGGTCATCCATCTCTGGTGCGCTGTCTGAAGGTGCAGGATTACCTGATATCCAATAAGGCATTTGCGAGATAGGTGCTTGCCAGCCAGTGGCTTTTTTCAATAACTCTTCAGGATCATCAGCGGTTAATGTGCCTGTTTTTTCACTCACTAAGGTGGCCGTTTGACCATTATATTCGATGTTGGTTTTGCCAATACCCAAGGCGCCAATCAGTTCGATAGCAAAGCGATCGTCTTGCTGACCCCAAGCATAAAATGCACTACCACCTTGAGCGCCTGTGGTGTCATTAGCGGGCGTTGTAACACCGATTTTGCCAGTGATATTAAAACTTTCAAGTTTTTGAGGTTGGTTTTGTACAGTAGTCATTGACTGATTGGTCGCATTGGCCGTTTTTAATGACTGACAGCCAGAGGTTATCACTAGTGCGGCAGTCATGGCACTGAATAGAGCAAACTTATTAAGCTTATAAGAAGGTGTTGATAATGACATGTTATATTCCCAATAATGACCAAATTTACTAGCTTAAATGTTATTTGTTACTCAGTTATGCGCCGCTGTTAGCTTCTTATAAGTGCCTTGTAAGCAAAAATCTAGAATTTGCATACTCTCATATTAATACTAATACAGTTGCGTACGGTCATTGATATTATGCTGACCAAATGAGAAACGCTGCTGCAAGTCTGCCAGTAATGACTCAACTTTTACATTGTTACCTAGGCCTTGATAAGCGCGAAGTAGTAAAGCCCCTGAGCGTAAGGTTGGCAGTACATCATAAGGTGTCTGCAGGTAGTTGATAACTTGTTGGTAGTTTTCGTTGGCCAGCGCATCGCTTGCTAGGACGTTGAGTGCTTGTAGATGCAGCTCATTGTCATAACGTGGGTCATCATAGCGAATTTGAATGATAGCTGTTGCTAGCTTGAGACCTTGCTCAGAACTGTTTTGATTGGCCAATAATAGCTGAGCATAGCTGAGCTGATACGATAAATTACTAGGATCCAATGCTTGCAAGTGATTGAGCAGTGTGCGCTTAACGACGTAATCATCTTTGTCGTCTAGCAGTTGGATACGGGCAAATAGTAACATCTCATTATTAGGAGATTGACGAGCGGCTTGCGTTAACAGACGCAGGGCATCGTCAGATTTATTTTGCTGTCGTAAAATATCTGCTTGCATTACGAAGGTATCTGGTGCAAAAACACTGAAATCTTTGCGCAGTTTTTTTAAGGTTGCTATTGCCGCTTCGGTATCGTCATTGAGTAAGTCAAGTGCAACGACTTTCCTACGGGCTTCTAACACTAAATCTTCTTGCATGACGCTATTAAGATAGTATTTAGCCTGTTCAAAGTTATGTTGGCGCTCGGCACTGATACCGAGATAGTAATAAGCTTGATCCAGATAAGCTTGGTTTTTTGCGAGCATATTAAGTAATTGGTCCGCACTATCATACTTTTCGATATCCAAGCTTACCAGCGCCGCTAGCAAGGTGATTTCGGCATCATCATTAAAATGCTCGTGTGCGTCGAGCAATAGCTCCCATGCTTCTTCGCTTTGTTTCAAATCCAGCAAATAGCGAATTTCATACAGATATAAGCTTTTACTGTCTGGATTGCGCAAGCGTGCTTGACTGACGTAGTTAACAACCGTTTCAGCGGTTACGATTTTGCGCAATATGTCAGCCTTCAGTGTGATAAAAGGTACGTAATCCGGTTGGTGTTCTAAAGCACGGTTGATATGGATAATGGCACTTTCAGGCTCATTAAACTGGTAAAGCAAACCGGCTTTTAACACGGAGAGTGAAGCATTTTGTTCGCTATCAAGTGGTTGCAGTGCCGCGAGTAGTTCACGTTTGTCTTGATCGTTATTGGGATAAATACCGATAAGAATTTCGCTGAGATCTGCTCGAGGATCATAACGTAAAATACGGTTTAAGGTTTCGCCAGCGAGTAGGTAGTCGTGGGCGCGTAGGGCTAAATGCGCCACATAAAACCAAGCGGGCACGTGATCAGGGTTTTGATCTTGCCATGTTTTGGCAAACTGCAATGAGTCTTCAATTCTTTCATTACGCAAAGACAAACTAAGTGCTCGCTCAAATACTGCAGTCGCGTCTTCTTTAAAAGATTGCTGCTTATAAATAGCTATTGCGCGTTGTTTATCATCACGATCGGCTGCAAACTCGGCATCTAATAGTGCATATAAACTTGGTTCTTGTAGCTCAGGTTGCAATAAGGTTGTGGGCGCTAAACTGTTTATGTTTTCTATGGTCTGTATATTTTTAAGATTCGACACAGTTTCGTTTTTTACAGCAACCGATGTGGTGGTTGTGTTGGCGTCTTCGGGCAATAGCACATATTGGCTGGCATACACAGACGAAGACCCGAGGCATAAGCAAACGGCCAACGATAGTGTTAGCTTATAACGTTGGCACAGACGTTCAATAATGCCATGCCATAAAGCACGAAGGTCAAATTGGTCGTCATGTGCAAGTTTTGATTGAAATAATGACCCAAAGAAAATCATAGATAACCGTGTTTGCCCATTGTGTACCTATGCTGATAAGAAAATTATCTTGTCAGCGCTGCAGACTAATTGTTGGTAATGAGTACCGATGATAAACATTATAAGAGTAGATGGATGTTATAAACAATAGTGGCCGTGTTACTCAAATATTGGTAATAGTTTTTCTACTGACTACTGTTTAGCAAAGTATGGCTTTCTGACTATTTATATTGGTTGGCATACTATAGAAATATAACAAGTTAGCGTGGAGGAGGCGAATAGTTTATGTCAGTTTTTATAAACATTTGCTAAAACATAAATATTGGCTTTACCAATCATATGAGTGGTTGATTTGTTACATGTATGCCCAGATACAATCAAATAGCTATCATAGATGGGTGAGTGTTAATTAAAGCCAGCAATAATGATATAATGAGCGATTTTTAGGGTACTCCTTTCAACGTTGTCACTCAAAACTGTCTTTTCAAAATAATAAGATAGTGGGGCTGGCAGGTGAGCGTCATTTTTATGGTCTATCAATAATGAGATTAGTGGTTATCGGAGTCAATCACAAAACTGCACCAGTCGCTCTAAGAGAGCGCTTGGCGCTAGTAGGTGACGATGTGAATGTCGCGCTCAAACAGTTAGAAGCATTAACAGATGGTAGCGTAATCGTTTCCACCTGTAACCGAACTGAGATTTACGCACTAGTACCACAAACTCTGGCCACTTCAAAACCGGCATCACAAAGCTCAGTCTCACAAAAATCAGCCTCGCAAGTGTTGGTTTCCCCTTCCGCAGGTGCGCAAGTAGCAAATCCTGCTATAGCACCAGTTTCTAATAACGCCTTTAGTAGCAGTGCCACGTTGTCTTCTGCTGCTATCAGTGCTCATATTATCAAAATTAAAACATGGTTGGCTACTTTTAAGCAATTGTCTCTTACTGAGGTTGACCCATACCTTTATGTGCATCGTGATACTCACGCATTGACTCATTGGCTCCGCGTCGCTGCAGGGTTAGATTCTATGATATTGGGTGAGCCGCAGATACTGGGTCAAATCAAGCGCTCAGTACACCTTGCACAAGAGGAAAACACACTGAGTAATCAGCTTGGTTGGGTCGTCGACCAAGTGTTTGCTGCTGCGAAGCGAGTGCGTAACGAGACCAAAGTAGGTACCCAAGCGGTCTCGCTTAGCTATGCAGCCGCCAAGTTGGTCACACAAATATTTGATGACTTACCTAGTCGTACTTTACTGGTCGTTGCCGCAGGGGAGATGAATCGACTGGTAGCCACGCATATCGCAGGTCTTGGCGTTGGGCGTGTTATTATCTGCAACCGCAATCCTGAGCGGGCGGAAGCATTGGCGGCGGAATTGCGCAATCCTAATCGCCGTGTGGAAGTCCGAACCCTACAAGAGCTGCCGCAAGTATTGGCGGATGCTGATATTGTCAGTAGTTGTAGTGGTAGTATGGATTTGTTAATTGATAAAACCATGACTGTGCAGGCGCTAAAGCGTCGTCGTTATCAGCCTATGTTGATGATTGACTTGGCTGTACCACGAGATATCGACTCGACCATTAGCCGTATCGATGATATTTATTTGTATTCTGTCGATGACCTGCAGCATGTCATTGCGGGTAACATCGAGCAGCGCAGGCAAGCAGCTGTAGATGCGGAGTTACTGGTCAGTCAGTTGGTCGTTGAGATGGATCGTCGCTTTCAAGTGCGCCAAGTCGGTAAAGATATTGAGCAGTATCGATCGTGTACGCAAGGTCAGGTAGATAAGCTATTACATGAGTCCTTAGCTCAATTGCAGCAAAACAATGCCACTCCCGAAGCAATCATCACTGAGCTGTCACGCCGTCTGACTCAGACATTGACACACGCACCATCGAAGCTGATGCGCAAGGCTGCCCGAGAGGGTGATAGTGAGCTGCTGGATTTTGTGGTGTCGGGACTACAAGATGCGCATCGCAGTCATCGATAGCCGCTATTTATTGATCAGGTAACTTATCAAAACCTCTTGATATGAGCTGGCGCAAGTCATCGCATAAACATATCGTTGTCAACCTACATTATCAGTGCTAATATCAAGCTGTTATGAGCATATTAAGTGATGATAATATGTCAAAACTTGCTAATGGTCATGTGCTAGAAGTTTTAGTGCCAGCTAGATCTCTACCTGTTCATCTCATTAATACCCCATAACTCTCGTTATCAATCTACCACCGTGTAGCATCTATAACGGCGCATCTATCTTTATATAACTTGATTTAAAGTTAATAAAACGAATGCGTAAAAGACATGGTTACCAACGGCAATAGCACTAGGATAAAGTGCTATATCGTCAACCCTGCATCATACTCTCGATTATTACTCGATATTATACCAAATCCAAAAAGCACGATTAGCCGCATCAAACTTGCTTAATCTATCATGCGTAGTACTTCCTCTCGCTACTCTAATTTTTGTGAATGGTAGGCGTATACGATTAATATTGGCTAGAGTTGTTTAGAGAGTGTTTGAATTTTAGTGTCTACTTTTTGATATTTGGATTTTATTTTCTGAATTTTTTTTGTAGCCAATCATTAAGAATTATTAAATTACCTAACAATAAACTAGGAGTGTCCCATGACTGCATTACGCCAAGATATTGATCCAAACGGCTTATTAGAATACTCAGTGGTCTATACTGACCGTGCCCTTAATCACATGTCGAAAGTCTTTCAGCAAGTGATGAATGACTTATCTAGTGAGCTGAAATCAGTGTATAACGCTGATGCTGTTGCTATCGTTCCTGGTTCTGGTACTTCTGGTATGGAGGCCGTAGCACGCCAATTGGCAAATGATGAAGATTGTCTGGTCATCCGTAATGGTTGGTTTAGCTATCGCTGGACGCAAATCTTAGAAAAAGGCAAGATTGCCAAGTCGACCACCGTATTGACTGCGCACCGTGAAGAAGGTGATACGCCAAAACCATTTTCACCTGTTGATATTGATGAAGCGGTTGCTAAGATTAAAGCAGAAAAGCCAGCAGTCGTATTTGCCCCACACGTTGAAACCTCATCAGGTATTATTCTGTCAGCGGATTATATTAAAGCATTAAGTGCTGCCGTGCATAGCGTAGGCGGTTTATTGGTCATTGACTGTATCGCGTCAGGTTGTGTCTGGTTGGATATGCAAGCTTTAGGTATCGATGTTCTTATTAGCGCGCCACAAAAAGGTTGGAGTAGTACGCCGTGTGCTGGTTTGGTCATGTTAAGCGATGCTGCTGTCAAAAAAGTAGACAGCACGGAGTCTGATAGCTTTAGCCTAGACTTGAAGCAGTGGTTAAATATAATGCGTGCCTATGAGAACGGTGGCCATGCTTATCATGCGACCATGCCAACGGACAGCTTGCGTCAGTTCCGCGATACTATTTTAGAAGCCAAAAAAGTTGGTTTTGATACATTGTGTGATGCGCAGTGGGAACTGGGCAATCGTATTCGTCAAGTCTTTGCCGACAAAGGTATCGAAAGCGTGGCGGCGAAGGGATTTGAAGCGCCAGGTGTTGTCGTGGTTTATACCGACCGTGATGATATGCATAAAGGTAGTGCGTTTGCAGCAGCAGGTATGCAGATTGCGTCTGGTGTACCACTTAAAGTGGGTGAGCCTGATAATTTTAAGACCTTCCGCTTGGGCTTATTCGGTCTAGACAAATTAACTGATGTTGATGGTGCGGTTTCGCGTTTTGAGTCAGTACTTGATGAAGTATTGGCTGAATAGTAAGTAAGTTTTTTAGGTTATACCAATCCCAAAAAATACGATTAGCGGTGTCAAACTTGTTTAGTCTACAGTGAGTAGCACTTGCACTCGTTTTCCTTGCTACTCTAATTTTTGTGCATGGTATTAGATAGGTTTTTTAGAATAAAAGAGTACTGAGCCACAGCATTATGCTAGGTTCGGTATTTTTTGGCTTTTTATTATATTTTATAATATAATGTATTTATATAAATTAATTATTGAAGTCTGTTTCTAATAAACATAAGACTGGGTAAACAATATGAATATACAGATAGACTGGCAAGCATTTACGCCAATTTCCTTGGTAGGTGGTCTAATACTAGGTGTGGCAACGGTCATATTGCTGCTCGGTATCGGACGTATTGCAGGCATTAGCGGTATTTTTTCTAGCTTGTTGAAGCCCAAGCGCGTAGAGATGTGGCAAGTGCTATTTATCGTAGGTCTCATCGTCTCGCCAATCTTATATAGCATCGTCAAACCGTTGCCTGAGGTGGCAATCAGCAGCTCTTTGCCATTATTAATTGGTGCAGGGTTGTTGGTTGGGTTCGGGACACGTTTGGGATCTGGCTGTACTAGTGGCCACGGTATCTGTGGTAATGCGCGCTTGTCTCCACGTTCGATGGCAGCAACGGCGACTTTTATGTTTTTTGGTATTGTGACGGTTTATATCGGTCGGCAGATTTTAGGCTTGATTTAGAAAAGGCAAAGACCGTATTTAGCTGTATTGATAAGAAGCTGTATTGATAAGAAATAATAGCGAGAAACGACAATGTTAAAAAATTTGATTGGATTAGTGGCAGGGTTGCTGTTTGGCTTTGGATTGCTAATATCTGGTATGACTGATCCTGTGAAAGTACAAGGGTTTCTAGATATCTTTGGTGCATGGGATATCTCCCTTGCATTGGTTATGGGCGGTGGATTAATCGTGGCAATCGTTGGTGTGCAACTTGCCAAGCGCCAACAGACTAGCTGGATCGGTACAATGATAGAACTGCCGAGCAAAACGGTGATTAATAAAAAGCTCCTCATCGGCGCGATGCTGTTTGGTATCGGTTGGGGTTTGGTGGGTATCTGCCCAGGACCAGGTATTGTGCTGCTTGGCACAGGGCAATGGCAGGCTTATGTCTTTATCCCCGCCATGATCATCGGTATGTTGATTTATCAATGGCTTGAGCCCAAACTGGGCTGATAGATGAGTTCTCTATAAACTAGCGCTCAAACAGCCTCGCTTAGTCTACTATTTGGAGTGCTTTTACTTGGCTTCTTTATCTCCAAATTATATTGAACCAATTACAGTATAAATAGGTTAGGGCGTGTTGAACATTCAAATGTGGTGCTGGCAGTGACTATTTTTTAGACAATATGCAGTGAAATTTTTGATGCCTAGTCATTCTAGGTTAAACAATTTCGCCATATATTGGCAAAAAAGAGTACTGCCCCAAAGGGCTGATGCTAAAATCACCCCAAACGTTGTTGCAAGCCTAGCTAAGATCTCGATATTATCGTCGGTTTGCGCCTAGTTTGGTGCAATTTTAGCGATCAGCAGTCCTAACATTTGAATGTTCAACACGCCCTAGTGTTCGCAAAAAAGGTCAGCTATATATAGCTGACCTTTTTATGAGTTGTAATTTAATAAATTACCGCTTTATTGAGCGCTAGCCGTGACTTTTGGTGTTTCGTGTGCCAATGATTTGGCTGCATGGCGCAGTTCAAATTTTTGTACTTTACCAGTACTGGTCTTTGGTATTTCAGCAAAGATAATATATTTTGGTACTTTAAAGCTTGCTAAATGTTGCTTGCAATGTTCCATCACGGTGTCGCGTTGTAAAGTATTGCCTGCATGAATTTCAATAAAGGCAACGGGTACTTCACCCCATTTATCATGTGGTGCGGCAACGACGGCACAGCTTTCAATTTCAGGCATTTTATACAGAACATTTTCGACTTCGATACTAGAGATGTTTTCACCGCCTGAGATGATGATGTCTTTAAGCCTGTCCATGATTTTGATGTAGCCATCAGGGTATTTGACACCCAAGTCACCCGTACGAAACCAGCCATCAGCAAAGGCATCTTCGGTGGCTTTACGGCTTTTAAGATAACCTTTCATCACCATATTACCACGCAGTGCTAGCTCGCCCATCTCTTCACCATTGGCTGTGACGGGCTCAGTGGTACCTTGTTTGAACACTTCAAATCCCGTCATGAGGTGAGATATTACCCCTTGGCGTGATTTTTTCTGGGCACGAGCGGCGACATCTATCTCATCCCAGTCTTCTTGCTCTGCACAGACCGTCACTGGCCCATATACTTCTGTGAGGCCATAAACGTGAGAAATATGAAAGCCCATTTTCTCCATTGCCGCTAGCATGGTTTCAGATGGTGGTGCCCCAGCGACCCAGCCATTGACTTGATGGGTAATCGCCTGTTTATATTCAGGTTTGCCGCCTGCAATCATATTATGTACCACAGGTGCTGAACAATAATGGCTGACTTTATACTTAGCAATCAGCTGTAAAATCAAGTCTGCATCTATCCTGCGCAAGCAGACATTGACACCAGCACGCTCTGCAATAGTCCACGGAAAACACCAACCATTACAATGAAACAGTGGTAGCGTCCAGAGATACATCGGATGCTTGGGCATATCCCAATCTAAAATATTAGAGACGGCATTTAGTGTGGCACCACGATGATGGTAGACCACCCCTTTGGGCTTGCCTGTTGTACCAGAGGTATAATTCAGTGCAACCGCGTCCCATTCGTCTAATGGTTTTTCCCAGTTGTCTAAACTGTCAGCGCTAGCAACCAATTCCTCATAGCTCATTTGTCCAAATCGTTCGACCTTGATGGCAGTGTCTGTCGCATGAATGACGATTAAGTTGGGAAAAGTTTCATCGATAATCTCGGCATACTCAGCAAACTCACTGTCTAAAATGAGAACTTTAGCCTCTGAGTGCTGCAGACAAAAGGTGAGGGCATTGATGTCGAGTCGGGTATTTAAAGTACAGAGCACGCCACCTGACATGGGTACGCCAAAGGCACATTCGATCATCGCTGGCGTATTCGGCATCATTACTGCCACCGTATCATTTTTATCAACCCCCAGTTTGCGTAGTCCATCAGCTAACTGCCTGCAACGATCATAGGTCTGTTGCCATGTTTGAGTAAGGTTGTTGTGTTCTAGATCGTCGTAGATGATGGCAGTCTTGTCAGGGTACACCTGCGCACTGCGAATAATGAAGTCAATAGGGGTTAGTGGTTGATGGTTGGCCGCATTTTTGCCAAGACCAGTGTGGAAGTCTGTCATGAAGATAATCCTTTATCCTGTTTTTTAAATTCGCTAATATCTTAGTCGCGGTCAGCGCTATGGTCGAAGGACCAAGCCCGTGCTAATTCTAATCGACGGTATCAGCATCTAATGATTATAAACGGTCATAACAGACAATTGTACTGATTTTTTGGTGTTTATTTAACCAGTTACTGTAGAGGTGTCTACTGTCGTTAATATAATGTCCACTCACCAGTCGTTTGTCTGCATAGCTGACAATAATAGCGGTGTGTTAGGATATGAGTCATGTTACGTCCCGCAAGCCATTCATAAGGAAAATGATATGTCAGCCAGCCGCACTGCCACGCCGATTGAAACTGCCAATACCAACCAATACTATCCACATTTATTTGAACCACTCAATTTGGGTTTTACGACGCTTAAAAACCGTATGGTTATGGGTTCTATGCATACAGGACTTGAAGATCGTTTTTATAATTACGGCAAGTTGGCAGCATATTTCGAAGAGCGTGCAAAAGGCGGCGTGGCGATGATGATTACAGGTGGTATCTCACCCAATCGCGAGGGGTGGTTGCTCCCTGCGGGTGGTACCATGAACACCAAAGCCGACGTTATGAACCATCAACGTGTGACCCGTGCGGCTCATAAGCACGACAGCAAAATCATTATGCAAATCTTGCATAGCGGGCGTTACGGTTATCATCCTTTTGTACTGTCATCAAGTCCGATTAAATCGCCAATCTCACCATTTAAACCGCGCAAGATGAGTATTAAAAACATCGAGCAGACGGTAAAAGACTACGCTCGTTCAGCCAAGCTTGCCAAGCAAGCAGGGTATGACGGTGTCGAAATCATGGGCTCAGAAGGGTACTTGCTCAACCAGTTTTTATCGCGTCATGTGAATCAGCGTGAAGACATTTACGGCGGTGATATCCACGGCCGTATGAAGTTCGCTGTTGATGTGGTCAAAGCGGTTCGTGCCGCTGCCGGTGAAGATTTTATTATTCTATTCCGTCTGTCAGTGATTGATTTGGTCAAAGACGGTAACGTCATGGACGAAGTCATCACCGTGGCAAAAGCGCTAGAAGAAGCAGGCGTGACCATCATGAACACTGGCATTGGCTGGCATGAAGCGCGTGTTCCGACCATTGTCACGAGCGTACCACGGGCAGCCTTTGTTGATTTTACCGCTGAAATCAAAAAGCATATTAATATCCCAATGATGGCGGCCAACCGCATCAATATGCCAGAAACAGCGGAAGACATCGTCGCTAAAGGTCAAGCTGATATGATTCAAATGGCGCGTCCATTCTTAGCTGATGCCCATTGGGTCAATAAAGCTAAAAATGGTCAAGCGGACCGTATTAATACTTGTATCGCCTGTAACCAAGCCTGCCTCGATCACACGTTCGAAAACAAACGCTCAACGTGTCTGGTCAATCCTCAAGCTTGTCATGAAACTGAACTGGTCTATAAAAAAGTTAAAAAACCTAAAAAGGTAGCGGTTATCGGTGGCGGTGTCGCAGGTATGTCAGCGGCACATGTGGCAGCGCTGCGTGGTCATGAAGTGACATTGTTCGAAGCTAAAGATGTCTTGGGCGGTCAGTTCAACTATGCCAAAGTCATCCCTGGTAAAGAAGAGTTCTTTGAGACCATTCGCTACTATATCAATGAGCTTGAGCATTTAGGTGTTGAGATTCAACTCAATACTAAGGTTGATAAAGCCATGATCGAACAAGCCAAGTTTCATCACGTCATCGTGGCAACAGGTGTCGTGCCTAGAAGCCTAGAAGGTAAATTAGAGGGTGCTGAGTTACCACAAGTGATGAGTTATGCTGAGCTGCTCTCTGGCGAGAAATCAGTTGGCAATACTGTAGCTGTCATCGGTGCTGGTGGTATTGGTTTTGATGTCAGTGAATATCTAACCGCTAATCATGGCCAGTCGCTGGATGAAATTGGCCCTGATGCGCTAAAAGATCCAAGCTATCGCACCACACCGCAGTCTATTAGTGAGTGGCGTGAAGAGTGGGGCGTGACCAATGATGTCAATTATCAAACGGATGGTGGTTTGGTTAAGCCTGAAGCCATTAAACCTGTTCGCCAAGTTTACCTCATGCAGCGTAGCAAAGGCCGCTTGGGTAGTGGATTGAATAAAACCTCTGGTTGGGTGCATCGTGCGCATATCAAATCACACGGCGTCATCCAAGTCGCGGGTGTGCAGTATGACAAAATCACCAACGAAGGTATTTGGGTCACCAACAGTCAAGGTCAAAGCCAGTTATTACGTGTTGATAGCGTTGTCGTCTGTGCTGGTCAAGAGTCTGTTGTTGAGCTGATGCCAAATGTCGGTGATGCACCAGATGCGCAGTATCACTTAATCGGCGGTGCTAAGCTAGCAGCTGAGCTAGATGCCAAACGTGCGATTCGTGATGGGGCTGAGGTTGCGGTTGGGATATAAATATTAGATCAAAACATAAAGGTGGCGAGGTTGTTTACCTTGCTGCCTTTTTTGTATAAAAAACCTGCCGATTTGAAAATGTTCAGCGAAGTCTAATTTTAAATTAGCAAACCTAACTCACCCCACGTTTCAACACAATCCCGTCAAAATACCCTCGCATACCGCAGTGCAGTTTTCTATATTGGTCGTCCATGTCTCTTAATAACAATTGATTCTTACCTTGATAAATTGCTGGATATAAA
This sequence comes from Psychrobacter sp. FME13, assembly GCF_014861395.1. Lineage (GTDB taxonomy): Bacteria > Pseudomonadota > Gammaproteobacteria > Pseudomonadales > Moraxellaceae > Psychrobacter. The sequence continues at coordinate 4,461 of NZ_RRYV01000013.1, read as the reverse complement.
CGCAGATCAACGCTTTGATCTGGCTGATCATCGTTTATGACCCAATGATTCTCTGACCATATGGCTTTGCTTTCTCCCAAATCACAGATATGCGCATTGGTAAAAATCAAAACGCCCTCGATAATGGAAAGGTGAGGCTTATTAGCGACACTATGAATTGATACCGTGTTTGTTGCTTCTCCTGTATCTTCCCATTTCTGCGTTTCTGAATTATATATTGAGATTTGAGAGGTTTGAGAAAAATCCCCAAAGGCACTTTTGCTCGGTAAATCAGAACGACTTAGCTCATCTGAAAAACTCCAAGCCACACCGTAATTGGTTTGCTCTTCGATATATTCTTTATACTCGCGTATCAGACATTCTTCACTTTTACAGGTATCACGCTGAAACATGAGCCATGTGCGTTGATTCGCAATAGTTCTATTTTTAAAAGCTGTGCTGTCTTCATAATCAGAAGAAGTAGCAAGATTGCTTTTATATTTTTTTGCCATTGTGTCATCAAGCTTAGAAAGCTCAGGACTTTTGCAAATGGTTTTTTCTACCCAAGTAGCAGCTTTGTTGCAATCAAAACTTGCTGCATTTGCAGGCGTAGATAGTAGGCAAGTACCCAAAATACTTAGTATCGCTACGAGTAGATTTTTCATAGTGTTCTCATTGCTAGAAGATGTTTTTGTAAATGGCTTAATATCTAATCTAGAGACTTCCTAACAGCTTTCTTAATAATAGACATAAGTATATCATTATGACTATACAGTATCTTAAAAGAGACATTCATGAGAAAAAACGAATTTCTATTCGGTGATGTGACATTTAAATGGGGTGATAAGTTATCTGATATAAAAGCTCAGCTTCCTGAAAAAGATACGGTAACTCGCTCTTATGAAGAAAGTTATATGCCTAAAATAGTAACTATAAAATTAGCTAAGTTTTGGTCTCTCAACGTTGCTTACTGTCATTTTAGTGCAGCAGATGACGACCGATTGATTGATTCAATATGGATCAATATCCCAGCACAACTATTTAATAGGCAACAGGTTATTAAAAAACTTATAGCGTATTTAGGTCCGGGGTCAAACTATTTCTCTGATAGCCATTACTATAGTGATAATGTAGTAGAGCACTGTGAATGGGCATTTGATAATTGTGTTATTGGCGTTAGCATGTATGGCGGTGTACGAGAGGAAGATAACGAAAAAATTATTGGCTCTTTATCTATATCGTTAAGTGATATAGATCTTTTAGATTCCTTGTACTCAAAGCCTATACGTGAGCTGGAGTCTGAAATGGCTGATCAGGTTGATATGAGTACTATTGAGTCTTTTCAGACAAAGCAAGCACAAAGTATGCCTCGATCAAGAGAAAGAGAGGAGTTCCCAAACCATCCTGCTGCTTTCGTCATCCGAGCATTCGATGGATTACACAAAGAGGCACTGTTTCAAACGCCATTAGCAGTTCAATCAGTTATCACGGAGTCTGAAGTTTGTACGTGGCAATCTACGATAGGTGACTATTATTTATCGAACTACTGGCAAACGGTACAACTAGAGAATGATATTTTTTCTAAGTGGACCAATCTATTACCTACTAAGTCTGCTGGCGTCTGCTATGTTTCGATAGGAGGTTTGCTGATCGTTGATGAAGATAGTCGACCCGAGACCAAGATATTCGTCAGACATATCGAAAAGATCATTAAGTCTAAGATGGAGTATCACGAAGCATATGACTGTTAGGTTACCTAAGTTGATATCTAATAGAACGATCTCTATTCGCTCAAGCTGCCCTCAAGATCACCCAATGTGAGACCCGTTTCTTGAGTGCTGTAGATAGTAATGCCTGTATCGTCGATTTTATCATTCATGACTAATCTACCGATGCGATTGCTGGCTTCTTGGTTGCCTTGATCAGCTGCCTTTTGATACCACTCAAAAGCTGTGTCATAATCTTGCGGCACGCCGTTGCCATTCTCGTAGAGACCACCGATGTTAAGTTGTGCTAAATCTAAACCTTGATCAGCGGCTTTGGTATACCACTCTAAAGCCTTATCATAGTCTTGCGGTACGCTGTAGCCGTTTTCATAAAAAGTGCCAAGATTATTTTGGGCATCAAAGTCTCCATTGTCAGCTGCCAATGTATACCATTCAAAAGCTGTGTCACAGTCTTGCGGCACACCATAACCGTTCTCATAGAGACCACCCATATTAAGTTGTGCTACACCTACCCCTTGATCAGCAGCTTTTTTGTACCATTCAAAAGCTTTATCATAGTTCTGATCTACGCCTTTGCCAAAATAGTATAGTGAGCCTATATTATTTTGATCCTCAAAGTCTCCATTATCAGCTGCTAACAAATACCATTGCATTGCTTTTTCATAGTTTTGATCAATGCCTATGCCGTTTTCGTACATAACACCAAGATTAAATTGAGCATCAGAGTACTTCTGGTTAGCAGCTTTTTGAAACAGTTCAAAAGCTTTATCATAGTTTTGAGGAACCGAGTCGCCCTCATAGTAGGCTAGTCCGAGTTTATATATTTCAGCAGGGGTGCTTTGATTAGATAATATAGGTGTGTTTGAAGACTCCGCTGAACAAGCAGCAGTTATCAAACTACTGGATAGCAGTGTCGTTAGTAGTAAAGGCTGAATTAAAGGTGTGATTCTTTTTTGATACATTAAAACTCCAGTAGAAAATACTATTTAATCGGCTGATTTGGACTCACTTGCTCATACGTTTTACCTTCTGGTACGGGTATGCAATCGACCTCTTTTTGAAATTTATCAACCAACACATGGCGCCAAAATAGATACGTCAGCTGACTCAGCTTCAAAGTCAAGCTTCTCGTTTAGACACTCTATTTTTTCGACTAACTGCTGCTCTTCTTCCTTGCTTAAACGCTGCTCGTTTTTATAATCTATCTTAGAATAACGGTTGAGAGCAAGCGCTACACCATACTCTCTGTCTATTCTATATCTTAAGTAATCTAATTCAACAGTTTTCATGCTTGTCTCTTTTGGCATGTCGTTTATATCACTTGGAGTACATTTACAGATTGTGAATGAAGAACTAATATACGCTAATATTAAAGCGTCTCCTGATTTTACCAATACCCTCGGAGAGGGATAGTAAATGGAGCCTGTACTATATTCGTACCATGCCTTACTATAATTTTTTTTGGTAAAATTTATATCTCCCTTTTTACTAAGCTCGAGTAAAAATTGATAATTTCTTGCTTTTTCATCAGGACTCATGGGTTTCTTCCATTGTTTTACAAAGTGACGTAGAACGGCTTCATTATCTTCACGTTCGTCAACTACTTGCTCTTTTTCTTCTATAGTTTGCTCATTATTTATTTTTGAGCTGTCATGTTTTTCAGTAGGAGCATCACTGGCCTGATCCTGATTAGGATCATTGTTAGCCATGCAAGACGTCAGTAGGATGAGGGTCAACAGAGTGAAAACTTTTTTTTGCATTAGGTTATACCTTTCTGATTATTAGCTTACCTACGTATCGCCTATCAGTCTGCCGATGGAAGGATAGTTGTCACTCAGGTGTATAAGGATAATTAAACTCTTTTTGAAAACTTATAAAATGATCTTTCTTATCGTCTAAACCTCCAATTGAAACTATTAACAATTGCCTATCTAACTTAGAATAAGTAATTTGTTCTAAATTAGGATTATTAGAGTTTAAACATATTTTTTGCCCATCTCTCAAACTGAAATAATTTTTATTCTTGGGTTTAATCTGTATTTTGACATGATCACTTATTTCAGCATTCGGATCCAATATAGCAAGCTCTTCCATTTTAATATAATTAAAAATTATAGGATTTTCCATAACGACGGCAGAACTGAATATTGGCATAAAACATAAATCACCTTTGCTGTTTTTCGATATATCAATACTTCCTTCGATAGGAGGGCTATGCGTAGGATAGTCTTGGAAACATCCAAGAAGACTAGTTGTTGATAGCACGAATATTATTTTAAGTATATTGAATATATAAGAATTCATTACTCGATCTAAACACCTTATTCTACTTTTTCGTATCAATAATAGCATCTAGAAATTCCTTATTACTCAACTAGGTAAGGATAGTCAAATTTTTTGTAAAAAATTATCGAGATTTCATTTTTGTCATCTATGCCAGCAATTGAGACTGACAATGATTGCTTGTTTAAAGGTGTGTAAATAGTTTTTTCTAAATTAGGATTGTTAGAATTTAGACATATTTTTTGTCCATTTTTTAAAGTAAAATATTTCTTACTTTTAGGCTCAATATTTATTTCTTAGATTAACACACCAAGTGCAACGCTAATTAATATTATAGAACGCCTGCATAGGCGTCTTAAACCCTAATCGTTTTCTTGGTCTGTTGTTTAATTTGTTCTCAATGTCCTGCATCTCATCATCAGAGACTTGTCTAAAGTCACAACCCTTAGGCAAGTACTCTCTGATAAGGCCG
>NZ_RRYV01000139.1 GCF_014861395.1 Psychrobacter sp. FME13 | reverse complement strand
AACCTAGAATGACTAGGTATCAAAAATTTCACTGCATATTGTCTAAAAAATAGTCACTGCCAGCACCACATTTGAATGTTCAACACGCCCTGATCTAAATAAATGCGCCACTATAACGCTGGCGACATATGTATCTATAGCATAAAACATAGTAGTCTTAGGAGCGTTACTCTACTGTACCAAGATTACTGCACAATGTTCACTGGCGTTTTTTCTTGTAACTCTTCGAAACTGACACCATCGGCTAGCTCAATCAATTTCAACCCGCTATCGGTGATGTCTAACACAGCAAGCTCAGTAATAATGCGATCAACCACGCCTTTTCCCGTCAGTGGTAACTCACAGTTGGCCAAAATTTTAGGGTCACCGTGTTTGTTGACTTGTTCCATCAGGACAATCACGCGCTGCACGCCTGCAACCAAATCCATTGCCCCGCCCATTCCTTTGACCATTTTTTTGGGAATCATCCAGTTGGCAAGATCGCCTTTTTCTGAGACTTCCATCGCACCCAATATGGCCAAATTAACATGGCCACCGCGAATCATTGCAAAAGAGTCTGAACTACCAAAATAACTAGCACCCGCCTCTGCAGTTACTGTCTGCTTGCCAGCATTAATCAAATCAGCGTCGACGCTATCTACCATAGGAAACTCGCCAATACCAAGCAGCCCATTCTCTGACTGTAGCCATACGTCTACGCCTTCTGGAATATAGTTGGCTACAAGCGTTGGGAGACCGATGCCTAGATTTACGTAATAACCGTCTTGCAATTCTTGTGCAGCGCGTTGTGCCATTTGTTCTCTTGTCCATGCCATGCTGATTTCCTTATTTTTTGCGATATTCTATTTTTATTCATTTAGACAGCCAGTTATCTAATCAATTAGCTGTCTAAGCTCTATCTATCTAAGCTCTATCTATCTAAAATCTACTATTAATGTCACATACAGCTAGACTTCGACTACGTTTTATTTACACGCCTTCTAGCGCTTTAGTTGTGGTTTTTTCGATACGTTTTTCGGGAGCGCTATTCAGTACAATACGCTGAACGAAGATACCTGGCAGGTGAACCTCATCTGGATCTAGCATTCCAGTCTCTACGATTTCCTCTACCTCTACGATAGTCATTTTCCCAGCCATCGCACAGTCTGGATTAAAGTTACGAGCGGTCTTGTTGAATATCAAGTTCCCTGCTTTGTCAGCTTTTTGCGCCTTGATTAGGGCAACATCGGCGCGCAATGAATGCTCTAGCACATAAGTACGACCATCAAAGTCACGGGTTTCTTTACCTTCAGCAACTAACGTACCTACGCCTGTTGCAGTATAAAACGCAGGAATACCAGCACCGCCTGAGCGCAGTTTCTCAGCCAGTGTACCTTGCGGCGTCAACTCAACTTCTAACTCGCCCGCCAGATACTGGCGCTCAAACTCTTTGTTTTCACCCACATAAGATGAGATCATTTTTTTGATTTGGCGAGTTTGCAATAATAGCCCTAGACCGAAATCATCGACACCAGCGTTGTTACTGATACAGGTCAAATGATTAACCCCACTGTCACGTAACGCTTCTATTAATGCCTCTGGAATACCACATAGCCCAAAGCCACCAATTGCGAGCGTCTGCCCATCCTTAACGATGCCTTGTAGCGCCTCTGCAGCACTGCTGTATACTTTTGATCGACTCATACTTATCTCCTATGATTGTTATTTATATTTTTTGATTTTTGCATAAACTGCACTTCACGGTCACTTACTTTGGTAGATGGATATATCGGCCCATAGATATATCGGCTCATGAATATAAAAGCACGCTGTATGGCTCAGCAGCTCTAATACTTGAATGTTCAACATACCCTATTCGTTTGAGCGTTATACTAATAGCCAAAACACACTCATGATAATCGCGCCAGATACCACCAGCACGATCAGGCAATAACCCATGATAGCTCGTGCATCCAAACCTGCAATACCCAGTAGCGGCAATGCCCAAAATGGCTGAATCATATTGGTCCACGCATCACCCCATGCAACCGCCATCGCCGTCACAGCTGGACTGACACCCAGTTCAATACCAGCAGGAATCATCACTGGGCCTTGAACGGCAAACTGTCCACCGCCCGATGGTACAAAAACATTGACCAAGCCTGCACTCAAAAATGCAAATATCGGGAAACTGTCTGCAGAAGCAGAATTGACAAAAAACTCGGTCACTTGCGTACTGATAGAGATGCCATCGGTATTGGCACCTGTCATGATTCCCATGATGCCACCATAAAACGGAAACAATAATACAATGCCTGTAATACCGCCAATGCCTGAATTCACGGCGCGATAGTAACGTTCTAACGTACCGTGCGACAGCAAACCTATAAATAAGAACAGCCCAATAACGATGTTCAGCCCTAAGTTAAATCCATTAGTACCAAACTCGCTAATGTAATACATCAGCGCTAATGCTAACAAGATCACAGCAATAATACGGCTATCGTCTAGCTTTTGGGCTGGTGTATCTCTTTGGGGTGCGATGTACACTTCTCGCTTGATCAGGTTGGGATCGATCACTGTAGGATTTTTGGGATGCATAAAACGGTTAACGAGAGGCAAAATGACTATTAGCAAACCCACCAGTAGCAAGTTATAGCCTGCAAATACGGTCTGTGACAAAGGCACCGCTTCGGTCATGGTATTACTAGACAATGTCAGTAGCGTATCACCGCCAGAGCTGAGCGTCAGTGGTATCGACCCCGAAAATCCACCATGCCAAATCACAAATCCAGAATAAGCAGCCGCGACCAGTAAAGGGTAATCGACATTGGCGACTTTTTTTGCCAATGATTTAGCAAAGATTGCTCCGATAATTAGACCAAAGCCCCAGTTAATCCATGAACCAACTAGCCCAACCAAGGTTGATACCATAATGGCGGTCGTAGGAGAATGCACTCTACTGGCAAGACTGTCCAGTAAACGTTGAATGAACGGTGCGCTAGCAAATGCGTAGCCAGTAACTAGGACCAATGCCATTTGCATGGCAAAGCTATGCAGCGACCACAAGCCATTACCCCAATGCCCTGCCATCGCAATCATGTCCTGACCAGTCGTTGCTAGCCCAACGGCAAACGCAATGAGGGTCAAAACAATCGAGAACACGAATGGGGATGGTAAATAGCGATTGACTAACTGCACGCTCATATTAGTGATGGCACTAAACATATTCACATTCCTTGTAAATTTAATGTTTGGTTTTGAGAGTTTTTATTGACACTTATTTTGACTGTTTATAAAGTTTGCCTGTGCTTCCCGCTCACTACCTCCAGTAAACAATAAAATATTCATTATTAGCAATATATTAATACGTTTCATATCGATATATCATATAAAAAGCATATGTGCTAACTTAGCATACTATTCTAGAAACGACTAGAAAATAACATCAAAAGCACGCGAGGCCATGTAATGTCTTGTTATAGCTCGCTGCTTTTTTTTGCCAAGGAGGGCAACTATGTTTAGCACATTCGCTATTGTCATCACTTTATTATTATTAATGTTTTTTGCCTATCGTGGCTACTCGGTACTGATTTTGGCACCGATTATGGCTATTTTGGCCGTGGTATTATCAGGTGACTTTTTAAGCAGTATTCCTGCTTACACTGATGTTTTTATGGGTGCGTTGAGCGGATTTTTGCTTAAGTTTTTCCCGATTTTTTTATTAGGTGCACTCTTTGGACGGTTGATGGCCGACTCTGGTGCGGCGACAGCGATTGCCAGCACCGTGGTTGAGAAGCTTGGTGCTAGCAAAGCCATACTCGCTGTTATTTTGGTATGCGCTATTTTGACCTATGGCGGTGTCTCATTATTCGTCGTCGCATTTGCCATCTACCCAATCGCCAAAGACTTGTTTAAAGCTGCCGATATTCCCAAGCGATTGATTCCAGCAGCCATTGCTCTAGGGTCATTTACCTTTACGATGACTGCACTACCGGGCACGCCAGCGATTCAAAACGCCATTCCCATTCCTTATTACAATACCAACGTGTTTGCTGCGCCTATTTTAGGCATCATCGGTGGTTTGGTTATGTTTATTGGTGGTTGGATGTGGTTACAATCACGAGCCAGAAAAGCCAATGCTGCAGGTGAAGGCTATGGTCAACATGATGATGAAGATGTGGGTAGTCTTAGTGCAGACACACAAGAAACTGAAGCGCTAAATACGCATCAAACTTCATTTACCGTTGCGATGATTCCCTTAGTATTGGTCATCGGTTTAAACGCTATACTGACATATATTATTTTTCCATTAATGGAATTCAACGGTTTACAGACACAATTCCCCGAATTGAATATCGCAGGCTCACTCGGATTATGGTCAATTATCATCTCATTGGTCGTGGCTTGTGTAGTACTAGTCCTACTCCGTATTGGACATTGGGATAACCTACAAAAGACCATTAACCGCGGTACTTACGACTCTATGTTGCCGATTTTCAATACGGCATCAGAAGTGGGTTATGGAGCCGTTATCGCTTCATTAGCAGGCTTCTTGATCATTCGTGATAGTATCTTAAACCTAAACCCTGACAACCCTCTGATCTCAGAAGCTGTCGCAATGACCACGCTTGCAGGTATTACCGGCTCATCATCTGGTGGTTTGAGTATCGCGCTGTCGACATTGGGCGAAGATTATCTAAGAATGGCCATCAATGCTGGTATCGATCCAGAGCTGATGCACCGAGTCGCTGTCATGGCAGCCGGTGGTTTAGATACCTTGCCACACAGTGGTGCGGTCATCACTGTCATCACTTTAGGGACAATGTTTGGTTCATTTTAAGTTTGGTTTATTTTAATTTTCAATCATAAAATCTAAACCATGGCGCCTAACCAAAAACCCACTTAGCGATTGCTTGGTGGGTTTTTCATGACAGTTCTTGCAACAATCAGTTATGGTTCAAGGCCAATATTTATAGTAGATAAATAAAGAGTTCGCTATATGCCACATAGAATACATTGCCTGATTAATTACGGAGGAATGTCACAAATTTAACCGAATTACGGTATCATAGGCACACTTTTTAAGTTTTCATTCTTTTTAGAAGTTTTTAGTATTGATAACATCGCGTCCAATGGCCATAAACTGCTAAGACGTTTGATAATCAACCCGTTTATATAAAAATATAGGTGATAAAAGTGCGTGAGATTTTAGTAACCAGTGCGCTGCCCTACGCCAATGGCTATATCCATTTGGGGCATCTTGTAGAATATATTCAGACAGACATCTGGGTACGTGCGATGAAGGCACAAGGCCATCAGGTCACTTATGTCTGTGCAGATGATGCACACGGTACCGCCATCATGCTAAAAGCAGAAGCCAATGGCGTAACGCCAGAAGAACAAATTGCGTCCGTAAAAGCGTCACATGAAGCTGATTTTGCCAAATTTTTAGTCAATTTTGACAATTATCATTCTACTCACTCAGAGGAAAACAAGCATTTCTCTGAATTGATTTATCGTCGTCTTAATAGTGCTGGACACATTAGCACAAAGGATGTTGAACAATTATTCGACCCTGAAAAGAAATTGTTTTTAGCCGATCGATTTGTCAAAGGAGAATGCCCTGAGTGCGGTGCCCTTGATCAATATGGTGATAACTGTGAAGTATGCGGTACTACCTACGACGCTACCGAACTTAAAAACCCACATTCAACGCTATCTGATGCCACACCAGTCCTAAAGACCTCAAAGCATTATTTCTTTGATTTGCCTGAGTTTGAGCAATTCCTAAAAGACTGGACACGCAGTGACAACCGCTTGCAAACGTCAGTGGCAAATAAATTGCAAGAATGGTTTGACGCTGGCCTTACCAGCTGGGACATCTCACGTGATGCACCTTATTTTGGCTTTCAAATTCCAGATACCCCAAGCGATGAGCCAGACAAATACTTCTATGTATGGCTAGATGCGCCAGTCGGCTATATGGCAAGCTTTAAAAGCCTATGCGACAAACGTGAAGGTACTGAGCAAGCGCTTGATTTTGACCGCTACTGGGCACAAGAAAACGAGAATAAAACCGAGGTTTATCACTTCATCGGTAAAGACATCGTTTATTTCCATGCCTTATTTTGGCCAGCTATGCTAGCTGGTAGTGAGTTACGCACACCAACTGGTGTTTTTGCCCACGGCTTCTTGATGGTCAATGGCGAAAAAATGAGTAAATCACGCGGCACTTTTATTAAGGCCGAAACTTACGCTGAACACTTACACCCTGAGTATTTACGTTATTACTTCGCCAGTAAGCTGTCTGACAAAGTAGAAGATATCAACCTTGATTTAGAAGACTTTATGCAAAAGGTTAACTCTGACTTGGTTGGTAAAGTAGTCAATATCGCCAGTCGTAGTGCAGGGTTCTTGGTTAAGAAATACGATGGCATGCTATCGGATGTTTGCGTCGAGTCAGAGCTATTAGAAGACATTACTAAAACGGGTGATGAAATCGCGGTCGCTTATGAAAACCGTGAGTTCTCTCGCGCCATGCGCTTAATCATGCAGTGTGCAGACAAAGCCAATGAATATATCGATGGTAAAAAACCTTGGTCACTTGCTAAGCAAGAAGGTACTGAGCAAGAAGTTCAAGACGTCTGCTCGGTCGCTATTAATATTTTCCGTCAATTGATGGTTTATCTCGCGCCAGTATTACCAGAACTGACCGATAATGCTAAGGGCTTTTTAAACGTAGACGACTTAAGCTTTGCCAGTCGTAATGAGTGGTTACTAGGTCATAAAATCAATAAGTTTAAACCATTGATGCAACGGATCGAGGCAAAAGACATTGAAGCAATGATTGAAGATTCAAAAGCCTCTCTCGCACAAGCAGACGCTCCAGCTGTGTCCGATAATAGCAAGCCTGCCGTAAAAGACAAAGCGCAAACAACAGACGTTGATACTGAGCAAGCCGATTATATTGGTATCGAAGACTTTGCCAAAGTTGAGATGAAAGTAGCACACGTCTTAGAGTGCAATCATGTAGAAGGCGCGGACAAGCTTCTACAGTTTACGTTGGATGTTGGTGAAGACAAGCCACGCAACGTGTTCAGCGGTATTCGTAAGTTTTATGAGCCTGAGCAATTGGTTGATAAAAAGGTCATTTGTGTGACCAACCTTGCCCCGCGTAAGATGAAATTCGGTATATCAGAAGGCATGGTGCTATCAACTGGTGAGCCAAAGACGGGCTTGACGGTCGTTACCTTACCGGATGCTTGTGTCGTTGGTGATGTACTCGCATAAGATATATCTGCCTAAAAAGAGCTGACCTAATCCGCATAACTGTCGTGCTGAATAAGCTATCTTGCTGAATAACGGAGAACAACATTGGTATTGCTTAGGCTTTTGGCAGATATTCTCTTTTATTTGGCATTAGGTTTAATCGCTTATTGGTTTTTTACAGCAGATACGACCGCACTCTGGGTGGCTATCGGTAGTGGTGTGTTTAGTGCCATACTATTTATATATACTGCGGATATCAGACGCTCGCGACGCAGCAGTCGTTTAGATCCTTCGAGTATATGGGATTGGTTATATTTTATAGATATAATAGAGATTCCTTTTTATATAATTGGCTGGCTATTCCGTAGTTTATGGCGAGTCTTTGATTAGCGTTTGTTGAGCGTTCAAATACACAAAAAGATGCCCTAAGTGGCATCTTTTTTATTGCATTAAGATAAGCTAATAACGATAGCAGCGAATTACAATTATTTAGCATTCACATATTGACTCATAACTATAGTCTGTTGAACATTCAAATATGAGGGTTGCTGATTGCTACGCTGTAGGCTTTAATGCTTAACTATGGGTAGTCGCTCAATGTGTGTCTAATAGCGACTGCTCTCTCAATTCATTTAGCTCTACTTTTTTTAATTCTGCTTTTATTTTTTCGTATGCTTCTGTTTTTTTAATGGCTTCTGCTCTAGCTTTGTATGCATTAGCTTTTGCCGTTTCTGCTACTTTCGCAAGAGCTTCTGCTCTAGCTTCGTATTCATCAGCTGTTGCTTTTGCTAGCGCTGCTTCTGCTTCTGCCATAGCTACGCTGGCGCGCGCGTCTGTGCTAGATTGTTGGGCTTGTTCCATAGCATATTCATTATTGGCATTTGCTACTCCAAAAGTCAGAGCGGTCAAAACTATCACACCTGATAGGAGTGTGAATGATTGGTTTAATAATCTCATAATATTTACGACCTTAAATTTTTTCAAATACGATCATTAGGCAAGTTTGCTTTATTTTAACCCAGTTAGTGATTCTTTATTTATATTAATAACCCCACTCTCAACTTCGAAAGTGATTGAAAAAAGAAGAGCACCTCACTAATCTATTGTTTTCGACCAAGAATACAATGGAGTTGTGAGATGCCCATAGACG
>NZ_RRYV01000138.1 GCF_014861395.1 Psychrobacter sp. FME13 | reverse complement strand
TGACGTTTGCAGTCCTTGCACTGGTAGTTCTGCTTGCCATAGCTTTTTTTGCCGTTTTTCTTTAAACTGGGACTGTGACAGTCGGGGCAATTGATCTGTATTTGTGTCTTCATAACCTCAAATATATCATCTTGCTTCGGCTGTCACCCTTCTTTTATTACTCCAGCATACTTTTTGATACACCACCTATTTTTAATTCTTTATTATAAAAGTAAAAATCAATACATTGATTAATAAACTTATTTAAATTAAGACCTAAAATGTTTGCCTCATTGATACATTGACGGTGCAATTCTTCAGGCATTCTAATATTAAAAGAGCCACTGCAAGGTCTATTGGGGCATTTATTTTCTTCTACACACATTTCTAAGTATTCATCAACTGCTGCTTCGAATGCCATCTGTAATTCAGGTAGTGTTTCACCATCGTACATAACAAGATCTTGAATCATTTGAACCTTGCCAAAAAGACACATATCCTCAGTACTGTACTCTATCGAGCCAGTATAATTTTTGTACGAGAAGTGCTGTTTATTAGTCATTGTCTAACCAAACCTTATTATCATCAAAATTTTGAATAACTTGACGGATGTAACATTTTTTCATGATCGATTGTGGATGAGGTTCGTGAAAACTCATAGACAAGCCAGTGTTTTTATTAATGAATTTTCTTCTGGAGCCGCTACCTTTTGCTAATTGATAGTCGTGTAGTGATAGTAATTTGACAAACTCATCCCATGTGAAATCTACTGGAACAGTTTTAAAGCGTTTTATAAGTTTTTCTGACTTAGACATATAGTACCCAAATGCACATGATATTTGCAACTACTTTTTAGTTACATTGTTATGGTGAATTTTTTATATACAATATATAGTGCATTTTAATAAAATAACTACTACATGTTGTTTGCATACAATAGTCTATAAAATAAAAACGTAAAATGCTAGATTATTTTTATAAAAATAATGTGATAGTACGGTATTATTTAATTTTTATACTAAACTCTTCCGAACCTTCTTAGCCAACACCTTTTTCCAACTATCTTCCAAACACTCAATCGCGAGCCACGGTTCAACTACTTCAGCGTCGTATTTCTCTTTAGAATTAGACAGTTGCCATAACTTTTCAAGTGTCGCAAACGGATAGGGGCGTTCTATCAAGTAAACTGGCAAATCTGCATTAATTAGACCATCACGCACGACTTGGAAGTACCAGCCAGAGATACCTTGTTTACTGACCCATGCCGCGATATTCGGCACTTTGGTAAACTGTCCGATTTGGTCGTTAATCTTGTAGCAGGGGCGGCGCGGTTGAACGATGCGTAGCTGGACACTATCATCATTACTATTGTCTTGACCGTTCTCAAAATGTCCACCATATTGAAAAACGTCACCAATGCAAACCGTAGACTCAGTCATTTCTGGTAGACCATTAACGGCTTCGGTCGTGAGGTTTTCACCCAATGTACCGACACGCACGTTTAGGTCAAACTCAGCATTGATTTTGTCATAAGTCGCAGGTGCCAGTTGATGCACCGCTTTTAGTGGGCCACCATGATGTTTGCGATCGGCTTGCTCATCCGTCGTTAACCCCATGAAGTTGACCGCAACAGGTGCTTTAACTGGCGCTTTATCAATGGCGCTCATTTCTTCGCGCGCGAATGGCATGGCCTTACCAGCGCGGACACAGGTTAGGGTGGCGATATGTAAGGGTAGGGTATCATTAAAGTCTGATTTGGGGTCTTCTGTCGTTGGTAACGTCGGTATCATCGATTCTGTACTCATAAGCGATTCTGATTTATTTAAGGTCTGATCAACAGACCCTAGTATCGACTATAGCGTAATTGTGAACCATTTTCAGAATATTTATTAGGGATAGAGACAGTGTTTTTTGCATAAAAAAGACCAGAATAGTGATTCTGGTCTTTTTGGTAGTGCATGTTTTAATGTTGGACGGATATCGTAATCAACAATCTTATTTGACTTTGTTACGACGGCCTGCCGTTTTCTTTTCACGCGGGGTCGCAACTAGCTCAGCCAATTGGTCAGGTGATGACCACAGACCTTCTAGGTCATAGAACTCACGTGCTTGAGGCGTCATAATGTGGACGACAACAGCGCCCAAATCAATCAATGTCCAGTCAGAGTCGATACCGCCTTCACGGCCAAGTGGCATAAAGCCCGCTTGCTTCGCCTCTGCGCCGACACTGTCAGCCATTGCGCGTACATGGCGCTTAGAGGTACCGTTAGCGATGACGATGCGTTCTGTTACGTCAGTTAATGCTTCTACATTCATTACAGTGATGTTCTTTGCTTTCATATCGTCTAGAGCATTTTCAACAACGGCTAAGCATTTTTTTAAACGTTCTTCAGTCATGGTATTGGTCATAAATTTTGATCTCTTGAATCGTAAATATTAAAAATAAAAAAGGTAAATCGTCAATTTGCATGCGTTGGCATTGTCGAATGAGCTAGATGTCGCCCGTCACGTATAGAGACAGGGTAGGCAAAATGACAAAGATAAGGCGATTTTAACGGAATTGAGCAGCAGAATATAGCTGATGGGTGATAATATATTGATAAACAGCAGGATTTAGCCATTTAGCTAATGGATTGGGTTCAGTATTGTCCATGATATCATTTATTGGTTGCAAAGATGCGATTTGCGTTTCGGCAGTGTGCTTTATATTTAATGCGTGAGGGGGATTGTGAAGTTGCTGACGTACTTGCGTGCTAGATACGGCGGTCACAGGGCGCGCGTCTACGTAAATACTGCCTTGGTGTTTATTATTTTGTAAGCGACTGCTATTTGCGGCTATATGAGAGTTAGCTGTTATGAGTTCATTGGGCGAACTAATAATGAGAGGCTGTAGTTGATTGGGTAATTGCGCTTGCAGCTCAGACACAGAAACGTCTTGGTTCATGGTGTTTTTGTTCATGAGCTTTTCATTGGTTTGAGAAGAGCCGCTATCGTTGTCATAAGTCTCAGATAAGCTATCACGATTAAAAACCCACAGATTGACATAATCAGTCAGCTCAAGCCCTTGTTTCCATTTAGTCAAACTTAGCGCGCTGTCCATACCAATGATAAATATCAAACTGTCATTCGGATAGCGCTGCCGTAACGCCCGTACGCTATCGATGGTATAGACAGGTGGTGTTTGCCAAAGCTCAAGCTCGTCTATCCGTATGGGAGTATTTAGTGTTGCGAGCTTTAACATGGCTAAGCGATGATTAGGATCGGTGCTTTGTTGTTTAAAAGGTGAGCGAGCATTAGGTAACAGTGACACATGCAGCTCACGATTTAGCTGCTTGGCTAGTGGCAATAAATGCTGATAAACGTACATCGCTATTTGCACATGACCTTTATGCACAGGATCAAATGAGCCACCAAGATACGCACGAATGGCAGGCGCAGGATATTGAGTCTGTTTATGGTTGGTGATATTAGACATAAATAAAGGGAGCAAATGGTTGGCAAGAAAATCTTACCGCAGGTTTAAAAGAGAGGGTAGCGCTATTGTAGTGGGCAAGCAGGTATATGTCACTAGGGCGTGTCCTCAATTCAATCGATAGCCATCTAAATAGGTTAAAAATGGCTAAATCTTGCCAAACGGCGTCAAATAGCTGACTAATATCTCGATATTATCTGCGCTGTTTTCCTTGTTTGACGACAATTTATCTCATTTTTATCACCATTTTTAAAATGAGGACACACCCTAGTAGCGCTCAAAACCCATAAACAGTATTAAATAAAAAATGCCTAAGAAAAAGCCGACTATCAATGAGGTAGTCGGCTTAATCACAGGATTTTTTACGATCTGATTGAGTGATTAAATGGCGTCACTATATGCCTGAATTGCAGTAAGCGCAACGGTGTAAATGATGTCATCAACCAACGCACCACGTGACAAATCGTTTACTGGTTTATTTAGACCTTGGAGCATCGGTCCAACACTCACAACGTTGGCACTACGCTGTACCGCTTTATAAGTGGTATTACCTGTATTGAGATCTGGGAAGATAAACACGTTTGCTTGACCAGCGACAGGCGAGTCAGGGGCTTTTTGTTTACCGACACTCATGACCGATGCGGCATCGTACTGTAGCGGGCCATCAACTGCTAGGTGAGGCGCGCGCTCACGGACTATTTGTGTGGCTTTGATGACTTTTTCGACATCTGCGCCTGTACCTGATGAGCCAGTTGAGTAGCTAATCATCGCAACTTTTGGTTCGATACCAAAGGCGGCGGCAGACTGAGCAGACTGGATAGCAATCTCTGCCAACTCTTCTGCATTAGGGTCTGGGTTAATCGCACAGTCACCATACACCACGACCTGCTCTGGTAGCAGCATAAAGAAGATTGATGATACCAATGAGTATTGTGGTGCAGTCTTAATCAATTGAAAAGCTGGACGCACAGTGTTGGCAGTGGTGTGGATAGCACCAGAGACTAGACCGTCAACCTCATCCATTTGTAGCATGATAGTGCCTAAGAATACCGTATCTTCGAGCTGTTCAGCGGCGACTTCTGGAGAAGTTTTTCCGTTACGGCGAGCAACCACTGCATCAATATACTTGCTCATATCAAGGCTGGCAGGATCGAGAATCTCTAAACCTTCTGGCAAGACAAGATCGCGGTTCTTAGCAACTTGCTCTACATCTTCGCGTTTTGCAAGTAGTACACAGTCAGCGATACCACGGCTTTGACAGATACAGGCAGCTTCTACTGTACGTGGTTCAGACCCTTCAGGCAGTACCACACGTTTTTTGGCATTTTGTGCTTTTTTGACGACCTGATGACGGAAGGCAGCTGGTGATAAACGTGGCTTATACTCACCGCTGAACTGCTCTTTGATCCAACCTAAATCTAAGTGTGCAGCCACATAACGTGTTACTTCTAGGGCGCGTTCAGTATCATCACTTGGAATCTCAGCACTCATGTGTAATAAGCTCTGTACGGTCTCAAAGCTATCTGCTTCGACACTCATGACAGGAATACCTGTCTTAAGAGCTGATTGCCATAGCTCAGCCACGGTCGCATTTGGTGACACGCCACCAGTCAGTACCAAGCCTGCTAATGGCACACCATTGATACAAGCCAAAGCCGCAGCGAGTAACAAGTCATCACGGTCACCAGGTACGACGATGAGTGTGCCACGTTTGAACACTTCGTCTACCCGTGTCACTGAGCGTGCAGTTAGGCTAATCTTGTTGATACGACGTGTTTTGGCTTCACCAACATTGATCCAAGTGGCATCAAGTTCGGTGGCGATATCCCAAGTACGAGGTACAGATAATGAGTCGCTAAATGGCACCACACCAATTAGGCGAAACTGTTCGGTATCAAAAGAAGGAGATAAGCGCTGTACTTCTTGAACGAAATTTTCATCTAAACTCACAACCGCCTCACCTGGCGCGACTGGTTGATTCTCAAAAGTGTTTGGTAAGTCATGCACTCGCATCAGAATGCAGCCTAACGTGCGATCAGAGGCCATACCACCAAACTCACGCGCATGCACATCCAGCTTATCGGCTAAATAGGCTGGGTTTTTGGTATCGACCGTACTCACAAAGATGATTTTGGCATCTAAAGCATGGGCAATGGCACGGTTGATTTGTGCGGCATAAGAGGCTTCTGTGGTTGATACCAAGCCTTCACAGATGACGACACCATAATCACCTTCGATGGAGTGATAGTTTTCAACGACTTCTTCCATCAAGTCATCTAGATTGTCATCACCGATCATACGCTCGACGCGCTGACGGTTGATAGATTTGGGCGGTGTTAGACCAAATGCGTGCATGGTTAGTGCGCTTGAGCTGTCCAGACTATTCTGCTTGTCGAGCGTATCATCTTGCAGAAATGGTTTCATAAAACCGGCTTTAACACCGTTATAATCAAATGCACGAATAAGACCTAGTGCTGCTGATGTCACGCCGATACCGCGACTAATGGGAACAAGTAAAATGGTTTGCATAGTATATCCTACTATTTGTTTTGTTATATCTATGAAGGGGGTATTGCTGATTGGCTACAACGATGATGCTTGCTGCATCGTTCATTTGTAGTATTGACTGAGAATCGAGCAGCTACTCAAAGGCCTACGTTATATAAATAATTTTTATATAACATAAGCCATTAAGTAGGTATCGTTAGATAGCCAAGCTATTTTTATTTCAGACCTAATGCCTGACGGGTTTCTTTAGCAATCTGACATTCTTCATCAGTTGGAACAACCCACAGCTCAATGCTGCTATCTTGCTCTTGGAAGTTTCCTTCAGCACCACCGACCAGCTCATCGTTTTTGTCAGCATCAAAATTGATGCCGAAATGACGCATGACATCTAAGATACGCGCACGTGTGGTTGATGAGTTTTCACCAATACCACCAGTAAAGACAATACCAGTAAAGTCAGGCAGCGCACAGCTGAGGCTGGCTAGATATTTACCGACACGATAACAGAACATCTCGATGGCGAGCTGAGCATCTTTATGTCCCTCGTTTGCCGCTTGTTCGATAGTACGCAAGTCATTAGATAGACCTGAGATACCCAATAAGCCACTTTCGCTGTTGAGCATGGTATCTACTTCTTCTAAGCTCATACCCAACTTACGCTTGAGATGAATATGTAGGCTAGGATCGACGTCACCACTACGTGTGCCCATCATCAGACCTTCAAGTGGCGTCAGACCCATGCTAGTATCTAAGCTTTCACCATTATAGACAGCAGACGCTGAGCAACCGTTACCTAAGTGGGCGGTTAACCAACCATGTGGACCTTTGGTATCTGTGAGGGTGCTAGCACGCTCTGATACGTAGGCATGCGAAGTACCATGGAAGCCGTAACGACGGATTTTTTCTTCTTCGTATAATGCTTTTGGAATCGGATAGCGGTAGGCAACAGGTGGCATTGTTTGGTGAAAGGCAGTATCAAACACGACTACTTGTGGAATATCAGGATAAATGGCTTCAACCGCTTCAATACCTAAGGCGTTTGCTGGGTTGTGCAATGGCGCTAAGATTTTTAGGCGTTTTACTTCATCAAGTACGTGTTGGTCAACACGAACTGCTTTTGAGTATTCACGACCACCATGGACCACGCGATGACCAACAGCAATAAAATGATATTGCTCAAGTAGTGCTAGAATTTTTTGTAGAGCTAGCTCATGACGTCCACCAGGGATTGTGATTTCAAGTTTTTCACCGTTTAATGTAGTATGCTTGATGCGAGCGGTATCGAGCCCCAAGTTTTCGGCAAGTCCTGTAATACGGGTGGATTCGTCTTCGCTGATGAGTGCGTATTTGATTGAAGATGAACCGCAGTTCAGAACCAAGGTAGGGTTGATTAGTTTTGATCTGCCGGTATTGCGGTCATTAAAGATGGGGGTGCTATCGCTCATGCTCTATCCTTAGATTATGTTTTTTGATAAGTGGTAAATCATAGCGGATTAACTTCCGCTAAACAAACAAAAATCAGCAAACCTGTCATAAAAATGAACTAAGCGATAATTCGCTTACAGGTTTGCCAATAGATACTTACTGGTCACTTTACTTGGTTGCTTCTAGCAATTCATCAAACAAAGCAAATAATTTCGCAGTATAATGTAACATAATTAAAATCTTATACCACAGTAACTATAAGGTTTAAGATTGAACTTCGTCAAGTACTGTTACATCTGTACACCGGATATCGTTATAAAATGACAATTGCTATAAAGGCAGGATTGTCCACAATAAAAATTGTAAGAAAGTTTTTCAAGATTGTTTTTGCCCGTGTTTTTCGCTATGAAACGGCTCTAAATTTACAGCAAATGCCATGTAACTTTTCTAGTCTTCGTTTGGTAGTTTTCTGAGCCTACGTTAAAAAAACAGGCTCAAAAAACCATCGTTATCAGTAATATTTATAGATAATAAATACCGAAAAATTAGTGATCGAGCACACTTAAAAGGCATGCTTCTTTACTGGTACAATGCTATGCTGAAGCACTGTTTGGTGTCCAAAAGACCCTAAAAATGTTTTCAATAAATTATAATATTTTGAATAATTTACTTATATTCACCCTGCTGTAAGGTTATCTGTTTTATGCTTACTATACACCGTGTTTTAAATGTCAAGCACACCTATCGTTTATCTGTCAATACCAGTCGCCGTGCACTTTCTGCACTCATTATTGCTACTGCCATAGTAGGAATATCAGGCTGCGGACAAAAAGGTGACCTATACCTAGTAGATAATACAAGCTCAAATACGGTAGGTTCAGCGTTATTATCTGACACTGATGATTTATCAGAGACAGCATTGGCGAGTGATGAACAAAACTCCCGTGAGTTAGAGATAATGCTAGCAGACGTCAACGAAGACCCTAACGATTATTAGGGCGTGTCCCTAATTCAGTTTGCAATGAATCATAGTACAAGCTAGATACAGC
>NZ_RRYV01000137.1 GCF_014861395.1 Psychrobacter sp. FME13 | reverse complement strand
AATAAATTGTCGTTTGCAGTCCTTGCATTGGTAGTTCTGCTTGCCATAGCTTTTTTTGCCGTTTTTCTTTAAACTGGGACTGTGACAGTCGGGGCAGCTGATATCTATTTGTGTCTTCATAACCTCAAATATATCATCTTGCTTTGGCTGTCACCCTCCTTTTATCTCCTCAGCATACTTTCTGATACACCACCCAAAGATTATCTTAGCTAACCTAAATAGAATAAACTTATGCCGATATCTAACCAGCCATTTAACGCTTCATCAAAGTCACTACGACTTAATCATTCGCCTATGCTAAATCATCGTCATATCGTGAGTAGCGCCTCTACCAATAGTGAGCTGATAGACGCCATACAAGACGGTACATTAGATGCGACCGAGATGCACTTATTAACGGCTGAGACCCAAAGCGCTGGTCGTGGGCAACACGGACGCTCATGGCAGTCACCACCTGGCAATGCTTACCTGTCTCTCTACCATCCTGTGCACTTGCCCGTTAGCGGACTGCTGTCATTAATCATCGGTGTTGAACTGGCACAAATGCCCGTTATCCAAATACTAAATGAGCAGTTGCTAGTACAAGGACTCACACCTATCGGCGTAAAATGGGCAAATGATCTGGGCTTTTACCAGAGCAAACATCGACCTCAAGGCCAGTCTACTTTAGGTAACACGAATGTGCATAATACGACATTAGACAACCAGACGCTGCCATTTCATAAACTCGCAGGCATTCTGATCGAACCTGTATCGCAAGCAGGCAAGCTGGTTGGGGTGGTCATAGGTGTGGGACTCAATGTACGAGCGACACCAAAGCTCACAGCACAAACCGCTGAAGGCATGAGTTATCAAGCGATTAGCTTACAAGATATTGCTGAGACGCTACAGCCAAAAATACAAACCGACTATATAACAGACTTACGTGAACTCTATCAGCAAATGAGTCAGGCACTAATGAGCGCCATGACGTGCTTTGAGTACCTAAGTATAGAAAAATCAACGGGCCATAGTTATTATCTGGATAGGTTTTTAAAGCAGTTTGACTCGATGGATGCATTGCGCGAGCTGCGATTACGGGTAACCCAAGAGCATAACGGTCAAACAAATATACTTACAGGCTACGCTTGTGGTATCGATACACATGGATGTTTGCAATTGCGCCAAGATAGCGGTAAGATTTCTGCTCTTTTTACTGGACGCATTGACGTTATTCAAACGGCTTAATCGTTTAATCAACGAGTACTAAAGGGAATTTTATGCTCTGGCTTGATCTTGGAAATACCCGCCTAAAATACTGGCTCACCGATGATATCGGTCAGATAGTCACACATGATGCAAAACAACATCTGCAAGCACCCGCCGAATTACTGATGGGTCTGACAGATCGCTTTGAGCGTTTTGCCCCTGATTTTATTGGTATCTCATCGGTACTAGGTGACGAGCTAAATGTTAAGGTAGCGGAGACTTTAAGCCGTCTAAATATTCCGTTTAAATTTGTCAACGTTGATGCAGCACATCCGCTCATGAAGAGCGCCTATAATGATGAACAGCTAGGCTGTGATCGTTGGCTACAGATGCTGGGCGCGGTGGATAAGAAAAAACGCCAGTGTGTGATTGGCTGCGGTACAGCGGTGACGATTGATTTGATCGATCATGCTGAGCACTTAGGTGGTTATATATTTCCTAGCATCTACCTACAACGTGAATCGTTGTTTTCTGGTACCAAGCAAATCACCATCTCTAACGGTACTTTTGATAGTGTCAGTCAAGGTATGACCACACAGGATGCGGTACATCGCGGTATACTCTTGTCAATTGTCGGTGCCATCAATGAGATTAGCCATCGTCACCCTAACTTTGAATTGATAATGACGGGTGGTGATGCAGCCATTATCGCCCAGCATGTCAATCGCCCTGTTCGCCTGCGTGATGACTTGTTGTTAAATGGTCTGGCACGATATTTTGATCATAGTAAATAGCCAGTAGCAGGTGTTATGAGCTTTCATAAGTTAGAAAAAAAGCAGTACGTCTGAGGCGTACTGCTTTTTTGGTTTAAAAACACATAAATTCTCTGTTACTACCTACGGTACTACATATCTAATAGGTAAGCTAAACCTTGCTCTTACGGCTTTCCCTTTAGTCATAAATGGCTTCATTTGACCATATTTTACCTGTTGGATAGCACTTCTATCCAAGCATGAACTACCGCTGCTTTTTTTGATTTTTACATCAGTAATTTTGCCTTGCTTATCAACCGATACATCTAACAAAATATTGAGTTTGGTGCCATTACTCATAGTATTTATACAATGAGGTTCGATTCTAAATCTAGGCATTTTCACCCAAGATACATTATTAGTAGGAACTTGAGTAACTGGCTCTGATTCAGACAAATCAATCAACTCTGCCCGTGCAGGCATCGTACTTGCTATCATCGTAAACAATGCAAACATAGTGACTAATAGGCTATTAGCACCGATAGATTTTATGTTGGTTAGTAAAGAAGAAACGGTATTAACGTCTGGCTTAGTATATAGTTTACGAGTCATAATATAAATAATCTCACACAATATTTTCATGATAATCAATTGTCTGCATCTTATGCTGTCAGCTGTTATAGAATAAAAACTGAAAAGCAGGACGTCTTAATCGACCTACTTTTTGTTATGTTCAAATACGAGAGTTACGGTGCTCTAAATGTAATTGGTATATCAACCCTACCTTCTACAGCCTTTCCTTCTCTTAAAAAAGGCTTGAAACGAGCTGATTTAAGCTCTCTAGCCACCCGTCTATCTATATTTGTTATACCACTACTCTCAATCACTTTTACATTTCTGATACTACCTTGCGTATCAACGCGCAAGGAAAAAACCATTTTGAAAAGCCTGTTTCCACAAGGCTTTAAATCGTCCCCATCGAAATAATACGCACAATTAATGAATTTATCTATAGAACTAACAGCTCGATCAAAATTTGGCGGTCTCAACCAGCTAGCATCTTGACTAGCAAACTTAATAACGGGTTCAGGACTAGACAAATCAACTAGCTCTGCCTGTGCAGGCGTTGTGCTTGCTATCATCGTAAACAATCCAAACATAGTGACTAACAGGCTATTAGCACCGATAGATTTTATGTTGGTTAGTAAGGAAGAAATGGTCTTAAAGTCTAGCTTGGTATGTAGTTTACGGATCATGATATAAGTCTTTTATTTCAGTTATTCATCAGTCATTAAAAAGTGCCACGCTATGAGAGACATAACGTAGCACATTTTTGATTTTCATGGTAAACATAATTCGATTATTACTAACTTATTATGCCACGCTATCAGTGTTTTATTTAACAGGAAACTTGATAGTGACCGCGGCAGTCATCGTATCATTGTCACCTACCAACTCCATCACCAACTCTTCATCACTCTCTGTCTTAACCTGCCAGTTGCCAGTCGCTTTTGGTACGCCTGTCACCATGACAGAGATTGCTTTATTTTTTAGGCGAATCATTGGTGGCTTATGAGCATAGCCATCATGGTCTAGGCCCAACACATCATCAGCAATAGTAGCAGCCTGCGCACGCAACGGTGCTACATAACGGCAAGGTACGCCATCGATAGACATACAATCACCAATGGCATAAATATTGGATGTATTGGTACGCAATGTTGACGCATCGACTACGATACCCGTACGACGGTCGAACTCCACACCAGCAGCAGCAGGCAATTGATCATCAACGGTCAGACCTGTACTGGCAATCACATGATCGACAATAAGTGGCTCGATTGGCTCAGCAGCACTGTTTTCTGCCGCTGATGGCAGTGCCTCATAACTGACCTGTAACTGTCCATCGCTATCTTCACTGGTGCCATCACTGATACGAGTAATAGCAGATACCTGATAACCGCCTAAAAAGTTAATGCCTTGTGACTTCACCGCTTGAGCGATACGAGCCGTCGCTTTTGGCGGTAGCATTTGTGATAGTGGCGCATCGTTTAAATCAATGAGCGTCACTTGATGACCAGCTTTTAGTAAGTCCTCTGCAATCTCCGTCCCAACCATGCCCGCACCGACGATAGCAACGTGCTGACTGCCAGTGGCTAGCTTTTCTTGTAGCTGTCCAAAGCGCTCAATATGATTGACATGCCATACCAAATCTTCTGGCAAGCTTTTGGGGAAAATAGGATGCGCACCCATAGCGAGCACCAGCTTGTCATAGCCGATCGTGGCGTAATTGGTATAAACAGGATCTGAGCGCAGTGCAGAGACAAGCTGCAACTGCTGGGTGGCAGCATCAACATCCGTTACTTGCGTATTGGCAAGCAGCTTAACATTTGCCGCTTCTGCGGCATCAATGCCAGTTGCTCTAACCAAGTCTGCTGCACTTTTCTTTTGGCTAATCGCCATGGTCAACATTGGCTTGTGGTAACGATCACCACTATCAGCGGTCACCAACGTAATCGGAATATCTTTGTCTTTTGCCCGAATGGCATCGATCACATGCCAGCCCGCCAAACCTGCACCAATAATCACGATACCATTATTTGATTGTTCTACACTCATATTAGCTCCGATATAGATAATAGATTATTTTAATTGTTAGAATATTGACCGTTATTGTATCAGTAAACAGCTATTCACTTATACAGTCAACCATATCGATATGGTAGTTAAATATATCAATCTATCGCCACAAAAAAAGCGCCTATTAATAGACGCTTGAAAGTATGAAGAAGCTAAATATAGTGTTAGTGATTGAGAATCTTTGATAAGAACTGCTGAGCACGATCACTCTTTGCTCCTTCAAAAAATTCATCTTTGCTACAGTTTTCTACGATATGACCTTCATCCATAAAGATAATACGATTGGCTACCTGACTGGCAAAACCCATTTCATGCGTCACACACATCATCGTCATACCATCACGAGTCAACTCAACCATCACATCGAGCACCTCCTGAATCATCTCAGGATCAAGCGCCGAGGTTGGCTCATCAAATAGCATCGCCACAGGATCCATCGCTAGCGCACGTGCAATCGCTACCCGCTGCTGCTGACCACCAGACAGTTCTGCCGGATACTTGGCCGCTTGCGCGGTTAGACCCACACGGTCTAGATAGGCCATGGCTTTTTGCTTGGCTTCAGATTCTTTACGTCCCAATACTTTGATTTGCGCGACTGTCAAATTATCGATAATCGTCAAATGCGGAAACAACTCAAAATGCTGAAACACCATACCTACGCGGCTGCGCAGTTTGGGCAGATTGGTCTTTGGGTCACCGACAGAGATACCATTGACCATGATGTCACCTTTTTGAAAAGGCTCAAGCCCATTGACCGTTTTGATTAAGGTCGATTTACCGCTGCCCGATGGTCCACAAACGACGACGACATCCCCTTTATGCACGTGCGCCGTACAGTCAGTCAATACTTGAAAGTCACCATACCACTTACTGACATTAGCAATTTCAACCACCATCTCGTCACTAGCATGACCACTATTGGTAACCAGTCCACCAAAGGCATTTACGTACGTATCAGCATTGCTCATTACTGGCTCCTAACCACATTATTCTTGATAATCAATATTTAAAAAGGTAAAACAAATACTAAAGCGGCACCTTAAAACTAAAAAATCTGGGGCAAAAATCTATTAGAACCGTAAACGCTTTTGAATTTGTTGTACACCAATAGAAGCACTGACACTAATCACAAAATAGACAGCGCCAGCACCTAATATATAAGGTGTGAGTAAACCCATCAACTCTCCTCGCACGTAAGCAGCACGGAAAAAATCCGTCAAACCAATCGCAAATACCAAGGTAGTATCTTGGAACAAGATAATACATTGCTGCAAAATAAGCGGCAGCATCTTGCGAAACGCTTGCGGCAAAATCACCAAGCGCATGGTCTGCCCATAAGTCATGCCTAGTGCTTTAGCAGCATTGACCTGTCCGCTACCAATGGATTGAATACCAGCACGTACCACTTCTGAAAAGTAAGCCGCCTCAAACATCATAAAGGCAACCACACAAGACGCAAACGCAGCATCTAACTGTAAATACTTACCTGCCACCCAAAAATAAATCATCGGTACCGCAAAGTAGAACCATAGCAATACCAACAGCAACGGCACTGAGCGGAAATAATTGACGTATAGCTTTGCGGGTATCTCTAACACCTTGATACCAGACAAACGCATCAATGCCAATACGGTACCCAGACTGATACCACCAAGTATCGCTAAAAACAATACTTTTAAGGTGGTGATCATACCACTCATCAAACCAGGATAAGCTGTGGCTAATTCGGTCATCATATTCATTTTTGACCTCCTGCAATCAAACCAGGCACGCGTAGTTTACGCTCAATCAAACCCATAATAGCAATCAAGGATAAGTTGAAGACCAAATAAATAATCGTTGCGTAAGTATAGATCTCGATGCTGTTTTGAGTATATTCACTGATAGTTTTGGTTTGACTAATCAGCTCCATGACACCTACTAAAGAAGCAACCGAAGCGTTTTTGAAGCAATTGGTAAGCTCAGAGCTGAGCGGTGGTAATATAATTCTAAAAGCCTGCGGTAACAGAACTTCTTTATAAACTTGAGGAATACTAAAGCCGAGTGCGTAGGCTGCATTGACCTGCCCATCAGGTAATGACTCAATACCAGTACGTACTTGCTCAACGATACGAGCCGCAGTAAATAAGCCAAGACCAATACTCGCTGATAGCATGGCTGAGGTATTGGGAGATAAATCCTTATACCACCAGTCTTGTATTGCAGGTGTGAGCCAGCCTGGGGCAATATAAAACCAAAAGAATAATTGTACAAGCAATGGAATATTACGAAAAAACGTGACATAAGCCGTACCAATAGCACGAGCGGGTTTATTGGGTAAGGTGCGCATGATGCCAAAGATGGTACCCACTACCATAGCAATAGCCCACGCAATACTACCAATTAATAACAGCCAGCCGAGACCAGTAATCATCCAATGGATATAAAGCTCGCTACCAATGCCCGTATGCTCAAAGAGCACACCCCAGTTCCAGCTATAATTCATGATTTGTCTCTCCGAATAGCAATTGAAAATCTTACGTGCCAAATGGACAATAAATTTCCATCTGAACACGTAAGCAAGCTAGGTTGAAGGACGATAACTACTGTGCCTCTACTTCTTTTGGCTGTGCGCTGTCATGCGGATTGGCAATCAATGCTTTTAGGTTGTCAGACATCTCAAAATTTAGATTGACGTTTTTTGGTGGGATTGGGTTCAAGAACCACTTGTCATAAATACTGTTAATCTCGCCCGAACTAAAGACGTTGGCCAATGCTTCATCAACCACTGCTTTGAACTCTGGATCGTCATTACGCATCATACAGCCGTAGATTTCAAACGACTGAGGCTGACCAACGATGACCCATTCATCAGGATTTTTCGCTTTGGCTTTTTCACCAGCGAGCAGTACATCATCCATCATAAAGGCATCGGCACGGCCTTGCTCTAACATCAAGAAAGCTTCACCATGATCTTTGGCAGATATGATATTGATATCCATACTATTTTCGTCATTGTACTGACGAATATAACGCTCTGAGGTCGTTCCTGCTGTAGTGACTAGCGTTTTGCCTTTTAGATCTTCAAACTCTTGGATACCAGAATCTTTTTTGGTTAATAGGCGCGTACCAATTTCAAAGAAACCATTAGAAAACGCGACTTGTTTTTGACGCTCTTCGTTATTGGTCGTTGAGCCACACTCAAAATCGACTGTGCCGTTTTGCACCAGTGGAATACGTGTTTGTGAGGTAATCAAGTTATAACGAATTTGTAGATCTGGCATATCTAGCTTTTCTTTGACAGCATCAACGACTTTCATTTCCAAATCGTGTGCATAACCAATAGGCTGATTCGGATCGTCAGCGATATAAGAGAATGGGATAGAGGAATCACGGTGACCAACAACAATAGTTCCAGAGTCTTTGATTTTTTGTAGCGTACCATTCATGCTCTCTGACGTGGCACTATCATCTGCTGGCGCATCGGTGCTGGTTTCGCTGCTATTATTACAACCTGTCAAAGCCAATGCTACCAATGCAGCTAAAGTCAACGGTTTAGAAAAGAAGTAAGTCATGAAAAACATCCTTTTATCACAAAGTTAAATGAGCGCTTGGACGACATAGGTCTGGCAATTGGCTGACCTTACTATCTCGCATCCATACGATTGTTGCTGGTATTTATCAAAATGAAACTTAAAGTTACTGTACAACAAATTTATGCTAGAAGGTAATTTTTTTTAATAAAGTCATTATTTTGTCATATCTTTACTTTCCTATAATCAAAGGCAAACACTCATCACTGCCTTGTTCGAGCAAAAGACTTTAGAGGATTATTAAAAAAATAGACATACATACAGAATTAGGACTTACGCAAAACCAGAGATATATTGCCAACCTAAAGCATAGCGTAGTAC
>NZ_RRYV01000136.1 GCF_014861395.1 Psychrobacter sp. FME13 | reverse complement strand
GGGTAATAACTGTCGCCTTAGACACCGATTAAGACGAGCGGTTAGAAAAACCTGTTGTTTCTCTAAGAAGCTCGATAATCACTTCAAAGTGTTTGATATGGTGTTCTTTTACATCAATTATGGCTACGTCTGATGCCAGCATACTTTTTAGAACACCACCGAAAATTTAATGAAACTTCTCCAGTTGTATCTCCGGCACGATTGATACTATACCAATGATTATCTTTTCGCACTTGAGCGACGCCTCTATCGAAGTCGGTAGCCTTATCATATTGTAGCGCTATTACTACATTGCCTTGCATATCCATAAAGCCGTACTTATTGTCTTTTTTGATTAACATACGACCTGCTTCTGGAAAGCTTAACTCATCATAAATAGGTTCGATCCATCTATTATTTTTTAAATCGACTATGCCCCATTTGCCACCTTTCATTACTGCAATCACATCTGCTGAATAAGGTTTTACTTTTTCATAAATAGGCTTAATCAACTCTTTACCACTCTTGTCGATATAGCCAAACTTCCCATTCACCTCTATAAAGGTTTTATCGTTGTAGAACTCTCCTATTGAATCGTAGTTAAACGGAATGATTACCTCGCCTGTATTTTTTATATAGCCAACCTTGCCATTTTTCTTTGCCATAACTAAACCATCTATGACCCAAGCACTGATCTCATCATACTCAGGCTTAGCTATTTCAACACCTTTAGTATTGACTAAGCCCATCTTTTTATTCTGCTCTACATATGAAAGCTCATAGATAAAAGGACTCACACGGCTATACTTTGGCTCAATGACTACCTCTCCTTTTTTGTCGATAAAACCATATTTACCATCTAACTTCATAGGAGCTATGTCTTCAAAAAAGTGCTGTATTTGCTCGTATATTGGCTCTATAACTATATTACCGGCACGGTCGATAGCACCGTACTTATCATTTACTATAATAATGGCCTGCTCATTAACAAATGGTGCAGCCTTATCAAATTGAGCAGGAATGACTATGTTATTGCTTTTATCTATATACCCTACTTTTTTATCTTTTTGAAAGCTTGCCAATCCCTCTTCAAAGGAAGATATTTCCTTATATATAATCGGTATGACTATTTCGGCATTTTTATTGATATAGCCAAATTTATTATCTTTACGAATTTTAGCTAAACCGTCTTTAAACGGTTCAACATCATCATAGTTGCCTGTTAATATATCGTCACCGTTCCTATCAACGTAAAAAGCGCGATCATCCTTTTTAACATAAGCCAACCCTTGGTCAAAGTCGCTTACCTCATCGTAAGCAAAATCTAAAACAACCGCTCCTTCGGTATCAATAATGCCCCACTTTCGATCTTTGTTTTGTACAGCAGCGCGTTCCTCATTAAAGCTCTTAACTTTATGATACTGAAGCTCATCAATCAGCTGTCCGTTTACATCAGCAAAACTCCATCCTCCATAACCAAAAACAGGTCTAAAGCCATTACGTAAACCTTGAATAATAATGTACTCAGGCGGTAGTATAAACTCACCATCATAATTTATGAGTCCTCGACTGCCATCATGTACAATCGCTAATCCCTGATCAAAACCACCCGCATCGGCATATTTTATATCTATAACTACCTTGCCAGTCTTATCGATAAAACCATAAATTCCATCTTTTTGTACCACTGCAAGCCCTTCACTAAAGGGGTGTATATTATCGTAGATTAAATCAATAGCCACCTTGCCTGTTGCATCAATATAGCCATATTTATAGTCGTTACCAACTTTAGCCAAACCCTCATAGAAATCTTCAGCATAATCATACTTAGGCTCCACGATTATCTGTCCTTGGCGAGTAATAAATCCATACTTACTGTCTTTTTCAATCATAGCAAGCCCCTCTGTAAATCCGCATTCTCCGCGATCAACAGCAATGATATCTTTTGGTAGCTTATAACCATCATCAAAACGAAGTTGACAGTCCGCTAGTGCTGGAATACTCATGGACAATAAAAGAGGAAATAAAAACTTCAATGAAACCATAAAAACATTACCACTGTATAAATAGAACAATTGTTCATTATATCTTATTTTTTTGATAGTTTCTTACATGATTGTTATAGTCCATACTCTATAAGACACATACGACACTCCTGAGATAAATTTAGTTTACATGCGTGCACCTATGTGTTTTATAATAACTATCGAAATACTCTCCTCTTAGGACTCGTAAGTATAGGATATATCGTATGAGCCAAAATAGTAGTTCATCTACCGACCAAGCCAAGAATGATGCTGACGCAATACCAAAATATCAACCACCTCAGAAAAAACCGCACTATGAACGCTCAGATGATATGCGCGTGGTGGTCACTGGCATGGGTGCTATTACACCTTTGGGACTAGACGTCGATAGCTCATGGACTAAATTGCTCAATGGCGATAGCGGCATAGCAACGATTAGCCATTTTGATGCAACGGGCTATCGTTCGCAAATTGCTGGCGTAGTCAAAGATTTCGATGCCAAACAATATATGAATGCCAAAGATGCGCGCCGCTACGATGAATTTATGCATTATGGTGTGGCTGCCTCTTCCATGGCATTAAAAAATGCTGGTTTCATCAATGAAGTAAGCGCATCAGACGCCCCTGTACAAGGTGTTGATCAAGAACGTTTTGGTATCATCTTAGGCTCAGGGATTGGTGGTATTCAGACTATTGAAAACAGCCGTGATACCCTACGCGAAAAGGGTGCAATGAAAGTGTCGCCCTTCATTATTCCAGGCTCTATCGTCAATATGGCTGCTGGATTGGTGGCGATTAAACATACGTTAAAAGGTCCAAACCTCGCAACATCAACTGCCTGCACCACTGCTACCCATGCTATCGGACTTGCAGCGCGTTTGATTGCTTATGGTGATGCTGATGTGATGCTAGCCGGTGGTAGCGAAAAAGGCTCAAGTCCGCTAGGCATATCAGGATTTGGTGCGATGCATGCGCTCTCAACACGCAACGATGAGCCAACCAAAGCCTCTCGTCCTTTTGACAAAGACCGTGATGGGTTTGTATTGGGTGATGGTGCTGGCATGGTGGTGCTCGAAAGCCTAGCTCATGCCAAAGCCCGCGGTGCGACAATACTGGCTGAACTGGTTGGTTTTGGTATGAGTGATGATGCAGGTCACATTACTGCACCACCAGAAGATGGTAATGGCGCTGCACGTGCGATGAAAAACGCCTTGCATGATGCGGGTATTGAGCCTTCTGTAGTTGGTTATGTCAACGCTCATGGTACCAGTACACCTGCTGGTGATGTCGCTGAATCGATAGCCATTGAGACCGTATTTTCACCAGTGAAAGACAGTATCTTAGTGAGCTCAACTAAGTCTATGACTGGTCACTTATTAGGTGCTGCCGGTGGTGTCGAGGCCATATTTACCGTGCTTTCCTTACAGCATCAGCAAGTACCACCTACCATTAACTTAGACAATGTGGAAGACAACTGCAATCTTGATTATGTCGCTAACCAATCACGTAAAGTTGAAAATCTGCAATATGCAGCATCCAATAGCTTTGGCTTTGGTGGTACCAATGGCTCATTGATATTTGCACGTTGGCCTACTGTTTAATAGCTGATAAAAACGCACAATGGGATGCGTTGTAACCTTAGTGTCAGATTTACTACGTTTGTCCACTTGCAGCCCCTTATCGTATTTGCGTATGATAAGGGGTAATTTTTGGAACATTTATGGACGATACCATGTCAAGCTACTCATTTTCTCATCAGTTTTATCAGCGCTGGACGTGTGCGCCTGAACCTATTCGCGCAGCAATTACCCAAGAGCTAAAAGACATCACCACCTTACTGCAAAACGATACACCGTTTGAAAGCTTTGTGTTTAATACTCATGATTTGGATGCCCATATCGATGAGCTCTATGAAAATCATGAAGCGGAGCAAGCCATCGCTAAAGCCATTACTGACAAAAAAGCCGAAGAGCAAGCGACCGTCGAAAAACAACAGCGAGAAGAACAGCAAAGAGTAAAAGCGGCAGAGGATGCCAGATTAAAGGAAAGTGCTAAATTAAAAGAAGAAGCCAAACTTCGTGAAGCGTCAGATACCGCGCAAAAAGAACAACAGAAAAATGAGCAAATAGCCACTGAGAAGAATAATGTTGCCGATAAAGTGACCGCTATGAATGCCAATGATGCGAACGATTCAGCATCACTCGGTATTGATAACAGTGTTGAAAAAAATCAAAGCGTTGAAAAATCGGCTGCTACACAACCTAATGCTGATAACAACTTTGTCACCAGCTCTGAGAACAAAACCATCAGTCAGCATGCTCATGTCACTAATGACAAAAATAGCAATGATGAGCACAGCGTAAAAGCAGTCAACGACAAAGCCAGCGCCGCCATCAAACTGGCCCTGAAAGACGCAAAACTGAGTAACACGCATCAAGAGCTGATCCGTGAGCTGGAAATGCAAATTGATGATTATCTCAGTGAGCAAATGATGCTGATGTCTGAGAATTTAAAATCTTGGTTACGTGCTGAAGTGACCCAGAATCTAAGCGAGGATAAAGCAGGAACTAACAAAGAGTCGCAAAAAAGCTAAACGCTGCTTCCTACTTCCTACCCATCAATCCTTAGGAATAAATTCTTAGTGATAAATTACCAGTCATAAAAAATCCCCGTAAACTTTACGGGGATTTTTTATTTTAGATTCGCAGATATAAGCGTTTACTTTAGATAGCCTTAGTACGCTCAGTCAGCCAGTCAAGTGCCGCGCCTTCAACACGGTCTTTTAGCTCCGCATAGACTTGGCTATGATAGTCATTAAGCCAATCAATCTCGACTTGAGTTAATAATGCAGGCTCAATTAGACGGGTATCAATTGGGCAATAAGTGATGGTTTCAAAGTTTAAGAATTGACCGAATTCCGTCTCAGTAGGATTGGCAACTGGTGTGTTAACCACCAAATTCTCGATACGAATACCCCATTTGCCTTCGCGGTATAAACCTGGCTCATTACTGGATATCATACCTACTTTCATCG
The DNA here is from genome assembly GCF_014861395.1 of Psychrobacter sp. FME13. GTDB lineage: Bacteria > Pseudomonadota > Gammaproteobacteria > Pseudomonadales > Moraxellaceae > Psychrobacter. The sequence goes on along the minus strand of NZ_RRYV01000136.1, from coordinate 3,456 downwards.
CGCGCTCTTTCGGCGTGCTGGCACTATAAGCAATAACTTGTGGACCTTCATGGACGTTCAAGAAATAACCAACGCCATGACCTGTACCATGACCATAATCCATCTGAGCTTGCCACAATGGCGCACGGCATATCGCATCGATTAACGGTGAGGCGATACCATCAGGGAAATGCGCTTTGGCCAACGCAATATGGGCTTTGAGTACGGTGGTGAAGTCACGCTTGTGCTCGCTGCTTACGTGTCCAATACCGACCACGCGCGTGATGTCGGTCGTGCCGTTTTGATACTGAGCGCCTGAGTCAATGAGTAGTAAACCACCTTCACCTTCGTTGACATCTAAGTAGCTAAACTTCTCTGGCGTTGCGCGGTAATGCGGCAGCGCACCATTTTCATTAAAGCCTGCAATCGTTGGAAAACTTGGTGAGACATAATGTGGCTGCTGACTGCGCACTTCGATGAGCATACTATCGACGTCCAGCTCACTTAAGCGTTCACCGTCTGCTAAGCGCTGCTCAAATACGGCAAAAAACTCACTTAATGCAGCACCATCTTGACGCATGGCTTCACGTACATGATCAATATCAGCCTCAGATTTAACCGATTTTAACAAAGTGCTTGGCGCCATTTGCTCAATAAAACCTACGCCGTCTGCCATTTTAGATAGCGTACCCACTGCCACTTTACTCGGATCTAATAGCAATAAGTCATCAGCAGTCAATGTCCCTAATGCATCTTGCACAGCGTCATAATCAGCAAGGGTGATACCGCTGTCTTTTAAGCTTTGTACAATATCTGCGCTAACTTTATTATTATCGACAAACAAAGTCGCTGTTTCAGCATCAATCAGCATATGTGCCAAAAACACAGGGTTATAGTCAACATCAGCGCCACGCAAATTGGTCAGCCAAGCAATATCGTCTAAGCTTGAAAGCAAGTGATGGGTTGCGCCTGCCTCAGCCATACCTGCGCGTACAGCGGCAAGTTTTGAGGTAGCAGACTGCGCGACAAACTGCGCATCGTGTTGATATAGACTGGCAGTTGGTAGCGCTGGACGATCGCTCCATATTTCTGTAAATACGTCACGCTCAGTGATTAACGTAATGTCATTGGCATCAAAGGCATTTAACAATCTATCTTGTTCAGAGATAGACAATACATTGCCATCGACTGCCACGCTGTCACCCTCCGCCAAATGCTCGGCGAGCCAATCAATATGATTCGGCTGACCCGGTGCAAGCTTCTCTAAGCTAATACCTGTACCTTCTAATTGGTCAGCGGCGTGTACCCAATAGCGGCTGTCCGTCCATAATCCAGCAAAATCAGCGGTAACAACGAGCGTACCGACTGAGCCTGTGAATCCTGACAACCATAAACGCGCTTGCCAATATTCTGGCAGATACTCAGATAGATGAGGATCAGCAGATGGTACGATAATCGCGGTCAGGTCTTGTGCTACTAATGCCTGACGTAGACTGTCGATACGATCGTGGATGCTTTGTTTATTCATAAAAAGTGTCCTTATTGATTTTAAAAAAATGAGATTTAGAAAAATCATATTGTGAGGCGACTATGGATAGTCGTCTTATTTGAGCAAGTAAAACTGTTTTAAGCGTTTGTTATTTACCATTCATTGAATGCTCAGTATCTAAACCTAAGTAAGCGGTTCAATGTCTTAAAAACTAAAATGTTGTCAATGAGCAGATAAATGAGGCTAGCTATTTTTAATAGCCTTATAGGATTACAGCAGAGCATCATTAGATGTTTGGGCGGAAAGCGGACTTTCAATAGCGCGGGGTCAATAACTTACTAAGTGCAACCATAAAACGTGCCACCGATGATGGTAACACGTCTCGCCATCTAACATTTTTGCTGGTATTAGTATTGATACCAAATCACTTTAACCCTGTGTTTCAATTAGCTCAGCGTATCTGCATGCTCGCTTTTTTGTAGCATATTATTGATCGGTTTGGCTAATGCCAATAAGATAACGGCTGTGACCACCAAAAAGGTTGTCATCATCGTAAATAATCCCGGCAACCCTTCGATTTTATCAGCCGAGACATGACCACCAAAGAAAGCCGCGACCAAGTTACCCATGGCGATAGAGGCAAAGAAAAGCCCCATCATCTGACCTTGCATGCCTTTTGGCGCAAGCTTAGTCATTGCAGACAGACCAACAGGACTGAGCGCTAACTCACCAAGCGTCAGCAATAATAAACTACCGACTAACCATAAAGGTGAAGCCAAACCGCCATCGCTAGTCAAAATACTTTTTGAGGCAAAAATCATCAATGCAAAGCCTGCGGCAGCGAGCAACATACCAAGCGCAAACTTTACCATACTATTCGGCTCAAGGCCTCGATTTGCAAGCTTGACCCATACAATGCTGATGATCGGCGCTAATATGAGAATAAACAAAGGATTGAGCGACTGAAACCAAATACTAGGCACTTCAAAGCCTAAAACGTTAAGATCTGTATAGCGATCGGCGAATAAGTTAAACGACGTTGGCTGCTGCTCAAAGCTCGACCAAAATAGCGTCGAGCCAATGATTAAGATAAAACAAATCAGCAAACGCAGCTTATCGGCTTTGTCCAATCGCGGTGAAATAAACATGACAGCAAAGTACAGTATCACTACTGCTGCAATGATGTACGTCATATATTGGGCAACCATCTCAGGGTTAAATGGCATAATACCAGTCGCCACCAACAAAGTAATGGCGACAAGTAACGCCAGAAACCCTGCCACCCAGCGACCTACATTTTTGAAAAGCCCAGTCGTTTGTTCCCATTCAGGAGTGATATTTTTGGCACGAGCATAGCGATTTAACGTTTTTTTAGCTGAAAAACGATAAATCAATAATGAAGCCAGCATGCCTAGACCACCGACACCAAAGCCTACATGCCACATACCTTTTTCTTTAAATACGCCAACGATAAGGGCGGCCAATAGCGCACCGATATTGATACCCATATAGAATAAAGTAAAGCCGCTATCTCGGCGTGCATCACCCTTGGGATACAAAGCTCCGACCATTACTGAAATACAAGTTTTAAATAAACCTGAACCGAGAACGATACACATCAGGCCAACAAAAAATAGCGTCATACCAAACATAGCGGATAGCGCGATACACAAGTGACCTAGGGCGATAATAATACTGCCCCACCACAGTGCTCGCTCTTGTCCCAGCCAATTATCTGCCAGCCAACCGCCCGGTACGGCCGCTAAATACAATGAGCCTGCAAAAATACCATAGATAGCAGAAGCTGTGACCTCATCGAAGCCAAAACCGCCACTACTGACCGTCGCTACCATAAACAATACTAATAGCGGACGAATACTATAATAACCCCACTCTCAACTTCGAAAGTGATTGAAAAAAGAAGAGCACCTCACTAATCTATTGTTTTCGACCAAGAATACAATGGAGTTGTGAGATGCCCATAGACG
>NZ_RRYV01000135.1 GCF_014861395.1 Psychrobacter sp. FME13 | reverse complement strand
TTCTAGCAGTTACTCTCTATTTATGAGTGTTCTTATTTATTGGGGGGATTACCCTATCATCAAGAATCCCAAACACTTTTGCTCGATCCACTATTTCCGTTGCCCAAGCACGATGCGTGGCCGGCTCTAGCATGGTGTTGTTGTATTTAAATACGGCTTTGGCCTCGCTATGAAGTATCGCTTGTGCCTCATCTAAAATGCTTAGTGGCACACAATAGGCCTGCTGTACCAAGGCGATTTGGCTCGGGTGAATAACGGTTTTTCCGACCAGCCCTAAGCTTACATCACGGGTCAGCTCTTGCATAAACAGCGTTGGCTGATCTAAGTATTCAAACACGGGCGCGGTTAGATAAAAGCCATGTGGCACAAAACAGCCAAGTAGCTGATAGGCTAGGGTGCCGATGGGTGTGTCATAGACAATGCTGTGTTTAGGACGCCTGAGACGTAGCGCTGCAAACAAATCATTGCCACCGATACGCAGGGCAAGTATGGGTTGACTAAAGGCTTCTTTAAAGCCGATGGCGAGTTCTTGATTGTGGTGTGGATTGAATAATGCGGCAGTTTCAAGCGTAGGCATCAATAATTGATCGGTGCTGAGGTTCTGGCAGGCCATACGCCAGTTGGATAAGCTGTACATATCAACTTTTGGCATGACGAAACCATCAATTAGCTCAATATGAGCATAGTCCGCCAGCTGCTGTAGCATCATCGGATTGCGTGGACGTATAAATACCAATGGTCGAGTCGGATGTTGCGTTTTGAGATCCGTTTTTCTCGATGGGTTATGGATGGTATCGACATGCATGGCCCATGTATCGAGCAGCGACTGTAAGCGCTCAAGTGCTAGATCGACGTCACTATGGCTGACAGCATCCTCTAAACAAATAATAATACTATTGATTGTTGGTAATTTATCACGCTTGATGACTTGCCATATATCTTGACGAGTGGCAGGCATATAGAGACTGGCACCAAGTTGATAAGGGTGATAGGTGTGCGGCTTAACCATCGCATGACGCTCAGTAAATAAATGCGCATAAGACTGGCTATGGTGATAAAGATGTGACTCGTAATTTGGTGTATCTGACATAATTGGCATCATCAATAGTGATAAATAAGTGGTTATAAAAAGCAGGATATATTATCAAGCGAGTTGACTCAAAGATCGTTACTTAACAGCAATGTCTATTTATAAGCGTCTGTTTATAAGTGCTTATTGGTATAGTCGATTCAATTCAAAAGTAGTACTAGGCAACCGAGTGTAGACGTATATCCAATACTTCAAGCGAGACGCTGTAATAATCTTATAATGGAATGGCTATAAATGTTGAACATGTGCTAGCTATCTTTGGTGCGTTGCTTGATCAGTGTGATAGCTTGATAAGGCAGTATTTTATCACCTAATACACTGATAGCGATATCTCGCTGTGCACATAAATGTCTGAGCAGTATCGTATCAGGATGTTTGGCAGTTGCCAGTAAGATACGTTCAGGATCACGGCGTAATATGGCTCTGGTTGCTTCTGCGATTGTTGGTTTTATACGATTGCGATTGGTAATAGCATAATCTGCTGCGATCGTATTAATTACGTCAGCGGTTTGGTAGCGGGGTTGTGGGTAGAGTGGCAAACATTGTAAGGGTTTGTTCAGTGCACGACGTGCCGCATCGATTTGATCGACAAAGGCCAAGCTACGATCTGATTCTATCAAGTTATCATAAAAAACACTGCGATGTAATCCTAATTGTGGATCGGTATATAGGCTGCGTGATATGAGTCCCGATACAGTACTGTTTAGCAGTCCTGATGGAATTAACCAATCCTCTTCACTAGCAGAGAGCCAAGCGACACCAGCTGGGTCAGCTAAGGTTAATAATGGAATGACGTTAGCACCATGATGAAAAATATTGGTAAAGTTTGAATGGTCATGGTCGCTAAACACTTTGAGGCTACTAGCAAGCTCTTGATAAATGGCGCCTTTGCCCGTCCAGCCATCGACAAACACGATAGGGCTATTTGGGTAAGCCTCTAGTATCATTTGTAGTGCTACTGGATCAAGGCCACGATCACGAATGATGCTAATGCCATAATGCACGCTTGGCAGCGAGTAGCTACTCTCAGTATCTGACAATGCGCGTTGTAACAGTACTCCAATTGGCAAACCTGCGCGTACTAAGCTGACCAATACTAACGGGCGCTCAGTATGAACGGTCTGCCTAAAAGTGTCTTGTAATGTATGAGCCAAATTCGCAACGTCAGTGGCGGTTCTATTTGTGCCTTGCTCTAATGCTTGACGATATAGTTGCTCATGCATCGCTGTGGGCGCACTCTCTAACGTCAACATATCGGAATAATGACGCTGACCACTTTGGATAAGTGCTTCTTTTTGACTGACGGGCACATCCGCCACAGCCTCTTTATCGACGATATCGAGTAGCACCGTGACATCACTGGCAAGGTAGCTGCCTGAACCGTAATGATTTGGTTTTTTTATATTAGGGTTAGTCATAGAGGTTGTTTTCTCATATCAGATTGTCATGTAATTGACCGTGATTGGGCATGCCATACCAGTCAAGCAACTGTAAAAATGGCAAATCAGCCAAACTATCACCAAAGCCAAAACTGGGTCGCTGACTGTCTAAATGATTGTCTAGTAAGAATTGTACTGCATGATGCTTATGAACTGCATGCGGTAGTATTGCTAGGTTATTAGCATTTACATGCACATAAAAATCTTGATCAAAATTACGTATTAACGTAGGTAGTGTATTAGCTAACTCTATTAGTGCTTGGTGGTCTTTTTGCGCGTGCTTAATAGCCAAATAAATGATCAACTCTTCATTGACAGAACCATTATGAAAACTGTCGATATGTGGTGTAAATACGAGTTGACTACCATCATTTTTGCTGTAATTGGTAAAGACTTGGCTCAGCTGATTCAATTTATTTTGCAATGGTGCAAGCTGTTCATACATGTGCTGTTGCCAAGTGCTCAATAAGTAACCTTCAGGGCTTAAAATAACGGCACCATGTGTCAGTACTTGCCAACTATCAAACGGTAGCTTAACACGCTTGATTTCATGCCGATCACGGGCAGTGACTACGATGAGCTCGGTACTAACGAGCAGCCAATTAAAAAAAACTGATTGACGCTGGCTCATCATGCTTAATGGTTCACCTTGTTTGTTTACGGTAGCACAAACCAAACTATCAGGTTCGGTGGTTGGTAACTCCCATGCATCAATTTTACGCTGGGTTTGAAAAAGGGTGTCGTCTAAATCCATAAGCGCATAAGGTTTAGTAATATCTAAACTTGATTGAAAAAATGGCATTTTCCCTTTGTGATTAGAATTCATAACAGTCTCTATATTAGGGTGCTTTTATTTGTATGTAAGATGGGTTTAGCTTTACTATTATTTAAGTATTTTTAATCAATTAAATATCTTTATAAAATAGCTGTTAATTCTTCAAATCAAATATAAAAATTCATAATAATACTGGCTGTTGTTTGACAGTGATTAATATGAAATTTTCATTAAATACTTAAGTCGTAATTTTATATTTTTCTCTAATTCTTAGAGAGTTTGTTTATATTGTTTTTTCATATTGTTTAGGGTGTCAAGAATAGCTTTTTTTGGGCCTGTGTTCTTTTTAAGATAAAAACGCTGTACAGTAGAGTTGGTTAAGAAATAAATGTTTTTCAGACTAAAAAAGGTGCTTTTGGTAGTACATATAAAGGTTATAATTAGGGCATGTCCTCAATTCAATCGATAGTTATCTAAATGGGTTAAAAATAGCTAAATCTTGCCAAACGGCGTCAAATAGCTGACTAATATCTCGATATTATCTGCTCTATTTTCCTTGTTTGACGGCAATTTATCTCATTTTTATCACCATTTTTAAAATGAGGACACGCCCTAGTTAATATTCACTTGTATGTAAATAATAATGATAATATTTATTATTTGCATTTCATGTTTATTGTCATGGCTACAACTATAATCTGATTAGGGTGTGTCCGCATCCTAAAGATGCTAATAAAAAGATTTAAATTGTCATCAAATCAGTAAAGCAATACTGACAATATTGAAATATTAGCTAGGGCGTGTTTGATATTCACAAATAGGGACTACCATGGCTAAAGGATCAAACACACCTTAGGTGTTTAAATATTTTAGACTCTTTAGACGAAAGTTGAAGGACTGGAGGACACACGCCAGATTAACAGTGGTTTTGATATCGACCAATATTTCAGATAACTTTTATATCGGAGCCCACCACCAACACATTATGCAAACTTTGCCACATGTCATCGACACTATCAGTCGATGTTTCTACGCACAATATAATCAAATCCCAGTCGCTAGGCTCAACATTGTAGGCAAAGTTGGTCATTCCAAGTCCGTAATTGTCGCTAAAACTCAACATGGTAGCAATCGCACCGCCCAAAGCAATGGGTGAGCGTGTCAAAGCGCTGAAGTTCACTATGGCTGTTGTTTCAGAGTCTTGAAATTGGGCTTCTATCCATTCTGCCAATAAAAATGGCAGCCACACAAACTCATTGCTACCTAACACCAAAATTCGCTGTGGCAATTGTTCTTTATTAAACTGTGTCTGTCCGCTAAAACTGGTAAAGGCTGTTTTAAATCTAGCCAAATAACGATCAAACCCGTCTGTACTGTCAAGAGTCGGGAAACGTCCCCAATTGCCAGTGTTGCCTAGCGATTGACTACCAGCGTCAGTGGTATCAACTGATGGCATGGTAATGGGCTTAGGGTTGGGCGCATCCGTCCATTTCCAATCACCAGATAATAAGTGATGACGATGAAAGTCAATATTAGGTAAGCGTTGAGCGATAGTATCATCTGTATCCACTTGTCCTAATGACCAGTCCACTAGCGTGGTTAGGTGGACCTGTTTTAATTGACTCAGCCCAGCATTACGTAGAGCGGTGACAACGTTCACGCAGGTGTTGCCTGTTGAGGCTTCATCATCGACCATAATGAGGGTCTTACTAGAGAGTAATTGTTCTTGTGTCGCTTGATCTGCACTTTGATAAATCAAATGCTGGCTGGCATGACTGTGGTCTTCACTAAAAGTGGTGAGTAACGTTTCACTATTATCATCATTGTGCTGCGCATGACGGGTAGAGTTCAATAATAAAGCATTAGGATAACGCATTTGCAATGCTTGATGCACACCTGCCGATAGCCCAACGGCAGTCTCTGCCATGCCAACAACTAGAATGGGCTTAGGTAAATCGCTAGGTACTAAGTTTGCCAAGTCGGTGAAAGCACTACGCATGCTATTAGGTGCTACTGGGATATGCCGACCTAAGACTTTTGAGACAAATAAAAACGCACGTTTTGGGTTAATACGTTGGGCAAACCCAAGTAAGTCTTCTAATTGATAAGTCGTGTTGCTTCCTGATACATCATTCATCTGATAAGTTAGATCAAGCGTGCCGCGGGGTAGGTTGATGCTACGTTCGTACACATCATTAGGTATTACATTATATTTATTGCTAGTCATCACTGAGTTCTATTCCATATTTTTCGCAAAGATAACGTAGGTCGCCATCTATATTCTGATGTTTTGGTGAAAACTGCCATTGATCATTGCTTCGATTCAATGTGAATAACAGTAAGCTTTTTCCTGATTTGTTTTGAATATCAAACTCACCAGAAAATAATAAAGTGTCTTTTTGCTTATCGCTGATGCTTAATTCAATAAGTGCTTGATTTGTATCAGTAGTTAAGCTTTCAAGCTCACTTGATAATATAATATTCAGTTGCTCGATAGTAGAGGGTTGAGCGCCCAAATCACAACTGAATTCAGATATTGAGATATCCTCATCGAGCTGCTGATCTAGCTCGATGGTGCCATCTTCACTATGTGTCTGTCCATAAAATATCATATCCTCATCACCACGGACTTTAGTTTTTTCATTGACTCTAAATAAGACAGCGTCAACAGTAGGAGCTGTCGTTATTTTTACGATGATAGGGACTGCAGGGAATAGGTTTAAGCTAGGTTTAGTAGCCATTGATTTACCAGCAGACATCGGTGCTAGGGGTTTCTTATTAATAGTTGTAGCGTTTTTTTGTGTCTTTAGCTTTGCCCACATGCCATTAGACTGTCGTCTTATATCGTATAAACGTAGAGCAATAATTAAATCAGAAAATTTTGCATAGCCATATTTATCGAGTTTAATATTGTCGTAGTTTTGGCTAATTTGACTGGCAATATGAGATAGATTTGACCAACCATTATGGTCATTGGGGTTGTCTTGAATGATTTTGTTTAGTGCGCTAATCAAGTGGGTTTGTGTCTGCAGCTGTTTAGTGGTCCATGGTTTTGATGAACTCTTAGATGTTTTGTTAGACGAGAGATTGTTTTGACTTACAGTGTGTTGTTTCAATAAATCTTCTACATAAAAGAAGGTATCACAGGCCTGTGAAAAAGCACTGACGGTATTGCGCTTGCCAAAGCCAAAAACTTTTACATGGTTTTTGCGAATACGTAGTGCTAATGAAGTAAAGTCGCTATCACTCGAGATTAGACAGAACCCGTCATAAACACCACTGTGCAGCAGATCCATTGCTTCAATGACCATACCAATGTCAGTCGCATTTTTGCCTTTTACATAGGCAAATTGCTGCATGGGATCGATGGCATATTTGAGTAGGGCTTCTTGCCAACTTTGAATATGAGCGTTTCCCCAATCACCATAGATTTTTTTACAAGTAATATGACCGATTTTCTCTATTTCTTTTAATATCTGGCCGATATTTTTCGCCGATGCGTTATCTGCATCTATGAGTACAGCGATACTTCTGAGCTTAACTGACATTTATATTCCTTAACACACTTTCTTTAATTGGTTCTTCTTGTTTTTTGATTATCTTGATGTTTTTTAGCCCTGACATCCAACCAACCATAATGCCCCGCGGCTATTTTTGCTCAATTGTGGTGTGGTTAGCGGTAGCAACTTATTAAGCGATGAGTCTGACAAGTTATCTAACTCAATACCTGCGCTTGCGAGTAACGCAGATAGCAACTGAAATTTCACTGCATAGTTCATATTTTGCGCATGCTCATGAACGAGACTTGATGTTACCATGCCAACGACTTCGCCAGTAGGTAGTAGTAGAGGGCTGCCGCTAGAGCCAGGTTGAATGGGCGCAGTAAATTGCATATAGCGAATATCATCGCCAAACCCTGTCAAACTAGAGATACAGCCTTGTGTTACTTGCAATTGACTACTAAGTCCTGACAGCGGGAACCCCAACGTAGTGATAGTCTCACCCAAATTATCACTACATTGTTGTGCGAGCGGCAAATAGCTAGTTAAAGGTTCACTCACTTTAATAATCGCTGAATCGCTACCGATATCACTGAGTACCACTTGCGCTTCACGGTCTGGCTGTCCCTGCTGTCGTATGCCAATCATAGCCGCCGACTCAATTACATGATAGCAAGTTAAGAGGTGATATGGGTCAATGGCAAATGCCGTACCAGTCCATGTTTCACCAGCTTGTACTTGACGCGGTGTTCGTGTCTCATTATTCGGCTGAGTTCGCTGCTGCTGCTGAGCTGCCTGAATGAGCGCATGTGTATCTGGCGGGCGGGTATCAAGGCTGATTTGTACTCTATGCTCTAAGCTTGCCAAGCCTTGAGAAGAGCTTTCACCCAGCGCCCGACATTTAAACTGATCATTGCGTCGATATATCTCTAATACAATCGCTGCTTTTGTATGGCGCTCGTTGGCTGTGAAATCATAAGTGATGGAACCTTCATTCAGTATTAGACTGATATCAGTCAGTTCAACTGTTGGTAGGTTTAGACTTGTTTCTTGATAGGTATAGGCAATCAATTGCAAAAAGCTAACGCCTTGTGTATCAAACAAACTGGATAAATCTAATTGCCAAATATTTTGATTATCAGCATTGTTTAGTTTAGCCCAGTCTTTAGGTTCGTGAAGGTAAGCAGGACTACAAGCCGCTTTACGGTGTTCATCTAAAGGCAGCCATATTAATCCAATATGCTCTCCAAATTTAAGGTTGTTTTTTGTAGAAAAAGCCACCGAACAATAAGATTGCGTGATAACGGTATTTGCTCCTAATACTAACGCGGTCTGTGTTGTCATGGTCTGCCTCTAATTGAGTAAATTACAAATCATTATAGACAGTTTTTAGGTAGCTATTTGAATAACTATGCAGTCATTTTAAAAAAAGCGATATTTGCTTATTACAGTAGTTTTTGTCAGAAAACTGGAATAGAATGATTTGTATATCATTGTAATAATAAACTAAAAGTCCCTATTTTTTCTATGCTTAGATTAACACACCAAGTGCAACGCTAATTAATATTATAGAACGCCTGCATAGGCGTCTTAAACCCTAATCGTTTTCTTGGTCTGTTGTTTAATTTGTTCTCAATGTCCTGCATCTCATCATCAGAGACTTGTCTAAAGTCACAACCCTTAGGCAAGTACTCTCTGATAAGGCCG
>NZ_RRYV01000134.1 GCF_014861395.1 Psychrobacter sp. FME13 | reverse complement strand
TGACTATCTCTGCGAGCAGTTACGCTCGCCTAGACTGATTGTTGCGTAAGTCCTAACCTTTATCGATAGTTTATTACCAGACCCCTTGATAAATGTGTACAAACGCCTTATTAATAGTGAGCCATATATTATTTTTCACATTAAAAAGTTACTATTGCTCTAATAAAAAAGTTACCATTAGCTCAACTATTTTTAGCGACGTCTGGATCTTACTATTTCATCTAGTTCGTGTGAATAATCAGCGGCAGTATTTATTATAATAAGCACCCATAGCTTAGCCGTTCGCTAACCTCAACCCCTTTATCTTATGTACTTATAAACAGGACATCTTTATGACAGATTATGATCGCATCACTGCCAACCCACATTTTGATATGCTGATGAGTGCACACAACAACGTGCAAAGCACTCAAGCTGCACTAGTGCCTATGGTGGTTGAACAATCATCACGCGGTGAACGCTCTTTTGATATCTTTTCACGTCTATTGCGTGAGCGCGTTATCTTTTTGACCGGTCAGGTCGAAGACAATATGGCCAACCTTATCGTTGCACAATTGCTATTTTTAGAAGCTGAAAACCCTGACAAAGATATTCATTTATATATCAACTCACCAGGCGGTTCAGTGAGCGCTGGTTTGGCTATTTTTGATACCATGAACTTTATTAAGCCTGAAGTATCAACTATCTGTATGGGCGGTGCTTATAGCATGGGTTCATTCTTACTGGCAGCTGGTCAAAAAGGTAAGCGTTATTCCCTTGCTAATGCTCGCGTGATGATTCACCAGCCTTCAGGCGGTGCGCAAGGCCAGGCAACGGATATCGAGATTAATGCTCGTGAAATCCTGAAAACTCGTTCACGTCTAAACAGCATCTTAGCTGAGCGTACTGGTCAGCCAGTAGAAAAAATCGAAAAAGACGTCGAGCGCGATTACTGGTTGGATGCGCAAGAAGCCAAAGAATATGGTTTGGTTGACGAAGTATTAGAGCGCCGCCCTACTTCTTTATAATTAGCATATAACAGCCTTGATGAGAACCAAATGCCTTAGCGTGATACGTTTTGGCATTGATGTAAATAATCAAAATATTTATAAGTTTTAAAACTTAGGAGCGCCTTTATGGCAGAAGACAATACCCCGCATTGTTCGTTTTGCGGCAAAGCCAAAAGCGAAGTGAAGCAGCTGATTGCCGCTGACGATGCCAATATCTGTAACGAATGCATCGAGCTGTGTACTGACCTCATTGCCGATAGCGCAGAAGACAGTGATGACAATAGCGAAGTCGATACTTCTTGGGTAAATAAAAAATTACCAACGCCAAAAGAGTTGCGTGCCAAGCTTGATGAGTACGTGATTGGTCAAGACGCCGCCAAAAAAGCATTAGCCGTTGCCGTTTATAACCATTATAAGCGTCTAAAAGTCAGCCAGACCTTAGCCAGTGATAGCAAAAAATCTAAGATTGGTGCTGATGATGCCATGGTGGAATTGGCAAAAAGTAATATTTTGCTGATTGGCCCTACCGGTTCTGGTAAGACATTGTTAGCACAAACCTTAGCACGTCTGCTTGACGTACCGTTTGCGATGGCTGATGCCACGACCCTGACAGAAGCTGGTTATGTCGGCGAAGACGTTGAAAACATCGTGCAAAAGCTGCTACAAGCCTCTGATTACGATGTAAGTAAGGCTGAGCAAGGTATTATCTATATCGATGAGATTGATAAAATCAGTAAGAAAGGCGATAACCCTTCTATTACTCGTGATGTATCAGGTGAAGGCGTACAGCAGGCATTGCTAAAGCTGATCGAAGGTACGGTAGCTGCTATCCCGCCACATGGTGGACGTAAGCATCCACAGCAAGAGCTCATCCAAGTCGATACCAGCAATATCTTGATCATCGTAGGTGGTGCATTTTCTGGTCTTGATAGCGTCATTCAACAACGTACTGAGAAAGGTGGCATTGGCTTTAACGCAGATGTTAGCTCAAAAGACGATAGCCGTCGTAGCTCAGATTTATTGCAAGAAGTTGAGCCAGAAGATTTGATTAAGTTTGGTCTGATTCCTGAGCTAATTGGTCGTTTGCCTGTACTCGCTGCATTGCAAGAGCTAGATGAAGAGGCACTTGTACAAATCCTAACTGAACCTAAGAACGCACTGGTCAAACAGTACAAGTATTTGTTTGATATGGAAGGTGCTGAGATTAACTTTACTCAAGAAGCACTAGATGCCATCGCGAAAAAAGCCATGGAACGTAAAACAGGTGCACGTGGTCTACGCTCTATCGTAGAAAATGCCTTACTTGAAACCATGTACGAACTACCATCGATGAAGGATGCTAAAACAGTTCTTGTTGATGAAGAAGTCATCAATGAAGGTAAGACACCTGACATTTCTTAATATCTTATCGACCTAATATAGCTAACGATTATGCGTTGGCTATACAAAAAAAGCGTCTGGCAAAGTTTGCTCAGACGCTTTTATTTTGTCTCATCATTATAATCTCTAGACCGTGTCTTCATTTTAAAAATACTAATAAAAATGTGATAAAGAGCATTCAAACAAGGAAAATAGCGTAGATAATATCGAGATATTAGTCAGCTATCTGACAAAATCTAGCCATTTTTAGTTCATTTAGATGACTATCGATTGCGTTGAAGATACGCCCTAGTTCAATGATAAATGCTATTTACTATGAGCGTATCAGCAGCGTCTATTGCCATCTTCAGCATCAGTTATCAATCATACAAAAGTGATGTACATCTCCTATCAAAAAAGCCACACACAGCTAAATAATCGATCTTCACGACTGACAAACACTGCTACTGATAAAAAATGGGCTTGAACAAACAAGTGACTTAAATAATCTTTATGTTAAAGCCCTATTTCTAAACCTACAACGACTTCTCATGCAACTTTCTTAGCAAGTGAGTTGTCTAATAGATCTGTTCTTACATTTTAATATAACAAATAATATATTGTGTATTTATATACTACTATTGTGTATTTTGATACAATTGTATTTCTAATAACTTACAGATTGATTACGTGCTTAGTTTTTAACCCTCAATTGAAAGGCGTTACTTTTAGTATGACGATTAAGTTACCAGATAAACACTTATCCAAATATTATTTTTCATAATAAGGATGTTTTAATGAAAAATTTCTTACAGACCAAGCCATATCTCCTAATAGCAACTCTCTTTGCTATTGGTGCTACTAGCATCACGGCCTGTAGCGAATCAGGTACAAAAGCTGTCGATCGTGTCGAAGAAGCCGAGGCCATCGCCCGAGTAAAGTCACTCGAAGCGCAAGCAACAGAGATCAAAAATGAGTTGGCGGAAAACCCAGGTGCTAAGCTGAACATCAGCATGCCCGCTGAATCGACCATCCCTGACGATGAGTACGGTGCTGCCGTCCGTCGAGGCTTAGAGCTTGCCAACCATACTTATCGAGAGCTACCTGACAACGTCGGCAACAAGCTCAACTGTACTAGCTGTCACTTAGCAAATGGTTCAGAAGCTTATGCTGCACCATGGAATGGTCTACCAGGTATCTTTCCCATCTATCGCTCGCGTGATGCACGTGTCAACTCATTACAAGAGCGCGTCAACGGCTGTTTTCAGCGTTCAATGAATGGTACTCCGTTAGAAGTAGATTCGGATGAGATGAACGCCTTTATTTCTTATATGACGTGGTTATCGCAAGACATGCCAATTGGCGTTTCACCTCCAGGTCGTGGGTTTGTCGAGATCGACAGTTCACTCACGCCAGACCCTGTCAAAGGCAAAGAAATTTTCGCTGCGACCTGTACCACTTGCCACGGTGAAAATGGTGAAGGTCAGTACAATGACGATGGCACTTATGTATACCCTGCCATCGCTGGTGCAGATTCATTTAACGATGGCGCAGGTATGGCAAGGACATACAAGGCGGCTGCATTTGTAAAAGGTAAAATGCCTTTTGGTCAAGGTAATACTCTGACTGATCAAGAGGCCATCGATGTGGCTAGCTACTTCACTCAACTAGACCGTCCAGTGAAATCCAATAAAGACCAAGATTGGCCAAAAGGTGGAGCACCTGTAGACGTGCGTCGTTAATCTTATATAGGATCAGATGTCGACTCATTTAGATTGTGATAATTAGAATGAGCACATGACCCGTACAAGAGACCCTATACAGACAACCGGCAACTTATTGCTGCTATACCTGAGGAATAAAAAGCCTAACTATTTATATAGTTAGGCTTTTTATGTTTAGGGCAACAAATTCAACACACCTTAATTATAAAACAAATAAATAGCTAAGGCAGCTTCATATCACCAGCGACCAACCAACCCATACGGCGCATGATATAGGCGACCAACCCTGCAATTAGCGCAGGCAATACAAACATCAATAAAATAATCGCTGTCCATAATTGACCGGTACTCATAATCTCCTGTGATGCTTCAATCACGCCGAATACACCGACCAATCCAGCGGTACCCATGCCTGCTCCCGTTGCCGTGCAAGCCAGGCCAAAACCTACGGTCGCAATAGGGCCAACGATAGCACTGGCAATCACAGCTGGTAGTAAAACGATGGGTTTTTTTAGTACATTAGGGATTTGCAGCATGCTGGTACCTAGGCCCTGAGAGACCACGCCGCTCACACCATTGTCTTTGAAACTTGCAACCGCAAAACCAATCATATGTGCTGCACAGCCCACTACCGCTGCACCACCTGCTACACCGCCAAGCCCAATAGCGATACAAATAGCCGCACTCGATGTCGGCAATGTCAATAAAATACCGACCACAACGGCAATGACAATGCCCATTAATAATGGCTGAAGCTCAGTCGCTGCTTGAATGCCTTGACCAATGGTAGCAACAGCAGCGACGATAGGAGGGTTTAATAGCGCACAAACGGCTAATGCAACTGCACATACCAATAACGGAACCAATAAAATATCAAGCTTGGTCTTTCCTGCCACCCAACTACCCGCACGATAAGCAAAAACTGATGTTAGATAGGCGCCTATCGGATTCCCAGGCAACGCTACAAACGTCGCAGGTCCGCCAACTTGTGGTGTAAACAGCGTGCCTGCCATTAGTGCTTCGGAGTGAGCACCTAGCATACCTGCTACCAAGCAACTTAACATCACTAATGTCGGTGCTTTAAGATAATAAGCAATGCCGACGCCAATACCCGCTCCCATCAGTATTGATGCCAGTTTGCCGACTGCAACCAACGCAGGTAAATCTAACCAACCGCCAATTTGGGAGATAATAAGGCCTGCAATCAATGTCACAAACAGCCCTAAAGCCATCCCAGTAAACGCATCGATGAAATATTTTTGGAAAAAAGCTTTAATGATGCCAGTAGAAGATGTTGTTGAGTCAGATACAGTCATAGCCATACTCGTTGAGGAAGTAATGATAAGATATAATAAAATGGCAAAGTAAAATAGCGTTACTAAAAATAAGAGACAAAAAAAGCGTCATAACGACGCTTTTTTGAATAAACCATTACTAGTAACTGCACCTAACGACGCTGCTCTACGATGATAGAATCAATACCATTATTCTGTAATCGCTGCTGAGCGCTAGCCACCGTTTGACGGTTGCTCATTGGCCGAGAGATTACTTGATAAATAGGCTCGCCATTACCCGTTGTGTTTTTGACCACACGAGCATCTACTCCTGCCATCAGCACTTGTGCGCGGCGGCGATCTGCTTCATCAGCATCACCGAAACTGTTTATTTGCAATATATAAGTGGCAGCAGGTGTGGCAGCTTGAACGTTGGCAGTACCTGCATTACTGTCAGAGTTATCTGTGCTGCTGACCGATGTCGCGCTATCATAAGTCGCATTTTCTTCGACAACAACGATATCGCTATTGGCAGCGTTATTGCCATTACTAGGTTCAATCACCGTATTTTCAGAAATACCTAAATTACCCTCATCGTCACTACCACTGGCTGACGAATTAGTAGGCTGTGTGACCACGATATCGGGCTCAAAAGCATCGACACCTCCTATGCGATCATTATTTATCTCACCAAAATCTTCATCAGGTATGGTGGCCATCTCTTGATTTGGCAAAATATCATAAAACTCATAATCGCCATTATCAGTATCAGTCTCAACTCGTGGCTGTACCTGACGATCTTGCTCGTTTTCGGCGCTGCTATCGGTCGGACTAAAATCAAACAATGGTGACAAGTATATAAACACACCGATCATAAGGGTCAATACGGCCCCAACGAACATCCATAATAAGCCTGATACACTACTTGTTTTGCGCTTTTCAGTCGCGCCTTTAGGTTTTTTGGCTAGCATGGATCTGGTTCTCCCTACTGAATCTATCTATCATTATTAAATTATTGCTATCAACCATCTATACTCACTCTACAAACTAGAGATTTTTCTATGTAAAAAACTACTACATGCTAGACGGCGCAGACAATCCTAATAAACTAAGCCCATTAACCAATACTTGACGAACAGCTTTAGACAAACGCAGACGAGCTTGCATCAAATCTATCTCATCTTGACTCGGTGTCTCACCTGACGTTAGGCTCAATGGTAAAATACGGTTGGTATCATACCAACCGTGAAATAGCGCTGCCAGCTCTTTCAGATAATTGGTCAATACATGGGGCTCATAGCCAGTTGCTGCTCGTAATAGTGTCGCTGGATACCCTGCTAGTAGTTTAATCAACTCGTCTTCATTGGGCGCACTAAGCAGATTCTGATGCGCCAGACCAACGGCATCATCTACTGTTAAATCATAGGTAGCCAGTTTTTCTAGTACGCGGCAAACACGGGCATGCGCATATTGAATGTAATACACCTGATTGTCTTTGCTTTGTGATTTAGCAAGCTCCAAATCAAAGTCAATATGCACTTCAGGCTTACGGGCCACATAATAAAAACGCGCGGCATCATTGCCAACTTCGTTTCGTAAATCACGCAGGGTGACAAACTGACCTGAACGCGAGGACATTTGTACTTTTTCACTACCACGCCATAACGCGACAAACTGTACCAGCACCACATCAAGTTTTTCTGCATCGATACCCAAGGCAAGTAGTGCTGCTTTGACACGTGGAACATAGCCATGGTGATCAGCGCCCCAGACATTGACGACTTTATCAAAACCACGATCAAATTTGTTTTTATGATAAGCAATGTCAGAAGCAAAATAAGTAGACTGACCATTAGCGCGGCGTACCACACGGTCTTTTTCGTCACCGAAGTCGGTCGATTTAAACCAGATATTGCCGTCTTTTTCGTACAGATAGCCTTTTTCGTCTAATACTTGTAGAGCCGGCTCAATCTCAGCATCAATCGACTTTTCGCTGAACCAGCATTCATAGCTCACGCCAAAGTCATTTAAGTCATCTTTGATATCGGCCAAAATACTACTCAACGCTGCATTTAAAAACAACTCATAGCCATCACCAAGCAAAGTCTTACTATTGGCAATCAGCCCATCGATATGCGCTTCTTTATCACCTGACAGCAGTACTTTTTCACCATCTGCGTTTATCTCAAACTCGGCATCTGCAGGCACGTCTTTGGCAACGTCTGTAAAGCTATGAACATAGCTATCAGCATGTTGCACTTTTAGCGTTTTGGCAATATCACTGACATAGTCGCCTTGATAGCCGTTGACAGGAAAAGTCACTTGCTCGCCATTTGCTGCTAAATAACGCAAATAGGTACTGGTTGCTAAGATGTCCATTTGACGACCAGCGTCATTGACATAATACTCACGCGTGACGTCATAACCGATCGCTTCTAGCAAGTTTGACACGCTCATGCCAAATGCCGCACCACGCCCATGACCAACATGCAAGCTAGACGTTGGGTTGGCAGAGACAAACTCAACTTGTATTTTTTGCCCTGCAAACTGATTGCTCAAACCAAAACGGTCTTGCAAGTTAAAAATATCGTCTAATACGGCAAACTTCGCTTCAGCATTTAAAAAGACATTAATAAAACCCGGCCCTGCGATTTCTACTTGGCGGATATCTTGGTTTTCAGGCAAGGCATTAACGATTTTTTCGGCAAGTTGGCGCGGGTTGGCCTTGGCGGCTTTTGCGGCAGTAAGTGCGATATTACTGGCAAAATCACCATGGCTTAGGTCTTTGGTACGCGTGATTTGACTGTTATTTTGCCAATCGCTTGGTAATGTACCATCTGCTTGTAAAGTCTGAACGGCATCATTAAACAGTGAGGCAAGTGTATCAATCTGGGCTTGTGACATAAGGATGTGAACTCAATTAAATAAACAACAAAAACGGTGCAAAAATACGGTGAATGTAAACGACCGATAACCGCTTATAATAATAGCGACCGACATTGTAAAAGGTAAAATAATATAAAAAGATAAATAACCTGTAAATATAACAATCTTTGCGCTTTATTGCACCATTTACACCAAAATTAGCACTGAAATCTTACCGTTAAGACGGCTTCCCTTAGTAATTAGGATCTGTTGGACGTTTAAAGCAGAGACCATCCCGAATTCTGTGTAACTGCCGTTTAGATTAAATGCTTGCTGATAC
>NZ_RRYV01000133.1 GCF_014861395.1 Psychrobacter sp. FME13 | reverse complement strand
AGTTATGTTTTGGATGAATATCATAAAACAATTTAGATAAGTCATTTTCCATCCAGCCTTGGCGTAGAAACTTCACTTGAGCCCACTTCTTCTCGATAGGATTTAGATCAGGGCTGTAGGGTGGTAGCCATAGAACACGATGACCATGTCTATTCAGTAGTTTTTGAATACGCTTATTTTTATGAAAAGCAGCATTATCCATGACAAGTACGCATTTTCTCTTAAGCTTTGGTATCAGCGTGAATTTGCACCAGTGATAGAAAACCTCTTTATTGATGTTGGTCTTTAAGCAATCGAGCGCAAACAGCATTTTGCCATAGAGCGCACCAATGACGTTGGTTCTATCTTTGGCTTGCCAGTTATAACGGTCAATGCAAGGGCTACCGATGGGTGCATAGCCACAAGGACGCATCGTTTCACTTTCAAAGCCACTCTCGTCCATATAGACAATAGCAAAGCCTTGAGCAATGTAGTGGTTAAGTTTTTTGGTGGTGTTCTAAAAAGTATGCTGGCATCAGACGTAGCCATAATTGATGTAAAAGAACACCAAATCAAACACTTTAAAATGATTATCAAGCTTTTTTGAGAAGCAACAAGTCTTTCTAACCGCTCGTCTTAATCGGTGTCTAAGGCGACAGTTATTACCCTCTATACCTATGGTATGCTGTTTGCCAACCTGTTTGTGATCACCTTTAAAGGCGGTTTTAAAGCTATCCCAGTTGTCCATACTGATAGAGCCATAGCTTACTTTAAGTTGCTTTAAACGTGCTCTTAGCTTCTTAGCTGTTTTTAAGTCACGTTTGCCCCAGACATAAGCGACAATCTCATTAGTAGCACGGTCATAAGCGTAGATAAGCCAGACTTTACGCTTCTTGCGATACACGTAAGTCCAGAACTCATCAACCTCTAAGCGTTCATAGTAGCGCTTCTTAGGCGCGATCTTATAAACAGATGAGCCTATAGTACTAAGCACTTTACCAATACTAACTGAGGCTATAATAGCAATATCTCTAACACCGCAGCCTCTAACTGTCATGAGCCGTATAAGCTCTTCCACTTTAGAGTGACAGCCGTTATAAGTTAATGCATGGTCGCCAATAAACTGACGTTTGCAGTCCTTACATTGATAATTCTGCTTGCCATAGCTTTTTTTGCCATTTTTCTTTAAACTGGGACTGTGACAGTCGGGGCAGCTGATATCTATTTGTGTCTTCATAACCTCAAATATATCATCTTGCTTTGGCTGTCACCCTCCTTTATTTCTTCAGCATACTTTCTGACACACCACCGAATTATGAAGTTATAAAGCCAGTACCGCATTAATCGAGCTAATGCAGCACTGGCTATTTTGTTAAAAAGTACTTATTAGCTTATGATTAAGCCTTAGTCTTTATAAAATTGGTTACTCATCATTCTCATAACTGACGTTTTGATAGTATTCTGGCGTTAGGTTAATAAAGCGGGTAAATTGCCCTTCAAAGCCCAAACGTATGGTGCCGATAGGGCCGTTACGCTGTTTACCAATAATGATTTCAGCCACGCCTTTATGATCTGAGTTTTCATTATAAACCTCATCACGATAGATAAACATAATCAAATCGGCATCCTGCTCAATTGCACCCGATTCACGCAAATCCGACATGATAGGGCGCTTATTAGGACGGTTTTCTAGACTGCGGTTAAGCTGCGACAAAGCAATAACAGGGCATTCAAGCTCACGTGCTAGCGCCTTGAGACTCCGTGAAATCTCAGAGATTTCTCCAACACGGTTGCCATCTAAGTTTGGCACTTTCATCAACTGGAGATAATCGACGACGATGGCGCCAAGTTTGCCATCATGATTTTTGGCGATACGGCGGCAGCGTGAACGCATCTCAGAGGGTGGCAGCGCTGTACTATCGTCAATATAAAGGTGCTTAGATTGCAAGTGTTGAATGGCGTTCATCATTTTTGCCCATTCGTCTTCATTCATTTGCCCAGAACGCAGATGCGTCTGATTAATCGCGCCCCATGAGGACAGCAAACGCATGACGATAGACTCAGCAGGCATCTCCATCGAAAACACCACAACAGGCAGATCTTCATTGAATAAAATCCCTTCCGCCAAGTTCATGGCAAAGGTGGTTTTACCCATAGAAGGACGGGCGGCCACAATGATTAAGTCGCCTGCTTGTAGACCTTGCGTTTTATTATTTAACTCAGCAAACGGCGTTTGTAAACCAATCATGCCATCGGGATTGGATTTTAGCTCTTGAATCTTATCAATAACGTTGGTCAAAACAGCAGTAATACCCACAGGTCCACGCTGTTCGGCGCGTTTATTATGTTGCTCATTGATGCTAAATATCTTACCCTCAACACTGTCTAAAATATCACTGACGGTCTGGTCTTTAGGGTTATAGGCGAGCGTGAGCATCTCATTGCCAGTCGTAATCAATTGGCGTAGAGTAGATAACTCACGTACGCGCTGGGCATAGGCGGTCAGGTTAAACAAGGTCGCAGGGCTTTGGCTCAAAATATCTGCCAAGTAGCTATCGCCGCCTGCACTTTTAAGGAGTTTTTGTGCTTCTAGCCAGTCGTGTACCATGACCGTATCGTAGGGTTCATTCACTGCCGCTAAATGGGCAATAGCATCAAAAATATACTGATGTCGCCCTGCATAAAAATCATCTTTGGTAACGATATCAGCAATCTTGTCGTACGCCTCTTCGATACTCATTAAAGACGCGAGTAATGCCTTTTCAATATCGATATTGTGCGGCGGTGTCTGATTGAGTAAGTCGTCGGTTTTTTCGTTGTCTGCCATGAGTGCCTAATGTGTCAAAAGTCGATATAAAAGAGGGTGTAAATGGGTATTTGATATAGGAGTTTAATTGGGTGCTGATACAGCAAATAAAACGCCACGCGCCACTATAATTGAAGTACCAAAACCTGATCTCGGTGTTGACTGGTAAATGCTATAATGAAAAGCGAAAGTTTAACACATAATGTGCTTTTTTCGGCACCGATAGACAACTATCTATCCTCGATGAGGATTATGATAAGTCAAAAATTATCTATACAATATAAGTGTCAGCACTTATTTTTCCCATAAAAAATACAATAAAATTCAAGACTTAATATGAATATAAAGGCGTAGTTACTATGCAAGATATACAAAAAAAATTGCCACTATTAATCACAACTGGTGAGCCTGCTGGTATTGGGATGGATATCGTGCTGCTATTAGCGGCTGAGGGTAAATTGCAGGATTTTGAACGCCCAGTTTGGGTCACCGCCGATAGCACCGCTATGACAAAGCGCTCAGATGAGTTGGTTGCAGCTGGCGTGCTGACAAATTCACCTATCTGGCAAACTATTGATATGGATGCCAACGACTTTAATTTTAACTTTTTAGAGCAGATGTCGCAGCAAAATACTGACGTTGATAGTGCTTTTATTCTGCTTAATATATCTTGTGCTGAACCAGTTGTTTGCGGGCAAATTAATACGTGCAATTCGGCAATGGTCGCCAAGCAGTTAGACATTGCCCATCAGTTGGCAACTAATAAAACAGTTGCTGCTATCGTCACTGGACCATTGCAAAAGTCCGCACTGATAGATGCTGATATTAAACTGCTCGATGGCACTATGTTTAGCGGTCATACAGAGTTTTTTATGCAGCAAAGTGGCTGTGATAAAGTCGTCATGATGCTCGCCAATCAAGCAATGAAAGTTGCGCTCGTCACTACGCATTTAGCGTTAAAAGACATTCCTGCTGCCATCACCATGGATAATGTACGGCAAACGGTACAAATTGTCATTGATGATATGCGAGAGAAGTTTGGCTTAATACAGCCACGTATTTTAGTCTGCGGTCTCAATCCACATGCAGGCGAGGGCGGGCATTTGGGTACGGAGGAGATTGAGATTATCAATCCCGTGTTACACGAGTTTATCAAAGCAGGCGTCGATATATCAGAGGCGATGCCAGCGGATACGTTATTTACCCCAAGGCATTTAGCGAACTGTGACGCAGTGATTGCCATGTATCATGACCAAGGGTTGCCAGTGCTAAAGTCGCACGGTTTTGGTGATACGGTCAACCTAACCTTAGGACTGCCTTATATTCGTACCTCTGTCGATCATGGCACGGCGCTAGATTTGGCAGGACGCGGAGGTGCGAGCGCGACGAGTTTATACCAAGCACTACTGATGGCTAATGAGATGGCGGATAAGTTGCTTATTAATAGACCTTTTGCATAATTCGGTGACTTAGCAAAATTTATGATGCAGTATTGGATAACTTTAGTGTGAGCCATGACTATTTGGCCTAATATGAGAGGTTCAATTATATCAGTCTATTTTAAGTGGTCTATTAATTGATTTAGAGGTCAGTTTTAATGGTTCCGTTGGGGGTATGCTTTCAATAGACGGATTTGAAATCATCTTTGGCTACTAACTTCAGTCCTAAAAACTCAAGATAAAATTATTGAGATATAACCACCAATCAAAGCTAAAACGGTCGTAAGTGCATAACTGACAGGATAAGGTATAGCAGCGACTGAACTTTTTGACTCTTCCATAATGGCATTTAGTCCAGGTGTACTATTTCTAGCGCCAGTTACGGCACCATCAGCAATAATTGAGTTAAGTTTAAAGAATTTCACCCCTATCCAGAAGGCAACGAGCGGTGGTATTAACGCACCTGCTATTCCGATTACTGCTAGCCATAATAGAGTATCACCATGTAAGGCTGTAATGACTTTAGGCCCAACATTGGCTGCTAAAACCGCTACAAAAACGTTTAAACCAAAATCTTGCAAGAAGCTTCTGGCGCCTTCATGTATTGGACCACCAAACTCAGGGTTACGACTGCGAAAATAACTAACGGCAATCCCAGCAAGAATACAACCTGCTGAAGTTCCTAGTGCAAATGGGATACCTGCAATTCGGACCGTTATAATACCGACTAAATATCCAATAACCATCGCAACGGCGAGATAAATTATTTCAGACTTCATGGTTGGTAATATTACTCGTCCTCCCAATCGTTTCCCTGCCATTTTTAAGGCCACATCCGGACCTGCCAATCTAATCACATCTCCGAAAGAAATCTGTGTTTTAGGACCTAAAGGGATTTCATTACCTGCTCTAAATAAAGCTTGAACCGTGACGCCTCCTATTCCAGACTCGCTGAGGTCATGAATATTTTGACCTGAAATATCATGAGAGCCAATATGAATATCTGCAACTTCTATAGGAACATTGCGGGCCAATTGATCATCAGATTCAGGTCCGATAAGCTCATTGTCTACAAAAATCAAATCGTGAATATTGGCTCTAACTGTAACGATATCGTTCAGTTGAACGATAGGATCATCTGATAACTCTATAATCGTGCCATTTCTAACCAAACGTAAGATAGGCGCTTGCGGATATTCTTTGACTAACGCTGAGATGCTTTTGCCAAGAATGTTTTTGTGAGTCACATAAAAGGCGCGTAAATCATACGGTGAAAAACCCAGCGTTAATGCCTGAGGTGCTCCAGGTAAAGGGTCTGTCGCACCGCCATTATAATCAGCTTCAGCAGCTTTAGCCTCTTCAGCAGAGTTGTAACCAAAAATCTTAGGTAAATAGCGAATGAGTAAAATGATACCAACAGTGGATAGGACATAGCTAACGGCATAGGCCGCGGCCATATTAGCACCAACTTCTTCTGCTGTTATCCCTGACGGTGGTATATAGGCGCCACTCGATAAAGCGCCTTGCCCCACTCCTAGTATGGCCGTTATGGTATAGCTGCCAGAGATAAGTCCTGTTGCGTATCCAGGTGCTAAACCTGCAAACTTTGCCCCAAAAAAGCAGATAATCCAGTTTAGTGACCAGACAATGACGCCAATACTAATGAATGCCAAACCGCCTTTTTTTAATCCAGAAAAAAACTGAGGTCCAACTTTAAGCCCTAACGCATACATAAAGAGGAGCAGCATAAAGGTTGAAAGAACCCCCGGTATGGCATAAGTAATACCATAAACAGATTGTGCAATCATCGAAAGCACAACCCCCACCAGCAAAGTACCTGCTGTTGACCCTAAAGAGATATTCTTGATGCTACGATTACCAATATAAGTACCTACTGCTAATGATAACAAGATAAATACTATGGGCTGAGTATCAAGTAGTTGAAAAAATCCATGTAAGCCTGAAGCAGTAACAGGCTCTATCTTATCGAATATTTGACCGACTACAGTAGGATGACTCATAACGCTCTTCTATGTGTGATGAAAGGTACGAGTAGAGCTAGAATGTGAAACTGGATGCGCTTTATAGTATTCAACAGCTGCTTTAATATCACGCAATAACAACGCTGCCATATCTCGACTGATACCATGACGAATTAGAATACGTTGAATGACGGTATCCTGACGATCATTTGGTAGTGGATAAGAGGCTATTTGCCAACCATGCTGGCGAACTTTGTCAGATAAATCATAGAGATTAAAACCCCAGTCTCCTTCTTTTAAGGTGTAACTAAGGGCGGGTAAACCACCTCGTCCATCATAAAACATTTCGAATGGACCTAACTTTGAGATTTCATCTGCTAACCATTGAGCGGTATCTACACAGGCTTGTTGAACACCTCTATAACCATCAAATCCTAATCGTAAAAAATTATAGTATTGCGCAACAATTTGACCACCTGGTCGAGAAAAGTTAAGCGCAAAGGTTGCCATGTTTCCACCTAGATAATCTACATAGAATATCAAGTCTTCTGGCAAGTCTTCTTTTGAGCGCCAAACCACCCAACCGACACCTAGTGGTGCTAAACCATACTTATGACCACTGGCATTAATAGACTTCACTCTATCAATACGAAAATCCCACTCAAGGTCAGGTTGAGTGAAAGGTGCTATGAATCCACCCGAAGCGGCATCTACATGAATAGGTATGTCCCATCCTTTTTCGTTTTGAATCTTATCTAGCTCTTTCGCCATAGCAGCGACATCTTCATACACACAGGTGTAAGTCACGCCTAATGTAGGAACGACGCCAATGGTATTCTCATCAACATAGTCTTTTATTTTTTCGGGATTTGTACCAACCTCATTACCTTCAAGTGGAATTTGGCGAAGTTCAACATCAAAATACCGCGCAAATTTATGCCAACAAATCTGTACCGGCCCAACGACCAAATTAGGTTTTGAAGTATCTAATCCTGCTGATTCACGTTTTTGACGCCAACGCCATTTCATGGCTAATCCACCAAGCATGCAAGCCTCTGATGAGCCAGTAGTTGAGCAGCCAAGGGTAGTCTGAGATTGTGGACTATTCCATAAATTCGCTAAGATATGAACACAACGCGCTTCAATCTCAGCAGTCTGTGGGTATTCATCCTTATCAATCATGTTTTTATCGACACATAAGTCCATGAGGTCATGAACCTGATCTTCCATCCATGTCGTACAAAATGTAGCCATATTCTGCTTGGCATTGCCATCGAGGAGTAGCTCGTCTTTTATAAACTGGGCAACAATTTCTGGCTGGGTACTTTTTTGAGGCAACTGAAATTTATTGAGTAACGTATTACTCATTGGATATTCATAAGCA
This sequence comes from Psychrobacter sp. FME13, assembly GCF_014861395.1. Classification (GTDB taxonomy): domain Bacteria; phylum Pseudomonadota; class Gammaproteobacteria; order Pseudomonadales; family Moraxellaceae; genus Psychrobacter. Next base: position 982 of record NZ_RRYV01000133.1, on the reverse strand, counting down.
TCTTCGCCAATAGGATCTACCCGTTTTCTGTTATGTAAAGGCATAATCTAACGCTCCATTATGTGATTGAAACATCATTGTTTGTGTCGACCTAAATATATTAGACGCCTCTGAAAGTTCAAAATATGTTGTTTTATTGTTAAAAATAGTGATTTATTATCTTAAACAAATGTTTAAGTTGTCTAACTAAATTAAGTACTATATGGAACTCTAATCAAAAATTGTTAAATAAGCCTATGGGCTAGCATGACAGCAGCCTCACAATGGTCTTTGAACTTACAATATTTTGTTCAAGCGCTCATAATGGCCGGTCTTGGAATTGTCGGAGACTTAACACTGTAAGAGATTATGATGAAAAGAGTAAACCGTACCTCTAAAATCAGATAAAGCGTTGTTAGTATACTTATGGAAGCATCAAATCACTCCACCACCACAGGGATAGCCATTTAAGCCATTGTCTCTAAGATGGAGGTCTCTGAGACCCTTTTAGCATGGATTTTCAACGGTTATATAAGCTTAAAGGTTCGATGAGTGAACTAAAGAATTTGAACGTGAGAATAGAGAGATAAAGTAAGACAAAAAAATAATCCGAAAAGTCGTTATTTTTTTTGCCTAGACGAGCAAAATACTACTATCAGGGCTAAACCGCGTCTGAAGGTGTCGTAGTTAATTAATTTGAGACAACGACTAATATGCTTAGATTAAGGCTTACCTTAAATTTATGGTGGTGTGTCAGAAAGTATGCTGGGGAATAAAGGAGGGTGACAGCCGAGGCAAGATGATATATTTGAGTAGATATCAGCTGCCCCGACTGTCACAGTCCCGGTTTAAAGAAACCCCGATATTAACAACGTCACCTAAGGAAAGTAAACTTCATACCTCAGTCTTCTACACTATATAAATAGTAGCATATAGAGCTTTCTCGACGAGACCATCCCGAATTCTGTGTAACTGCCGTTTAGATTAAATGCTTGCTGATACG
>NZ_RRYV01000132.1 GCF_014861395.1 Psychrobacter sp. FME13 | reverse complement strand
TATGTATTGGTATAGTCATAAGCGGATTATACTATATATTTTGGGTTTGGTATTAAAAGCTGTGCCATAAAAAGCGCCTATCTCATTAAATGAGATAGGCGCTTTTTTCTTGGCTACAAGTCGTTATATATTTTGCTCAGCTATAGCCAGATAAATACTCAACCGCTAGCCTTTTTAGACGGATTACTTGCATAACCTACAGTTGGCTGCCTTGTACTCATCTCAGAGCTGTTTAACTATGATAACTGCCCTATTGACGAATCAAACGGCTAGGCTGTGGCAGTAGATTTATATCACTAACACGGCAAGGATTGATATCGATACCACCTCGGCGCGTATACCATGCACGTACCATCAAGGCGCTTGGCTCATAATATCGGCTTAGATCAGCAAATATCTGCTCAACGCATTGCTCATGAAAGCCGTTGTGCTGACGGAAGCTCAAGATATAACGCAGCATATTAGCCGTATTTACAGCCTTATCCGTCGTAATCGATACCGCCAACACGCCCCAATCTGGCTGATTGGTCACCGGACAATTACTACGCAGCAAATTAGAATAAAAACTATAAGGCTGGGCGCCATTATTCACCACATTCTCGCTATTTATTTCTGCGCCATTATCACGCAGCAGCGACGCATCAGGATGCTCGCACAGCGCGACTTTCTCGCTACTATTTGCCAAGGCATCATCAATACAAACGCCATCAGGCTGTGCTATCAATAATCCTGCCTGCTCATTGCCTTGCTCGTCATCTAAGCCAAACAACTCAACGGTGACTTCTGCTTGCACACAAGCCGATAAATCTTTGGCAATCAGCGCCTGCACTTCTACCCAAGTGTCAAATTCAGTGAAATTAATACTGTTCAGATATAATTTCAATGATTTTGACTCTACGATAAATGCCGAGCTAGCAGGAATTCCAAAGCGTGCGATAGCCACTTGCGAGATGCCTTGCTTATTTAACCAAGACAGCTCAAATGCCTGCCACCAATCGACACCAACTGCTAATTTATCGTCTTGCCAGCCAATCGTATCGCGCCCCATACGACGAGCGATAGGATATAGCGTCTCTGGGCTATACTCGGTTGGATAGTCCGTGGTTTGCTCACCTAAAATACCGTGGATACTCATAAAGTGCTTACCTTTCATGCCTAAATACAATGAAACAAAAACCATTCATTTTACAGCAATGAACTATTTTATGGGAATCATTTGCCAGTCTGAGGTAGGCTCAGTCTTCACATAATTAAATCGTACTCGATAAGCAATAGTGTCATGCTCATTCATTTTAAAATAAAAATCTACTAATAAGCTATCATTGGTAATCCATTCAAGCTTTACACTATAAGGGCTTGGATTATACTTACGACTGTCATAAAACTTGAAGTGTTGCTGAAATTTATCATAATCTATATTGCTTCTATCATACTGATAGTTACCGTGTTTGTCCTTTTTCCAAATGAGAACCTCTTCTTCTCCTGGAAACTCAACTTTAACCGTGGCTGCATAAGTCATGTCTGGTGAGAACGTCAAATGCGATCCTTCAAACTCTTGCATAAAGCCCGTGTTTAGATCAACAAATACTGTGTTATTCGTTTCATAGACTTGTCCAGATAGATAAAGCCAGTTTTTATCCTCATCGTAGCGATTTATCAGATAAACATATCTAAGGCCGTCCCCGTCTATGTCCTGTACAGGCGTATCGGTCAATATGATAGGTGCTTCATGATTGGGTATCGTAATAGTGGTTTGGTTTAGCTGACGAGAAACATATCTTGATAATTGTAGTTTTTCGATGAGATTTTTATTATAAATCATCGCACTCTGATCCAGGCAAGCTCGATATTTTGGTTCATCTTTACTATAACAATCCTCACCCCAGTTAGGATAAATAGACCCTTCTATCATCTCCCAAACATAATCATCAATAGTTGCTTTGGGTAAGCTTGCTTGCGCTGAAAGCGTGACAAAGCCAACAGCTAACACGATAAGACTAGTTAACAACAGTTTTGATTGAGTCATGATGTTCCATTGCCATTTTAAAAAAAGATACAGTCAACGCTTATCCTGTCCCAAACCACCAAATATCTTCGTATTTTGATTTACAGATACAGCACTTTAATCAATAGTCATACCTGTAAACATATCGTATTTGCAGTTAACCTTACCCCGGAAGGCTATGAATTTACCATCATACTCGATATAAGTATGAATGGTCTGACCATCCGATAGATATGTCTTATTATTCACTTTGTCCATATACTGCTCATACAGCTTATCAATGATTTCACTAGCGGTTTTATCATCTATATGATCTATTGCTAATTTGAGAGTTTCGATCATCTCAATCCTTTCTTGCTCTAGGAGCTGATGATGATACTGATTTCTTTGTTTAAGACCATAGTTGCCATAAGTTAGCCGAGTAAACCTCTGATCCTCTTTCCAGTAATGCCCATCTAAGCTGCTTTCAACGTAAATATAACTGCCTGAACCTATTAATTTTACTAACGTTTTAAAATTATAAAAAGAACCATAGCTACCATTCCTTAATTTTTTATCATACAAAGACTCCCACAATGGCGATGACCGTATTCTCTCGTTAAACTCCTTCCTAGTCATCAATACGATAGGATTTTCTCTCTCAATGCCTGTCAAGGGTGCTGGTGGTGCATAAAGTGGCTCATCGTTAGGGTCTGGTGTATAACCATCAGGGAAACAGGCACTTTGAAATGCTTCATAGGCGTGCGCTGAAAGTGTGACAAAGCCAACAGCTAACACGATAAGACTGTTTAACAACAATTTTGATTGAATCATGATGTTCCATAGCCATTTTAAAATAAGGATACAGTCAATGCTTATCCTGTCCCAAACCACCAAATACCTTCGTATTTTAATTTATAGCTAGGATACTTTAATCAATAGTCATGCCAGTAAACATATCGTATTTGCAGTTAACCTTACCCCAAAAAGATATATTTTTGCCATCATACTCGATATAAGTATGGATAGTCTCTGCATCCGATAGATATGCCTTATTATTCACTTTGTCCATATACTGCTCATACAGCTTATCAATGATCTCGCTAGCGGTTTTATCATCTATATTATCTATTGCTAATTTGAGAGTTTCGATCATCTCAATCCTTTCTTGCTCTAGGAGCTGGTGGTGATACTGATTTCTTTGTTTAAGATCATGATTGCCATAAGATAACTGAGTAAGCCTCTGACTCTCTTTCCAGTAATGTCCATCTAAATGACTCGTGACACGAATATAACTATTAGCACCCATCAGCTCTCCTAACGTTTTAAAACTATAAGAAGAACCATAGCTACCATACTCTAACTCTTTATCATACAAAGACTCCCACAGTGGTGATAACCGTATTCTCTCGTTAAACTCCTTCCTAGTCATCAATACGATAGGCTTTTCTCTCTCAATGCCTGTTAAGGGTTCTGGTGGCGCATAAGGCAGCTCATCGTTAGGATCTGGTATATAACCATCAGGGAAACAAGCACTTTGAAATGCTTCATAGGCGTGCGCTGACAGTGTGACAAAGCCAACAGCTAAAACGATAAGACTGTTTAACAACAATTTTGATTGAATCATAATAATAAAGCTGCCTGTTATTTGATACTTCTATCCTGACGAATGAGGTTCCATTGCCATTTAAATAAAGAGAGTAAACTGTCTTCGTATGGATTTTTTATTTCCGTATTGATTTTATTTGGATAATCCATCACGTTATCTGTGTAGCCTTGATAAAAAGCATGAGGTGTCGACTGACCGTTGTCAAAAGTATGAGGTAAGCTAAAACTATGGCCCAATTCATGAGAGATCTTTCCTAACCTAGTATTACCAGATGCAAACATAACGACTGTGTTTCCCCAGACGGTTTTTTTGGCAGAACAACTAGAACAAAGTGTCTGCTCTGTATTTTCTGCCGCCCCGTAGACTGCATAACTGAAATTTCCTGATAGTGGCTTATATACAGGAAAGTCTGTAAAAAAGACATATGTTTTTTGGTTATCACCATCATCATTAAGCTTCAGCTTACGGGCATCCTCATAGAGTGCTACCATTGTATCGCTAAAGGATTTAGCATGTCGGCTATCTATATAATAAGTATTTGTCGCAGGGTTAACCTGAATATAAGTCTTCATATTCTTATTTAAATTATCCAACATAGGTCTGGTAAACTGCTCACTGTTGGTGATATCCAAACTTGGCTCTCTACTCACCGTGCCTTGAACTAACGATTGGTTTAAAAAATACCGATTAACATACTGTTGTATGTCAATAGGATTAGGCATGGGAGACTCTTTTCCGTTCTTGAAGATGATGTAAGGAACTGCCTTAATATCAGCTTGCTTGATCGTATCATTCGGGTACACACACAACAAACCAACCGTTTTGGTTATTTTTTTAGTAGTAGCGATGATCTTAATGACTCTCACCTTATCACTACCAGTCGTGGCGGTAATATTTATTTTTTTACTGTTATCTCTATAGCGTCTAATCACTTTATTTTGCAGTTCTGGACCGTCAAAATGTCGCTTTAACTCAGTCTCACTCCCTCCCAGCAAATCAGCCAAAGTGCTAATACCTGGTGCTGTGATGCTGATACCACTATCATTGCCCGCATCAAACGAGATAGCAATACTTTCAGGACTCTGCAATGGGCAGATAGCTACTCCTAACAGTTGTTCTTGCTCCACTTGTAAGTATAGATCTACGCCAGTACTATTTTCATCTGAGCTATAACTGGTTGGAAAAATAGATAACCAAGCTGGTACGTAAGTTTCTTTTAGTACTGTTTCGATACTTTCAATTTCAGCGATTTTTTTGTCTGAAGAACTAAACCTACTATATTCATTAATTAAATCTTCAACTTTACCTTTATATAATCTCATAAGTGTAGTGTTATTTGTTGAAGGATCTTTACCTAATTCATATACTTCCTCAATATCGTAGATATACTCATCTCTTAGCCAATCAAAACCATAACTGCCATCATAATAATCTATAGAGCCTTTTATCTCATTAGCTGATAACGGCTTGATATCAGGCCGTCTAAAATGTACGGTAAACGGTTGCATTCTAGATATAGTAATTATAGCCGTACATTGACCCGTTCCAGTTGTACTTGTGGATGTTGGCAAATGACTAGAAACTGCCATAATTGATACCTTCAATCTGTAGATAAATTTGCATATTATAGACCATCTTTAACTTATCAGCGTGATTGAATACTGCCATTAACAGACCTGCGGTAGCAGCCTTACTCATACTGCTTACAAAGATTTTATACATAAAAAAAGCCCAACAATATTGGGCTCTTATAATAAGGTTATCAGTCTATGAATTACAAGCTACTTATGACAAATGACGACTTATAAACCTCCGTCATCTTTTAATTTATAAACGCACACGTGAGCCATTACTGAGCAAGCGATAGGCGATGGTATAAAATATCGCACAGAATACAAAAATAGCCGCCATCGAATACCAAACATTGACATCAGAGTAGCCAAGGATACCGTAACGGAATGAGTTGACCATATAAACGATAGGGTTCAATAACGAGATATTTTGCCAAAATGGTGATAGATTTTCCATCGAATAAAACACGCCACCAAGATAAGTAAGCGGCGTCAACACAAAGCTTGGAACGATAGAAATATCATCAAATGAGCGAGCAAACACGGCATTGATAAAGCCGCCAAGTGAAAATAAGATAGACGTGCCTAGTACTGTAAATACGGTCACAAATAAATGCTCAATACCTAAATCGGTAAAAAACAGCGCTACTATCGAGACAATAACGCCAATAGCCAGCCCGCGGAAGATACCGCCACTGATATAGCCCATCAAAATCGCATGTTTGGATACTGGCGATACCAATAGCTCTTCGATACTGGCCGTGAATTTGGCACTAAAGAAGCTCGAAACAACGTTAGAGTAACTGTTGGTAATGATCGACATCATAATCAGACCAGGTACGATAAACTGCATATATGGCACGCCGCCCATCTCACCCACACGCGAGCCAATCATCTTACCAAAGATAATGAAGTAAAGACTCATCGTGATGACTGGTGGCAGCAACGTCTGTGGCCAAATTCGCAAAATACGGCGAACTTCTTTTAACAGAATAGTGCGAAAAGCAATCCACTTTTTGCTCAATGACATGGTTTTATTAGGATCTATTATTTCTTGACTCATAACCCCGCCTCCTTCATGCTATCTGCACTTTGAATATTTTTATCCACCAAGCGCATAAACAGCTCTTCTAGTCGATTGGCTTTGTTGCGCATACTTCCTACTGTAATACCTTGCTCTGACAGCTGTTCAAAGACACTATTCAAAAACTCACCTTCCGTTAACGTCACTTCTAGTGTCTGCTCATCAGGCTGTGAAACTCCTGTCACTCCTTCCAAAACCACTTGATTGGTAAGCGGTGTTTCTAAATCAAAGACAAACGTCTCAACGGATAGCTGCGCGAGCAAATCTTTCATTTCTGTATTAATACGAATCTCACCATGATCCAAAATAGCAATACGCTTACATAGCTGCTCCGCTTCTTCTAGATAATGAGTAGTCAGAATAATCGTGGTTTTTTCTTCGATATTAATTTGCTGCATAAATTCCCACATAGAGCGGCGTAGCTCGATATCGACACCAGCAGTCGGCTCATCCAAAATCAATAATTTTGGCTTATGAATCAGTGCGCGTGCGATCATCAGACGGCGCTTCATACCACCTGATAGCTCACGTGATTTACTATCGCGTTTATCCCACAGACCAAGTGCTGTTAGCAGTCTTTTCGCTCTAGGACGTGCTTCTTTAGCAGAGATACCAAAGTAACCTGCTTGGGTAATCAAAATATCTTCGACTTTTTCGAACATATTAAAATTAAACTCTTGCGGTACGATTCCAAGATATTGCTTAGCAACAGATGGGTTCTCTAGTAAATCAGTACCAAAAATATGCACACTGCCTGTCGTAGGCTTAAATAACGAACTAATAATACCAATCATCGTTGACTTGCCTGCACCATTTGGACCAAGTAACGCAAAAAATCCACCTTGCGGTACGGTTAAATCCACCCCTTTTAGTGCTGAAAAACCATTGTCATAAGTCTTGGATAAATTCTTTATCGTAAGTGCTGGTACCTCAGACATGAAGACCTCTTTGTTTGTTATAAAGTATGTAAAAATATTTTGAGATGATAACTGTATATAAGATATATTGTAATGTCATAAAATGAGGTTGCTGTTTGAGAATTTCAACCACAATACGCCTTAAGTCTCATATTGATAATATTGATGATTAAAAAAGCGCCTATCTCATTGAGTGAGATAGGCGCTTTCTAGATATAAATCGTAAAAGCTTAGCTAAGCACTTATTAAAGATTAGCTTGCTGCTTCAACCATATAATCTACAGCATTTTGGACTTCTTCGTCAGGGATGTCTGCGCCACCTTTTGCAGGCATTGCATTAAAACCGTTGATAGCATGGGTATATAAGGTATCTGTACCTTTTGCTATACGAGGTCCCCAAGCGCCAGCATCAGCGAAAACAGGAGAGCCGAGCAAACCAGCTGCATGACAAGTATGACATACGGCATTATATACAGCCTTACCATCACGAGGTCCATCACCAGCTGCTGGACCAGCAGCACGTGCAGTTACATCACAGACTTCATCGTCTTCAAAGCATACGGTAGCCACAGGCTGAATACGAGCAATCAAGTTAGGATATAATGCAATAAGCTTTTGCACTTGCGGCGTATCTTGTGGAATTGGCTCTTCTTCAGCAACAGGTGCTGCAGCGGCAGTTTCTTCAGTGGCAGCATCGCCCTCTGTTGTATCAGCAGCAGCTTCGGTGTCAGTATCTGACTCAGTTGGTGCGCTTTCTACAACTTCTTGCGTTGCTGCTGCATCAGAGGCAGCTGCTGGCGTTTCTACAACACTTTCGGCTTGGCTCACCGCGATACTAGCAATTCCTAGAATGGCAGCTGCCGATAACATAACTACTTTTCTCATTCGTCACGTTCTCTTATTACATGTACAAAGGCTTGCACGGCTCAGACAAACTGTTTGTCCTCCTTTGATGATAACTAGTCATCAATAGCAAACAGAGTGCTAGCATGCTGGCACACTTGTAATCGGTGATTATAAATATGAATTCTCCCTAGCATTATAAGGGAAAAGACAGGTAAATTGCCATGCCTGTTTAATGACTATCTTGTTTTTTCTGAAAAAACATTAATCTCAGCCTTGATTTATTGGCTTTATGCTATTTATTTGTTAGACTAAGCGGTCTTTATTTTTCGATACTTCATAAGACCTTTGACACCTGTTAAGGTACTGTGTTGATCAATATAGCAGACTGTTTATTATGCGCTCGTAGCTCAGTTGGATAGAGTATCGGTCTCCGAAGCCGAGGGTCGTGGGTTCGATTCCCGCCGAGCGCACCACTATTTATAGCTTAAGTTTTGTTCAAATATCACCTCAAGCATTATTGTAGTGGCATAATTAAATTGGACAACTGCTAAGAGGCTATACTAACCCAAAGAA
>NZ_RRYV01000131.1 GCF_014861395.1 Psychrobacter sp. FME13 | reverse complement strand
TGACGTTTGCAGTCCTTGCACTGGTAGTTCTGCTTGCCATAGCTTTTTTTGCCGTTTTTCTTTAAACTGGGACTGTGACAGTCGGGGCAATTGATCTGTATTTGTGTCTTCATAACCTCAAATATATCATCTTGCTTCGGCTGTCACCCTTCTTTTATTACTCCAGCATACTTTTTGATACACCACCAAATATCTTATTTTTTATAAAAATAGAGCATATCTATGAACAATTCTCAAACCAATCTAACTCATAAACAATTTATTAGTACAGCTGTTGAAGCAATTAATACCGAGATGTCTGCGTTAGCATTATTGACAGAGCAGATAGACGATAGATTTGCGCAAGCTTGTGATATTATTTTGGCTTGCCATGGCCGAGTCGTAGTGACTGGTATGGGGAAGTCAGGGTTAATTGGTCGTAAGATAGCAGCTACGTTTGCCTCCACTGGTACACCTTCTTTTTTTATGCATCCTGGCGAAGCAGGGCATGGTGACTTGGGTATGTTAGTACAGGGCGATGTTTTGCTTGCTATTTCTAACTCTGGTGAGTCCGATGAGATTAAGATGCTACTGCCTGTCGTCAAGCGTTTGAATATACCTTTGATTAGTATTAGCCGTGATAAGCGTGGCATGCTACCACGTGCTGCTGATATCGTCTTGACACTGGGTAAGTCACAAGAGGCATGTCCGCTTAATCTGGCACCAACTTCTAGTACTACAGCGACCTTAGCACTTGGTGATGCCTTGGCAGTTGCGTTAGTGCATGCCCGTAATTTTACCTCAGAAGATTTTGCATTGTCCCATCCAGCAGGGGCATTAGGTCGTCAGTTATTGACGCGAGTTGAGGATTTAATGCATCCCAGCTCTGAGCATTTACCGATTATTCATCAGCAAGCACCTTTACAAGACGCGCTTTTTACCATGTCGGCAGGGCGCTTAGGTATGACTGTAGTGACAGATGAAAATGAGAAGGTCGTTGGCGTGTTTACAGATGGAGACCTACGTCGTGGCCTCGAAAAAGGCATAGATCTGCAAACGCCGATGTGCGATGTAATGGTGAGCAATCCACGCCGTATTAGTAAGTCCATGCGTGCATCCGATGCTCTTAGTGTAATGAACGAAAATAGTATCAGTCAGTTGTTAATCATCGATGATGAAGAACATTTGGAAGCAATTATTACGGTACATGATTTGCTACAAGCTGGTGTAAAATAAATAAACTGATATGGTAGGTTTAACAATAAAACTTAATTAATAGCCTTAAGTAAGAGGTATGTGATGCAAGACTTAATTAAAAAAGCAGGGAAAGTAAAGTTATTGGTCATGGATGTTGATGGTATCTTATCAAATGGCCAAATCATTTATGATGCCAATGGTATTGAAACCAAAGCATTTTCTGTTCAAGATGGCGTTGGGGTTAAGTCTTTAGCACGCTATGGTATTTTAACGGCTATTATTACTGGTCGCAGCAGCGCTATGGTAGATAAGCGTGCCAAGGAGATGGGCGTTCACTATGTCGTGCAAGGCCGTGATGACAAACTGATTGCTTTAACTGAATTGTTATCAATGCTGGACCCGGCGCTTAATATTACAGCAGCCGATTGTGCTTATATGGGTGATGATTTGCCAGATATTAAAGCAATGCAGACGGTAGGATTTGCTGCAACCGTTCCTAATGCACATGCAGAAGTGATCAGTCGTAGTGATACGGTGACTACTCGTGCAGGTGGTACTGGTGCTGTACGTGAAATATGTGATCTTATTTTGAAAGGTCATGGACATTATCAAAACTTTATCGGGGATTATACGCTTGATGAAGTAAGCAATCAGGGTGAGTTGCCGTGAATACTCGTGTATTAATAGTTATTACCTTGATTATTGCTGGCCTTGCAGGTTGGTTCTTTCAGCAGCAAGCCGAAGTATCACCACCAGTTAGTATAGAGGCACCAGATGTTGATTATGAAGCAACAGAGATTAAGGCGGTGCAAACTAACGAGGAAGGTGAAACAGAGTATGAGCTAACCGCTAAATCTTTGACGCATAATCCTGAAACCAATTTAGATGAGATGTCAGGTATTACTATGAATTGGGAACCTTCTGCAGAGAGTCGCTATCTGATTGAGGCGGGTACGGCTGCCATCAGTCAGCAGACAGGCGATCTGAGTTTGTCAGGTGGATTTTCACTCATTAGTGAAAACAAGAAAGAATCATCTGATATTGAACCGATAAAGGTGACAGGCAGTACGCTCAAAGGCAATACAAAATCAGGTAAAATATATAGCGAAGAGCCTGTACAGGTCGAGCAAGGCATGAACCGGTTTGAGGCTTCTAGTATGACTGCCAATCTAGAAACAGGTGAATACGAGTTTGGTCAAGTTGCCGTCTCTTTTACCTCTGCTGAACGCCAAGATAAAGCATTGTTTTAATCCCAACGATGCTTATTGTTTATATAATAGAACAGCAGCTCGCATAAAGTTTGCAAATTCTACTACCCATTATAAAACGAGTGATTTTTATGAAATCTAAATTTTTGCCTACTTTGCGCCCAAATACAGAAGTGTATGGCTTCAGTCAATTGCGGATATTGCCAATGGTTATGCTATTTGCATTACCGATTTATAGTCATGCGCTGCCATCAGACTCCAATCAAGAAATAAAGCTATTGGCTGATAAAGCGACTTATAGTGAGCGCACAGGTGTCACCAGTTATTCTGGTAATGTCAGTATTACTCAAGGCACATTCAAGATGACGGCAGATAATATTACGGTCAATTTATCACAGCAGCGTAGTATTAATTCAGCAGTAGCCACTGGGCGTCCAGCTACTATGCAGCAGATTGTTACCCAAGAGAAAGGCCTAGCCAAAGGTCAGGCTAGCAAAATCGACTATAATGCAGTTACTGGTATTATCACTTTGACAGGCAATGCTAAATTGGTTCAAAACGGTGCAAGTTTTGCAGGTAATGTCATTCGCTATAGTCTAAAAGCGGGTGATGTCGAGGCGACTGCCGGTGGTAATCAGCGAGTAGAGCTGGTATTCCCACCTAGTAGTAATAGTAGCCAAAGCGGCGTACGTTAATAAGCTAGTTCGTATATTTGTTAATATAGAAACAAGTCTGTTTTCATGTATCCGCGCTTGAATTTTCAACAGTATGAGTAAGTTATGAGTGATAATAAAAGTCTAGATTCTGTAGCATCGCATAATAATACAGCACCTGCTGCGCGACTAACGATGCAAAATTTAGGTAAACGCTATGGCAAACGTTGGGTTGTAAAAGATGTCTCATTCTCGGTTGAACAAGGACAAGTGGTTGGATTGTTAGGGCCTAATGGTGCGGGTAAGACAACCAGTTTTTATATGGTAGTAGGACTGGTGAACATGGATAGAGGCCGTGTAACGCTAGGAAAAATGGACTTGTCTAAATATGCGATGCATGAGCGCGCTCGTGCAGGTATTGGCTATTTGCCGCAAGAGGCGTCTATCTTTCGTAAATTATCTATCGAAGATAATATCTTAGCTATTTTACAAACTCGTAAAGAGTTAAGCAAAAATGAGCAACAGCAAGAACTTGAAAAATTAATTGGTGAGTTTCATTTAGAGCATGTACGCAAATCTTTGGGTATGAGTGTATCTGGTGGTGAGCGCCGTCGCTGCGAAATTGCTCGTGCATTAGCGGCTGATCCAAAGTTTATCTTGTTGGACGAGCCTTTTGCTGGTGTTGACCCAATCTCAGTGGGTGATATTAAAGATGTGATTTTAACACTCAAAAACCGCGGAATAGGGGTGTTGATTACCGATCACAATGTTCGAGATACCCTAGCAATCTGCGAAAAAGCTTATATCGTCTCAGAAGGTGCGATTATCTCAGAAGGCAGTTCTTCTGAAGTTTTAGAAAACGATTTAGTCAAATCTGTCTATCTAGGTAAAGACTTCCAAGTATAAAAGTAGTCCATGCGTCTACGGTTTCGTCACTAATGCTAGAATAAGCGTCATTTTTATAAATACCTATTTCGTTATTGCTCTTTTTTAGGCTTTTATAAAACTTTATCTTCTGTATTTCTATAGAGCAATATATGCCGTATTAATGGCCAGTTTGCCTCATGAAACCTTCAAGTCAGCACTGACAGCAGTGTCAAAGTATTCTATTTGTACTCTTAACTGATCACCTTAATAAGGCTTATATGCTATGGCAAAAAGTAAAAGCAGTTATGTCTGTCAGCATTGCGGTGCTCATTTCGGTAAATGGGCAGGGCAATGTGCAGATTGTGGAGAATGGAACAGCTTGGTTGAAGCCCCAAATGTTAGCATGCCACATCATAATAAAAGCTCGACTAAGCCAGCTGCAAATCGAGCAGCGTCTCGTGTATCAAGTAGTTCTCCAACGGGTAACTATTCTGGTACGCATAGTGCAGTCATGCCACTTAATGCAGTTAGTGTGACATTAGATACGCGCTTACCAACAGGTATTAGTGAGTTTGATCGAGTACTTGGTGGTGGCTTGGTTGCGGGCTCTGTGGTACTGATAGGGGGCGATCCTGGTATTGGTAAGTCAACCATTCTATTGCAAACTGCGACAAATATGGCGCGTGCGGAGTCATTGGCTGGTAGCGCACTTTATGTGACAGGTGAAGAATCGCTTGCACAAGTAGCTATGCGTGCCAAGCGTCTAGATTTACCAGCAGATAGATTGCGTGTGCTTGCGGAGACCAATGTAGAAACAATCTGTGCCGCATTGACACAAGAGCAGCCAGCCATTGCTATTATTGACTCCATTCAAACTATCTATACCGATGCTATCAATTCGGCACCTGGAGGCGTCAGTCAGATTCGTGAGTCAGCCGCTATTTTGACTCGTTATGCTAAGCAAACTGGCACAGCGTTATTTTTAGTGGGGCATGTAACTAAGGAAGGTACGCTCGCAGGGCCTCGTGTGCTTGAACATATGGTTGATACCGTTTTGTATTTTGAAGGTCAGTCTGATTCGCGTTTTCGCATGATACGTGCGGTAAAAAATCGTTTTGGAGCAGTTAACGAACTTGGTATTTTCGGTATGACCGACATGGGCCTTAAAGAAGTTGCCAACCCCTCAGCGATATTTTTGAGTCGTTATGACAAGCCTGTGGCTGGATCTGTGGTTATGGTGAGCCGTGAAGGTACTAGACCGCTGTTAGTGGAAGTACAAGCCTTAGTCGATGACTCCCAAGGCTCGCCTAGGCGGATGGCCTTGGGGTTAGACTTTCAGCGTCTGTCGATGCTGTTAGCCGTCATGCATCGTCATGGTGGTATTCATACTAGTGGGCAAGATGTATATGTCAATGTCGTCGGTGGTGTAAAAGTTATAGAGACAGGGTCTGATTTGGCAGTATTGTTGGCTTGCGCATCAAGCATTAAGGAACGAGCATTACCTTCTTCATTAGCAGTATTTGGTGAGGTGGGACTGTCTGGCGAAATTCGTCCTGTACCCAATGGTCAAGAGCGTCTCAAAGAAGCGATGAAACATGGCTTTAAGCATGCCATCATTCCCAAAGCCAACGCGCCGGCAAAGGATGCTCCTCAATTTAAGGGTATCAATGTCATCGCTGTTGAGCGTCTTGATGATGCTATTGAAAGTGCGTTTGAATTATAGCCCTGTTGGTATAACATAATACAGGCAGTAAACTAGAAAATAAAAAGCGCCTAACTTATAAATAGTTAGACGCTTTTTATTATTTAATATAGGCAAATGAGGGGTTCTAAAATATTATGGTCCTGCAACTCGCTCGATAGAAACGTTGCCAACGCCTTTATTTGTAATACCCAGTTGCTTAGCAGCGGCATACGACAAGTCTAATACACGGTTACCATGGAAGGGCCCGCGGTCATTTACCTTAACGACGACAGTTTTACCATTGGTATTGTTGGTTACTTTTACATAGCAGTTCAATGGTAATGAACGATGGGCAGCTGTTAAAGCATTCATATCAAACGTTTCGCCACTCGCTGTTTTGCGTCCATGAAACTTACGACCATACCAAGAAGCTAGGCCGGTCTGTTTGAACTTGCTAACGGAATTAGAGGCAACGGCTGTTAGACGCTCTAATACATCTTCATCATTGGTTACTTGAGCCGTATCAACGGCTAGTAATGAGCTACTAAGCGCCAATGAAGTAGGTTGGCGTGCTGATTTAACTAGGTTTGATGCACCGTCATGTTGGCGGCTGAGCTCACTAAGGACGCGGTCAATATGGGAGGCGTTATCTTGTGAAGTCATCGCAAGGGATGTGTTTGTTTCTACAGCGTTTGCATTAGTGATCACTGCAGAGCCAGCAAACAGTACTGCTGACATGGTAAATAAACCAGATACACGCTTATTCATAGATACCTCTATAGCTTATACATTAAAATCTAACTCTGATCATATTAGATTGCGTGTGAAAATATCAGATTGACCTGACTGTGTCGCATGTTTTAAAGCCTTATTATCAATTTGATCTTATATCACCATTGATACCAGACAAGACTTTTATAGATTTTAATACAGAGTGATTTTTCTATTATCATAAGTGATCGACTGTAACGTGACGGTAGATGCTTATGATAGGCTCAAATGATAGTCAAGAATATTGGTAAAGCACATCATCTAAATATGTAAATTTAGTACTAGGGCACGCCCCAAACTTATAAACTATCAATGGTTTTCAGTACGACTTTGTGGTCAAACCGTTAATTAAGTAATTTATTTGAAAGCTCTAAATCTATAATCCACCGATTATACGGACTAGCTATAACCAGAATATAATTGGGTGAAAGTTTTTTTAGTAGCTATGTACAGATTTTGTATCAAAGTACATTTAATTGAGATTAACGCAATTGTTTATAAAAAACAAGGGTTAAAACCTATCAGTAATAATTATCAAATATAGATTTTAGTAGGGAGCTTTAAAGAGTTGTTATTTTTATTTTATTAAAATCAACAACTTGTGCTGCCTGAATATATGACTACGAGTGCTTTTTATAGCAGTATAGATATCGCATCATTAAAATAATTAAATATGGGAAGTCATTAAGTTTATATAATTTAGAGCGCATCTTCAGTTTAGGCATCAAACATGAAGGTATTGAAAATGGACAAATTTTGTCAAGCAACTTGCTGATATCTTAATGTGGTCTGTACTATTTTTTTGCTTATCATTTATCTTGTTACGACCATCATCTTGTAGGAAATGTATTGTCTACGCCACATCCTATTTGTATGATTAATAAACTGACGTTAACCTGATTTATGGGTATGGATGGACATGAGTAGGCCAAAGCCCGCCATCAATGTCACGATAGCTGTACCACCATAGCTAATAAAGGGCAATGGAACACCAACGACTGGTAAAATACCACCAACCATACCGACATTCACAAATATATAGACAAAGAACGACATAGCGATTGCCCCTGCCAATAATCTGCTATAGGTATCAGGGTGGGTAGAGGCGATATATAATGCGCGCATTAGTAAGCAGGAATAAATAAACATCAATAACAAAACACCTAGTAAGCCAAACTCCTCAGAAAAGGCGGCAATAATAAAGTCAGTATGACCTTCTGGCAAAAAGTGTAGATGTGATTGTGTACCTTCTAAATAGCCTTTACCAGTGAGACCACCAGCCCCGATTGCTGTTTTTGATTGAATGATATTCCAACCAGCACCCTGTACATCGGCCTCAGGGTTTAGTAGCGTGAGTACGCGTGTACGTTGATAATCATGTAATAGAAAGTTCCAGGCAAAGGCGATAAGAGGAATGGCTAGAACGGCAGCTGCCGAAATCAGGCGCCAAGACAGACCCGCCAAAAACAGTACAAAAATACCGCTGGCTGCCACTAATAGCGAGGTACCTAGATCGGGCTCTTTAGCAATCAATAAGACAGGAACAATAATTAATCCCAATGTTATAGCGATGCTAGAAGTAGATGGTGGGAGATCACGTTTGGATAAAAACCAAGCACACATCATTGGCATGCCAAGCTTCATAAACTCTGAAGGTTGCACACTACCAAATCCTGGTAAATTGATCCAGCGCTGAGCGCCCATACGTACTTCACCGATGACATCAACCAACACCAATAAGATGAGTCCAAGTACGTAAAATATGGGTGTAAAGGTACGATAGATACTAGGTGGTATTTGCGCCATGGTAAACATGACAGTAAATGCGACAGCATAGCTGACCATTTGGCGTATAACCATACTAACATCTTGGCCTGCAGCACTATATAAAATAGTCAAACCAATACAGCAGACAGTCAATAAAAGCAGGGTTAACCACGGATCGATATGAATACGTTGCCATAACGTCGGTGCATGGCCTTGGCCTAAATGATGGCTTTGGCGTGAAAAACGATACTGCGGATTAGAAGACATAGGCAAAGTGAGTCTGGTAATTGGTGTAAGAGGAAAGTTTTATCTAAAATATTTTGGTGGTGTATCAAAAAGTATGCTGGAGTAATAAAAGAAGGGTGACAGCCGAAGCAAGATGATATATTTGAGGTTATGAAGACACAAATACAGATCAATTGCCCCGACTGTCACAGTCCCAGTTTAAAGAAAAACGGCAAAAAAAGCTATGGCAAGCAGAACTACCAGTGCAAGGACTGCAAACGTCA
>NZ_RRYV01000130.1 GCF_014861395.1 Psychrobacter sp. FME13 | reverse complement strand
TTCTATGTCAATTATGGCTATGTCTGATGCCAGCATACTTTTTAGAACACCACCGAATTTTTAATTTACCTTATAGTAACTAAAGGTACTGAATTGGTTGTGTTTTACAAGTCCAAAAAACAAAAATATCAAGATGATAGTATAACCTCACCTTGATATTTTATAAGGAAATTTCACTAGGCAACTATATAGAATTTCAAATAAATTTAATAATACTTTTTCTGACTGCTTAATACAAATGTACTTTACCCATCCTTCCTTCACCACGCTCAGTCAAATATTGCATCACAGGCGTACTCAACAGTTTTGATTCTGCTAACGCTGTGGCTTGTACTAGACGTTTTTGTTGGCGACGTTCAGGTGTTTTATTTTCAGCTATCATGATACTACCATCAATTTTTAGGTCGATATTTGCTTGCGTAAACTGCTGTTTCAGCTTAGCCGCTAACTGCTGAAAAGTAGCTTGTAAGTGACGACTATCCACACTAGTTACAAAGACTGCCTTGCCGTCACACAGTCCTGTCATCATACCTTGTCGAGCAAGCGCTAGCTCATCTGGAGCCAAGATATCTACTTCGCGTGCCGTTTGTAACCAATAATCCCATTTTTCTGGTGTCCACTCTCCTATTAACTCCTGCGCTGGACAACGTAGCAAAACACGAGGGTCATCATGCTGAGAAGTTAACTGGGAATTATTTGCATCAGGCTCAACAATTGGTTCAGGCTCAACAATTGGTTCAGGCTCAACAATTGGTTCAGGCTCAACAATTGGTTCAGGCTGCACGCTATCAGCCATCAAAGTTAAGTTCTGTTCTGGATCACCAA
The DNA here is from genome assembly GCF_014861395.1 of Psychrobacter sp. FME13. Classification (GTDB taxonomy): domain Bacteria; phylum Pseudomonadota; class Gammaproteobacteria; order Pseudomonadales; family Moraxellaceae; genus Psychrobacter. The sequence continues at coordinate 7,839 of NZ_RRYV01000130.1, read as the reverse complement.
TATTATTGACACTTAACGGGTTATCTTCGTGAGACTCAGATTGATAAGAGTCGGCTTGTGACATGTCACTACTAGACGCCTGATAGTCAATATCATAAGGCTGTGATGGCGGTTCTGAAGCTTGATGTACGACAGCATCGACAGATGCTGTAGAAGCAACTGTTTCTATAGATGATGCTTCTGTAGAGGATACCTCACTGTCATAAATATTGTTCAATACTTCATCTATTGGCAACGGACGAAAGGCCAGTAGACGCAAGATACACATCTCAAGTGCCTGCATAGGCGTACTGGCAAGCTTAACGCCTTCACGCGCCTGCACCACAATTTCATAATACAGTTGTAACACATCTGGGCTAATATGCTTTGCAAGTACAGTAATCTCTTGTGCTTGCACTTCATTTACATTCAAAGCGACTTCAGGTAATAATTGAGTCAAGGCCAATTGATGAAGCAGCTCAGTGAGTCCATCAAACATACTAGTCGCATCAACCATTTGCGCGCGCATTTGCTCGATATGGTTCGCCACAGCAGACTTATCATGGTTATATATATCAGTAATCAAACGGATCAAGTCAGCCGCATCAATCAAACCAAGCATAGCATTAACAGTGACATCATCTAGTCTACCTTGACCAAAAGCAATGGCTTGATCGGTCAACGACAAGGCATCACGCACCGAGCCTTTCGCGGCACTGGCTAACTGCCAAAGGGCGGGCTGTGTATATGCTACTTGCTCTTGGTTAAGAATATTGGCCAAATGCTCACTGAGCAACGTCTGTGGTAATGGACGTAGTACAAACTGTAAACAGCGCGAGATGATGGTAATAGGCAGTTTTTGTGGATCAGTTGTGGCAAGTAAAAACTTTACATGCTCAGGCGGCTCTTCTAACGTTTTAAGTAAAGCGTTAAAACTGTGCGTAGACAGCATATGCACTTCATCGATGAGATAAACTTTATAACGTCCTTGGCTTGGCGCATAGGGTACGTTATCAAGCAGCTCGCGTGTGTCTTCAACTTTGGTACGCGACGCTGCATCGATCTCAATAAGATCGATAAAGCGTCCTTGATCGATGGCCACGCAGTTATCACACACCCCGCAAGGCGTACTAGTGATGCCCGTATCACAGTTCAGACATTTCGATAAGATACGTGCAATCGTCGTCTTACCAACGCCACGCGTACCTGTAAACAAATAAGCATGATGTAAACGGTTATAATCAATCGCATTAATCAATGCTTGCGAGACATGCGTTTGCCCAATTAACTCATGAAAGTTTTTGGGACGATATTTGCGAGCTAAGACTTGATATTGCTGCGTCATAATAAATGCCAATATAAATAATACAAATATAGATAAAGTGTCAAACCAGCGAGCTATATTAGCTTTAGATTATAACTGAGCTTGAAGTTTTGCCAAACGTTCATATAAACGCTGAGTATTTTCATCAATCAACGTACCTGTTTGATGAAAAATATCCAAATACACCTCGGTGTTTACGCTGTCTTCACAAGGTCGAAACTCTACACCAAGCAAAAACAAATCACTCATTACTGGATCTTGTAGTTGGGCATTGAGATCTGACAATAAATCCTGATGAGATGAACGCACATCCCCTGCACTCAACGAGCTACTATCATCTTGCGCATAAAACACTATAAGATAATGTCGACCAAAGACATGATAAGAGTGCTCATGACGAACATAACCATTCCAACGAGAATCTTGATCCATGGTTCTATAAGCTAAAATCTTTTCTACTAGACACGCATAGGTATACATTGACTCATCTGCCAACACATCTATTTGTGCTCTTGGTAATGGTTTACCTGCTTTGTGATAACGCTCAATCACACTATTAAAAAGTTTATACCACATCCGAGTGTATTTTTGAATCTCAGCCATTAAAGCATTGGCAAATACAGTCTGATTCGGTTCTGATACTTTACGTAAACGTAATTCTATTTGGTCAATTAACTCGTTATCAATCAACCGTTCTTGAACATCAATCGCTCTTTGGTGAAAGTCAGGTGATTGCAAAAACTGTTTTAATAATGTTGACTCATTTTTAAATGATGAAAAACTGGCTAACTGATCACGATGAAAATCTAAAAATGTCGTCAAATCACTTGGGGTCACCAATTGACTGAGTATATCAGCGAAGTTTTGATAGCTAAAAACTTGTAAAACACTTTGTTCATTATCTAGATCCAAAACGCAGTCTTCAGCGAAAAAACGGCTGCCATATTCATAGCCAACGGCATAAGAGGAAAGACCAGATTGTTCGTCCTGATGACTGATGGACAATGAGGTTAAGCCAATAAAATAAGTTTTTTTATCAGCTATCGATGTGCTCCTCGCTGCAACCAACTTATCATTTTTGTGATAAACCTGAGCGTGACGTTTGATTAACTCATTAACAACTTCCTTTCTCCACTCACGAACTTTAGCACTATCCACTTCTTTCTTATTCGCTTGTCTCACAACCGTATTGACAAGAAAATAAATAGTCGCGTCCGAAAACTCAAAAACAAAATCATAACCCTGAAATTTCTGAGGGTCAGTGATTTTGTCTTTGGGTAATTCATATAAAGATAAAAAACATTGCTGAATCATTTTTTGCCAAAGCGAGAATGATGCTTGCTGAGTATCCATAATATTCCTATAAATGCAATCCCATAAAAAGTCTTAAACCCATCATCTTAAAAGGAGTAAAACTTTCTATCTTCAGTTGAATATCAGTGCAGATTAAGGCGTCTCTTTATAGCAAGCAAATCCACTTTAACCTTCATGCTTGCGGCGCATGTGCGGGAACAAAATCACGTCACGAATGCTAGCAGAATCAGTCAGTAACATGACTAAGCGATCAATTCCAATACCCTCACCGGCTGTCGGTGGTAGGCCATAAGACAATGCTTCGATATACTCTTCATCGAAATGCATTGCTTCATCATCGCCAGCGTCTTTTTCAGCGACTTGGCCGTGGAAGCGTTCTGCTTGATCTGCTGGATCATTAAGCTCGCTAAAGCCATTGGCCAATTCACGGCCACCAACAAACAGCTCAAAACGATCGGTGATTTCAGGATTGTCATCACTACGGCGTGCTAATGGTGAAGTTTCAGCTGGATACTCAGTGATAAACGTTGGTTGACGCAATTGATGCTCAGCAGTTTCTTCAAAGATAATCGTTTGTAATTTACCTATGCCAAAACCGTCTTTGACTTGTTGCTTTAATGTTGTTGACGCATACTCTGCCAGATACTCACGGTCATTGATGCGTGCCATATCAAAGTTGTCTGCATATTTTGCAATCGCATCCGTCATCGATAAACGTGCAAACGGCGCTTTTAGGCTAATGTCTTCTTCTTGATAGGTGATTTCAGTTGTACCCAAAATATCCATTGCCAATTCGTTAAATAAGCGCTCAGTCAGGTTCATCAAGTCATGGTAATCTGCATACGCTTGGTAAAACTCAATCATAGTAAATTCAGGGTTATGACGAGTAGAGACACCTTCGTTACGGAAGCTGCGGTTAATCTCAAATACTCTCTCAAATCCGCCAACGACTAAGCGCTTCAGATAAAGCTCAGGCGCGATACGTAGATAAAGTGGCATATCTAAAGCGTTGTGATGGGTCACAAACGGACGCGCCACAGCACCACCTGGGATAGGATGCATCATCGGCGTTTCAACTTCCATAAAACGCTCGTTTAACATAAATTTGCGAATACCACTAACGACTTGGCTACGAATCATAAACGTATCACGAGTCGTCTCATTGGTCATCAAATCAAGATGACGGTTGCGATAGCGAGCTTCTACGTCAGCTAGGCCATGGAACTTGTTTGGCATCGGACGTAGTGATTTGGTCAATAAGTTAAATTCTTCGATATGAACGTACAAATCACCCTTACCTGAGCGACCGATATAACCTGATACGCCAACGATATCACCCAAATCTAGTGACTTGATGCTTGCACGTGTCTCATCATCAAGCTCTTTACGTGCGACATATAATTGAATACGACCTGTCATGTCCTGAATGACGATAAATGAGCCACGGTTGAGCATAACTCGACCTGCGATATTGACCTGAGTCTTTTCGCCATTTGCTGCTTTTTCTTCAATTTCTTGCTTTGATACACCATCAAAAGCCGTTTGTAAGTCTTGCGCATAATCAGTGCGTTTAAACGTATTTGGATACGGCTGCTTGCCCGAAGCACTGATATCATCTAGTTTAGCTTGCAGTTGTGCAATCAGCTCGTTAGCATCTTCTGGAGCTTGCTCTTGATTCTGATTTTGATTATTGGGCTTTGACATAACACTCTCAAAATTATTAGGTGATTAAAAGAAGAAATAAAAACTATAAATTTAAAATAAGACGTTCAGATAAAAAACGTCCTAACAAACATGACAATCAATCGACACAAATAGCAGGCTGTGCCACACCTTTTTTAATAACTTGATAACATCCAAAAACACTGCTATTACTGGCGCATTGTCCAGTTTGATTTTTAGCATTTGGTTTAGCGAAACCACTGGCGTTCTTACATTGTCCTTCGCAGTCAGCACTATCCTTACAAGCTTTACCAGCATCACTGTAAGATAATACGCACTGATAGCAACCACGCCTACCTTGCCGAACAAACCGCCCATTTTGTGAGCGACAAGCCATAACCATCTCACTAGGTGGATAAACACAAGCTTGATAAGTAAGTGGATCGGCTATCATGTTTTCCGATATGCTATCGGAGGACTGCTCTGGTGACGTAGATGGTATGGAACTACAAGCAGAGAGGCCAATCGCCATAAAAACACCACATAAAACACGATTAGGAAATAATCTTAAATTAAACCTGTCATTTATCATAATTATTACCTTATCTTCGGTATCAAAAATAACTGGCTATCTTTTCGTTCGTACTTATGTCAGTAAGACTGACAAACCTGTTGTTTTGTAGCTATCTTATTCACCGCCGCCGATACTAGCCATTAGGTCTGCTTGATGCTCACGCAATAAGGCATCAAGCGTCTCATCCAAGTCACCTTCCATAATAGAATCAAGCTTATATAAGGTAAGGTTAATGCGATGATCGGTCATACGCCCTTGCGGGAAATTATAAGTACGAATACGCTCACTACGGTCACCACTACCGACTAGGTCACGACGTATAGAATCTGCCACGTCGACCTGTGCTTGCACTTTGGCTTGTTGGATTTTTGAGACCAGCATTTTCATCGCATGTGCACGGTTTTTGTGTTGGCTACGCTCTTGTTGACACTCTACCACAGTGCCAGTGGGAATATGCGTCAAGCGTACGGCTGAGTCAGTGGTGTTAACGTGCTGACCACCCGCCCCGCTTGAGCGGAAAGTATCCATTTTTATGTCTGCAGGATTGATATCCACTGTATCATCGATCTCAACTTCTGGCATGACCGCAACCGTACACGCTGAAGTATGAACACGACCTTGACTCTCAGTTTCAGGCACACGTTGTACACGATGAGCGCCTGACTCGAACTTTAGACGACCATAGACGCTGTTGCCAGATACACGGGTGATGATTTCTTTATAACCGCCATGCTCGCCCTCATTAGCTGACAGTACTTCTACTGTCCAGCCTTGGTTCTGCGCGTATTTTTGGTACATACGGAACAAATCACCAGAGAAAATCGCCGCTTCATCACCGCCTGTCCCTGCTCGAATCTCTAAGAACGCTGGTACCTTATCATTAGGATCTTTTGGCAGCATCATGACATTGAGTGCTTCTTCCATCTCCACTATGGTGTCACGTGCGCTTTCGATCTCATCGTTCATCATCTCTTTCATATCAGGATCAGTTGCATCAGCTAGCATCACTTCTGCGTCGGCCTGATCTGTCTCTGCCTGCACATAGTTCTGCCACAGCGTCGTGATTTCCATCAAGTCACTGTGCTCGACAGACAATTCACGAAATTTATTATTATCACTAATGACACTAGGATCTGATAATAAGGCGGTGACCTCTTCATAACGGTCTACCATCTGGTCTAAACGCAGGCGTAAGGATTCTTTCATAAAAGGACTTTTAATTAGATGAGAGGAATAAGAGAGTGATTATAGCAAATTTTTTGCCTTAAATTAAAACCTCTGCGTAATCTTGTCGTTATTCTAAGCAATCTTACCATTATATCGCTAAACAATATGGTCAAACGTCTGCACCGATTCTAGATTGGTTATCATTAACTGGTTTTCTCACTCGGGGTTTATGGTATTTCTTTCAGAAAATTCAAACAAAAAAATAGCCAAGAACATTCTTGGCTATTTTTAATGTGACAGTTTTTCGTATGACAATAAAGTCTGATAATAATTCGATGATTAAACAATTCGATGATTAAACAACTTAAACCTTACGAACCAATACTGAACCAATCGAGTAACCAGCACCGAATGAACAAATAACGCCCAAATCGCCAGATGCTAGTTTGTCTTTATAGCGATGGAAGACAATCATCGGACTAGCTGAGCTGGTATTGGCAAATTCAGCGATGACACTTGGCACAATGGCTTTATCAGCTTCTTTACCAACGACTGTGCGTAAGATTAAATCAAGCATATTGGCATTGGCTTGGTGTAACCACATCATCTTCACATCGCTGGCTTGTAATTCGTTCTCGGTCAAATGCTCAGTGATAATCTCTGACACTTTCGGACAGACTTCACGGAATACTTTACGGCCATTTTGCAAAAACAGCTTGTCAGTCACTGGTGCTTTGATATCTGGGTACATCTCGGTCTGTGCCGCCAAATATTCTGAGCGATCCATAAATCCATATTCGTTTTTGATGTTGGTCGAAAACTGGGTGAATAGCTTAGAGTTCAGAATCTCATAGCCTTTTGGCGTATCTAGATCTTCAACGATAGATGCTGTTGCGACATCACCAAAGATAAAGTGACTGTCACGATTACGCCAGTTTAGATGCGCTGAGGTAATCTCAACGTTGACTACAGCGATACGCTTGGCCAGACCAGAGACAATAGAACCATGTGCTTGTGATAGACCAAATGTCGCTGCACTACAGGCAACATTCATATCATAAGCAAACCCACCAACCATACCAATCTCGTTTTGAATCTCGATGGCAACTGCTGGGTAAGTACGCTGAAAGTTTGAGCAAGCAAGGATAATACCATCCAAGTCATTGGCTTCTAATCCAGCGTCAGCCAATGCGTCCTTTAACGCAGCAGCACCCATCTCTGCCATAACAGACAGCTCTTCACCTAAGTTGCGATAGGCAATCACTGGCGCCATGATTTCAGGGTTTAAGATACCGTCTTTTTCCATCACATAACGTGATTTGATGCCAGAGACTTTTTCGATAAAGGCCGCGGATGAAGGCTGAAGCGCTGTAACCGTCTCTGCGGCTATCTCGTCAGCATGTTCTGTATTATAGTTTTCAACATACTGGTTAAATGACTCAACTAACTCTTCGTTGCTGATGCTATAAGGTGGAATGTATAGGCCTGTGCCTGTGATACAAGTCGTCATGATAAGCTTCCTTGTCTACTGCTATAGTGCTTAAAATAAGCATAAAGGTTAAAAAATAATAGTCATTTGCTTTCGGTGAATGACTGTAAACTTAAAATCAGTGGCTTTATTATGCCTGAATATTATAATTTTTCTAATACTTTGTTACAAATAACCTGTTTGTTGCGAAAAACGAGCAAAGATTACCTGATTTTACAGCAGCTACGCTATAATTGACGCTATTTTTTCTTTCAAGCCTCACTAAAAATACGTATTTGACATACTCCCACCACTTTCGCAAAGCTCAAGTGGGGGATTCTAAAAGCAAAT
>NZ_RRYV01000012.1 GCF_014861395.1 Psychrobacter sp. FME13 | reverse complement strand
TTCTCGCTTGTGTCTTTATCTGGCTGCCGCTGATTTGAATTCTATACAGCCCCTATTTAAAATAGCTATTTTTTATCATCTAAATACGTGCTTACTTACTGGGCAGCTGCGTCTGTTTCTGCATGTTCGTGCTCGTGCTCGTGTTCATCACCTTCAGCATGTGCACTGTCGTCAGCACCCCAAATTTTTGGATATTTATAACCTGGGAAAGTCTCATGAGCATATTTTTTAAAGGCTTCTGAGTTATAAGCGTTGGTAACGTCCTCGACCCATTTTTTGCCAGTATCAGCAGATTTAATAGCAGACCAGTTGACATAAGCAAAACTAGGTTCTTGGAACAGCGCTTCGGTCAGATCGATGCCAGCATCTGTTGCATAGTTACCGTTGATGACGGCAAAGTCTACTTCGTCACGGGCGCGTGGTAACTGAGCGGCTTCTAGTTCAATGATATCGATATCGTATTTGCTGTTATCAGCGATGTCAGATTTTGAAGCTGTTAGTGGATCGATATCATCTTTTAGTTTAATCCAACCAAGATCATCCATCATAACCAAAGCGCGCGCAAAGTTACTTGGATCGTTTGGTGCAGAGACACTCATGCCTTTATAAGCGTCATCAAAAGAGGTCTTTTTACCTGAGTAGATACCAAGTGGTGCGGTTGGTACTTGGAAGACTTCGACCAAATCAAGATTGTTTTCTGCTTTGAAGTTATCAAGATAAGGCTTATGTTGGAAGATGTTGATGTCCAAGTCACCTTCAGCCAATGCCAAGTTAGGGCGTACGTAATCAGTAAATGGAATCAGCTCAACTTCGTAGCCTTGTGCTTCAAGCGAGCCTTTTACTTGGTTACGTACCATGTCAGCAAAATCACCTTCGGTCGTACCGATAATGATTTTTGTATGATCAGGATCGATGTCATTTGCCGCAGTTTCTGCTGTTGAACCTTCGGTTACCGCTTCTTGACTCGCTTCTGGCGCTGATGAATTACTACAGCCAACTAAGACTAGACTTGATACGCCAACTGCCGCAAATGCTGTGGCCAACTGACGGCTGATATCTGTTAATTTCATTGAATTTCCTTAATAAAGGTATGATGTAAAAGGTTAAATAGCGACCATTAAAAAAGCAACATTATCAATAGTAATGCTGCTGAGTTAACGGCTGTTAAGTTAGTAACAAAATTAAAGGGTCTCAGTAACAAAGTCAAGCTTTTTGCTTAGGATAAATTGGCATCAAACCTTGAATATTATTCATATTAGCATTAGCTCAGATGGCCCTTACTCTGACACTATTCTATTTTTGGATAAAGGTTTTAGCGTTTATCCAAACGAGTAGCCAACCAGTTACCAGTGGCTTGAATAGAAATCACCATGATTGAAAGGACAATCACGATAAATATCATTACTTCAGTTTGATAACGATAATAGCCGTAGCGAATGGCCAAATCACCCAAACCACCACCACCAATCATACCAGCCGCTGCTGAGTAAGAGAGTAGGCTGATGCAAAGAATCGTCACTGACAGCACCAGTCCTGAGCGAGCTTCATTAAGTAGGACTTTAATGATAGTAAAAGGACGGGCTCCCATAGATTCGGTGGCTTCGATAATACCGCGTGGTACCTCACGTAAGTTTTGCTCGACCAAACGGGCAAAATAAAACGAACCAGCAATGGCCAATACCAGCGATGCAGCTATAGGGCCGATGCCTGTGCCTACAATCGCTTTTGTAAAAGGACTCATGGCAATCATTAAAATGACAAATGGGAAAGCACGCATAAAGTTGGTAATGCCACCTAGCACACCATATAGTGTCTTATTTTGCAAAAACTGTCGATCACTGGATAAAAACAAGAATACCCCAAACAGCCCACCAATAATTATGGCTACTGCTGTGGATATACCAAGCATAATAAAGGTATCGATAAAGGCATCGATAATTTCTTTGCGCAGAGCCAACAGTTTGTCTATAGAGGCGGATAATCCACTATCAGTTAACATATTTATTTCTCCTGCCTCTCATTAGTCTTCGTGCACTAAGCCTTGGCCAATTGTGGTGGTTGCTTCAATCAGACCTTCTGTTACGTTTGCCACTTCCAATAGTTTCCCTTGATGCAGTAATGCTGCGCGATCACAGAGTCTACGAATGACACTCATCTCATGGGTTACGATGACAATGGTCACACCAAGCTTCTCATTGATATCACGTAAGCAAGTCAGTAAGCTGCGGGTCGTTGCAGGATCAAGCGCACTGGTGGGCTCATCGGCTAGTAGTACTTTTGGACTTGGCGCAATGGCACGGGCAATACCAACACGTTGCTTTTGTCCACCTGATAGCTGAGCAGGATAGTGGCCAGCACGGTCGGTTAAGTCTACAATCGCTAGGCATTCCATCACACGTTTATGAATATCACGACTTGGATAACCAGAAATTTTTAAGTTAAATGCTACGTTGTCAAATACAGTCTGGTTAGACATGAGATTAAATTGCTGAAATATCATACCGATATTGTGACGAGCGATACGTAGCTCACTGGCAGACAAAGTCGTTAAGTCGGTACCATCGATGATGACTTGACCTGAATCTGGACGTTCGAGCATATTAATCAGACGCAATAAGGTGGACTTTCCGGCACCAGAGTAGCCCATTAGGCCAAATATTTCACCTTGTTGGATAGACAGTGACGTTGGCTCGACAGCAGTAAACCAATGTGGTTTGCCGTTTTTGTCCTTGATTGATCGGTCGCTTAAAAAGCTTTTGGTCACATCGTTTAAGACAATCATGTCATTCATGGAGGGCTCAAAATTTAATAATTTTTTAATAGTCATGAACGTGTTGTTTTGCTTCTACTTGCTACTTAAGAAGCCAATTAAAAAAACAACTGTTAACAACCCTATAATAAGGGGCGTTAATATAGCATATTATTAGGCACTTTGGATATGCGCATCCGTGACAGGCTTATGAACAGTAGCTATTAGCCAGTCATAATAGTATTGAGGATCGTTGAACACTGAAGCTAAGATTCTGCCAGTGGGTAACACATGCTATCAAGGTAATAGCGTGATTGGCCAAAGCGTTCATTTCAAAAATAGTGATAAAAATGATCGTCAAACAAGCAAAATAGCGAAAATGGTATCTGGATATTGACCAGTTATTTGACGATGTTTGGCAAGGTTTAGCTATTTTTAGCCCATTTAGATGACTATCGAGTGAATGGGAGATACACCTTAATCGTTCTGTTGGTAATTTGGGTCATGCTTAACGGGTATGATAACTAAAAATCTAGTATGACCATTCAAGGTATCGGTGAGGATGCGTCCTTGATGGGCAGTAACAATTTGTGATACCAAAGATAGACCAAGACCAGAGCCTTTATTTTTTTGCTGTAAACGCACAAATGGACTGAATACTTCTTCACGTTTGTCTTCCGGAATACCTGTACCTTCATCAATGACTGACAAAACTGCATATTTTGGTAGGGGATGTACAGGTTCTGCTTTGGCTTTTTTCATGTGTTTGGCAAATAAGCCTTCTTTACGCGGAGTGTTTAAAGCCTCAGTAGTGTTGGGAGCATTGTTTTTAGAGTCGTCTTGTGTATTCGTACTATTTTTAGGGCTATTACTGTTAACGGTTGACTCAATAATTGCTTCATCAGATTTTTTGTTTTTAACGTTTTTGTTTGTTGAGCTATCTTGAGTATCAGGAACAGCCTTCCAAATAGATTTTTTAATCTTAGCAGTCAATTCATTGGTAAAGCGATGATAATTAGCGCTCAATAAAGGTTCATTAATAGTACTCGATGTGTTTTCATGAGTGGCTAAATTTTTAGTAGCGTTTGTCTCAGATGTATCCTTGTTAGTGCGACTGCCTAATAACGCTACCTCAGCCTCATGATCTGCGGCATCGGTATCAGTATCGGCAACAATAGTTTCACCATTTTTATAAATAAGTGGTGCGGGTAGTGTAGCGATCGAATCTGTTGTTTCAGTGTTGCCGTTGTCACTAGTGGTTGATGTATTATTTAGCGGCACAGTATTTTGTACACTGCCGTCATTAGTATCAAGTGGCTTATCATAAGATTCAAAATCCACACCATTACAATCAATGAAGCCATCACAAAGCACTGTTTGTAACAGATAATCAGGAATGATGCCAGCCTCATCAATCATCTGCACACCGTACAATAATACCGTTACAGGTGGTTTGCCATGCAGCATTGCATTGGTCAATAGATTACGAATTAAGTGAGTCAGCATCGCTGCTTGCCCATCAATAGTAACATGCTCACCAATTAACGTAGCTTCAGGATAGTGTTGGCGCTCTTGATTGACTAGGTCGTATAAGTCTAAACGTTCAACTTGTTGTAAAGCGTGACCTGCATCCATACGGCTGACTAATAGGATGCTCTCTACCAAATCGTTAAGTCCTGATAAGTCACGATTGACTGCCTGAGCCCGCTTATCAAATTTTGCTTTTGTGTCAGATGGTAAAGCATTAGTGAGCATATCCATCATTTCGATCTGTAAGCGAATACGAGTAATGGGCGTACGTAGCTCATGAGAGGCATGTGCTAGTAGTAAATTATTGGCATCGATGAGCTGTTCGATTTTTTGGGCGGCTTGATTGAATCCACATGCCAATGAAGTGATTTCATCATTACCACTAACATTAACTCGTACCGTAAAGTCACCATCACCCAATTGTGTCATTTGCTGGCTCATTTGATTGATGCGCCAAGTAATGGTACGAGCAATCCACCATAATACGCCCGCCATGATGAATAGCAGTAGTAATGTACCAGTGAACAAATTCAGTGCAGAAGAGAGTACGGGTTTTTTTGGAGGTAAGCGTGATTCATATAACAGGGTATAGCCAGTGCTGCTATAAACTTGAGCTTGTTGAGTAGGAGCTTTTTCTGCAAATGAGGGAAAAGCACGTGATAACAAAGAAGGAGGAGGTGGCAGCTCTAGTGGTAAATCACTGTTATCTGTTTGCATCAACAAGCGACCTTGGCTGTCATATAAGCCCATCTTGGCTTGCAATGACTCATCAAAAATATCAAAGCTTTTTTTGACCACTGCCAGCATGAAGCGGGACTGTAAGCGATTGTCTCGGCTAACAGAGTTATTGAGCTCATGCAAAAATGGGTCTATTTGTCCCAAAATTTGTGTGGCTAATACTTCTGAGCGAATACTTGCATCTTTGTCATGCACAAGCTGCGTTAATAGCACCATAGCGACTGCAAATAGCGTAAGTGCTAGCATGACGCTGGCAAATAACTTGGCAAATACGGAACGAAAACCCAATTGCTGCATTAAACCATCTCTATTATTAGACGCTTATATCGACCCATGCTATTTGACCTACAAATCAAATAGCATGGTTGTTTTTCGATTGGTTAGCTGTTTTTTACGATGATCAAACTTGATCGGTGGCAAATTGATAACCAACACCGCGTACTGTAATAATGCGTTTTGGTTGGCGTGGATTGTCTTCAATCAAAGCTCGTAGTCTTGAAATATGGACGTCAATAGCACGATCGATGTTGTCTGAGCTATCATCATTTGGCATGGCTTGCCAAAGCTGCTCGCGATTTAGTACTTTACCAGAGTGAGTAGCAAAGTAATGCAGTAATTGAAATTGATGCGTTGTCAAACGTACAGGCTCGTCATCGATGGTTACTTCATGACTATCAGGGAACACACTTAAACGACCGAAAGTTAAACTGTCTGACTGACTGTCTGCTTGATTGGGTTGCTCGTGGCGACGAATCACTGCACGAATACGTGCTAGTAGTTCACGTGGCTCGAAAGGTTTAGCGATATAATCATCAGCACCCATCTCAAGACCTAATACGCGATCTGTCGTATCTCCTTTCGCTGTTAGCATGATAATTGGGATTTTATTGGTCATGTTATTCTTATTACCACGAATTTTTTGACACACCTGCATACCATCCATATCAGGTAGCATCAAATCAAGGACAACCAAGTCTATATCGCGTTCTTTAGTGTCTAATAAGTCAAGTCCTTCTTGACCAAGACCTGCATGATGTACATCGTAATAATTCATCGTTAGGTAGTCACTGATCAACTCGGCTAAATCAGGATCGTCTTCAATCAATAAAATTTGCTTACTCATGGGTTGTCCTCTAGTTGTTGTTATGGTTCGTAAAAAGTCTAACGTGCTGTCATGTATTACTTATGATCAATACATCAATGATGTTTAAATGTTCAAGGATGCAAACCGTTAAGCCTCTAAGATTGAAAAAAATATAATGCTCTATGACATATGGCTATATTGCCTAATTAAGCTGTTACAAAACAAGATAGACTTTGTTAATGTTTCTATACAATGTAACAGCCTGTGTTGAAGACTATGAAACCTTGACTATCTTGCCATTTGAGCTCACCGGTAAGTCAGCCAGACAAATCAAACTGTCATTACTAATGCCTGCAATCAAATATTGGTTGGTATCAGGATTATACTCGACCACTTCAATAGGCTGTTGCTGCAATCGTTGATCTTGTCCAATAATCCAAACATTAGCAGTTAATGGCATAAGTGGTTTATATGGTGGCGTTTGTAATTCTGTCAAGTCAACATCGTGCAGGGCACGCTTAGGCACAGTAGTACCTACATCTATTTGACCATAATTAACTCGTCCTGTTGCTTTCATATTAGATGATAACTTATCACTACCTACTTCGTTATCAATCACATCTACATTAACTAAGAGTTTTTTTGGTTGACTGGTTATGGTTAGTTTACTGATTTGTCCAGTAAATTTTTCTGACATATTTTCAACAGTGAAATTGACCGTCTGGCCTACTGAAAGCTGCGGTTCAGCTTGGACTGGTAGGATTGATGTAAAGTATAAATGAGTTTCATCGTTAAACGTTAGCAGCGGCGTTCGAGCCTTTAGCGTTTGATTTACTTTGGCATATAGGTCTTCTACGCGCCCTGAAAAACTAGCATAAACAGTCGTTAAGCCGTACTGATTTTGTGAGCGTTTTGGGCTGTTATTACTATTTATTTGCTTATCATGAGCGTTGATGTCGGCATTATCTACTTCTATCGCTGAGTTCGCTGTTGCCGGGCTTTCTGTATCAACGGGGTTACTCTTTTCGGTTGTGTCACTATTATTTGTCGTAGTCTCTGCACGTGTCACGTTTGCATCGGTACTTTCAGTATTTTTTGGTTTGATATTAGCTGTATCGCTAGTCAACTCGGTATGCTGAATGGGAGTCTCTTGTTCAGAGTTATCTGATTGTGAGGCAGACTCTTCTGATGTATTGGGTAAGTTCGCTGTTTGTGCTTCTGTGTTTAGACGTCGAACAATGAGTAACGGCGTACCTTTTTCTACCCATTGACCTTTAGTAACTAATACTTTTTCTACGTTGATTGGGTATGCTGTGATGAATGTGGTTTGTCTTATAGGTTTGATCTTACCTTGTAAGCCAAGACTGGGCTGGTAACGTGAGGATTTTATGCTTAAAATATGGTCAGGTGTGATGGTTACGCTATCATTGGTGATGACCACTGGCGCATCTACTACTGTACTGTCTTCGTCGGCAGTATTCTCATCAACAGGTAGAGGCGGCTGACAGGCAATAAGCAGCAAAACGCCTGATAAGTAGCTACTGGTTTTCAATATTCTGGAAGCTGTCATAACACTCACCTTAGTAATCATTATTTTATTATATAGTGAATTGTATAGAGGTGAAATGATCATTAAACACTTATCTAGACTTATGAATATATGGCAATTAAAATAAATAAGTATCAAAAATAACAGTAATAGCGTTTCAGATACACTTTTATATTACCAGTCAGTTTGAATATTGATTCGATTATGACTGGAAACGGGCCGATAATTGTGCTAAAAACAACTTTAGTATAGAGAAAGTTTGATACATATTTATTACAATATAAGATTATTCAGCAATATTTTTATCGTTTCTATATAATGTAGAAATATCATGAAGTTGATGATTATTCTGATTTGAACTTTCTATGCTCAGATAGCAATTATCATGGTCAGTAGGGACGTGCTTTTGGTGAAATCAAAACAATCCGGATTTTTAACCGTTAAAGTCAGACAAAACTGTCTGTTCAAAAAGCTAAAAATTAGGAACGATTTTGTAAGCTTATTAATAAAAAAGTGCGTATAGTAACCTATGCTGATAGCATGTTTAATAGGTAAATGTTGACAGATGGTAGGTTCACTGTCATAACACATGGCAACACAAAATTAGCGGCTCGTATCAATCCAATAATAAATGGTATGACACGTTGACGTCTTGTGTTGATAGATAGTATTACGAATAAATAGTCGTTTATAGGACAATGATAATGGAAAATGATTTTGATGGTTTGAAAGTGATGGTAATTGATGACTCAAAAACCATTCGCCGTACTGCGGAAACACTGCTACAAAAAGCTGGTTGCGAAGTAGTGACTGCTATTGACGGCTTTGATGCTTTAGCAAAGATTGTTGATAACAACCCAGATATTATTTTTGTTGATATTATGATGCCACGTTTAGATGGTTATCAGACTTGTGCATTGATAAAAAACAATCCTGACTATGCAAACAAACCAGTAATTATGTTGTCATCTAAAGATGGCTTATTTGATAAAGCGCGTGGTCGTATTGTTGGTTCTGACGAATATTTAACGAAACCATTCAGCAAAGACGAGCTGTTTGAGGCAATCAATCAATACCGTTAGTACAAAAATTGCTAATAATAGCCATGGAATATGTACCTTTGTAAGTGAAAATCTGGATATACGATTTTAGTTGGTATGATTTTTGCAATTTTTTGAGGCTGGGTTGATAGATTTAAAAACCTAATATGAGTGACAATTTACAATAATTGCTCAATATTCAATAACAACTGTTGAGAAATGAATACTACTATTTTTGGTAAATGATTTTACTCGGGTTGTATCAATAATATAACAACATATCCTTTTGGGTATTATTCGAAAATAAAGGAAATTTCTATGACTACTGTTTTGGTCATTGACGACTCACCATCTGAGATGGCGAAGTTTCGCGATATGCTTGCTCGACATAGCTTTCAAATTTTAGAAGCGACAAATGGTGAGCAAGGTTGTCAAATGGCTGCCGATCACCTGCCAGATGTCATCTTGATGGATGTGGTTATGCCAGAAATGAATGGTTTTCAAGCCACGAGAAAAATTACTCGTGGTAAAACCACTGCTCATATCCCTGTGATTATGATCAGTACCAAAAACCAGGAAACAGATAGAGTTTGGGGCAAGCGCCAAGGCGCTAAAGAATATATGAACAAACCGGTTGAAGAGAATAGCTTGGTTGATATCATTCGCAAAGTAACGGAGTAGCTTGTGGCTTCCAGAGGGTTTATTGAGCTTCTGCGTCTAGCAGATTTAGCACGTGCGCGCAAAAGTGGTCGCCGCGGTGGACAAGAGTATGACTGGCAAGGTGTGGTGTTTGAAATTGGTGGACAACGCTTAGTTGCACCAATGGGTCAGATATCAGAAGTATTAGCCATGCCAGAGTATACTAGCTTGCCTTTAGTAAAGCCTTGGATGCTAGGTATCGCCAATATTCGTGGACGGCTACTGCCCATAACAGATTTATCCAAGTTTCTGCAGGTCCCTAGTCGTTTGACGCAAATGAGCCAACGCAAAGTTATTGTCATCGATCATGACAATCTTTTTTCGGGTCTGGTAGTAGATCATGTTATTGGTATTGAGCAGTTTACACATGACCAATACAGGGCAGAGGCAATTGAGCCTAACTCGCCCTTTGCCCCTTATAATCATGGTAAGTTTTTTAAAGATGAGCAAGACTGGTATGTTTTCATGCCAAGTTTACTCGCACAAGACAAGCAGTATACTGATGCTGCAGTATAGTTATTAATAACAGATATCTGGCTGTTAGCGCTATGATGACATAGTAGCGAATGACAGAATACGGTTGGATGTCAACATTCACACAGGCTTTGTTAATCACTGTTGTTTTTATAACAATAAGATTGTCAAAGTCAATCAAGATCAGACTTTGATGATTGTTTGAAAGGAATACGCACGATGAGTGATGTTATAAAAAACCCTGCAGCTGGTACGCTTAATACAGCAGCACTTAGCAAAGATGCTAATAGTGAGTGGAAATTATTATTAGTACTTTTTGCTTCGATAAGTGTGGCTTGTTTGATTTGGTTGGGCAGCTCCTTATCATCAGTGAGTCAATATTTCCCTGATTTTAATCAGTCTGTTGTCTTGCCAGTAGTTGTATTTGTGATAGGTGTATTAGGAATCTTATTTGCGTCGTATCAGCTACTGAAACAGCGCGGTGGATCAGAACGATTACTTATTGAAAAAGAAACGTTGCGTCGTCGTCAAGAAGCAGAAACAGAGTCTGAACGAGCACGTCAAATTCAAGAAGAGAACGAACGTAACCAGATAGCTATTTTGCGCTTACTTGATGAATTAGGCGATTTAGCAGAAGGTGATTTGACCGTTAATGCAACTGTATCAGAAGATTTTACTGGTGCTATTGCTGACTCAGTGAACTTTGCGATTGACCAATTGCGCCAATTGGTACTGGTTATTAACAATACCGCTGACCGTGTTTCGCAGTCTTCAGATCAGACGCAGATGAATGCGGTTGAGCTTGCTGAGGCATCTGAGCATCAGGCACAAGAAATTGCTGGTGTATCAGCCGCTATTAATGAAATGACGATATCAATTGACCAAGTGTCAAATAACGCTTCGGAATCTGCGACAGTTGCTCAGCGTTCAGTTGCTATTGCTTATAACGGCGCAGATGTTGTACAGCGTTCTATTGAAGGTATGAACGTTATTCGTGATCAGATTCAAGAGACATCAAAACGTATCAAACGTCTTGGTGAGTCTTCGCAAGAGATTGGTGATATCGTTAGTTTGATTAATGACATTGCTGACCAGACTAACGTTTTGGCATTAAACGCTGCTATTCAGGCATCGATGGCTGGTGAAGCAGGTCGAGGCTTTGCGGTTGTTGCTGATGAGGTTCAACGTCTTGCTGAACGTTCAGCCAATGCAACCAAACAGATTGAAACATTGGTAAAAACCATTCAGGCAGATACTAATGAAGCAGTTGTGTCAATGGAATCAACGACTTCTGAAGTTGTACGTGGTGCTCGATTAGCTAAAGATGCTGGTGAAGCACTAGAAGAAGTACAGAGCGTTTCTAATACGCTGGCTGACTTGATTCAAAACATCTCAAATGCGGCTTTACAACAAGCTGAGTCTGCAGGCCATATTTCTCACACGATGAATATCATTCAAGATATTACGTCGCAAACTTCATCTGGTACGATGGCAACTGCACGTTCTATTGGTGAGTTGAGTGAAATGGCAGCAGCGCTTCAAGAGTCTGTGACTGGCTTTAAAATATCAGATGATGATGAGTCGTTAGATGGCGAAACATCAGATACAGAATAAACATTATAAGTAGATGTGCAATGATAGGCTCTAGCATTAAGTGAGTGTTAGAGGACTTATCATACTTCATATTCATATGTTAATTAAAATGCTGTGCGAATAGTGATTTTGTAGCAGTAACTATAGCAGGTGACGTGGATAAATTTATTCAAATGGGTGGCAATGTTACTGAGAGTATCAAGCCAACACTAGTTAATGCATCGTCGCAAGACGATAGTCTTGATGTGCAGCAGTGGCAACGATACATAGAGCAAGAGATCGGTTTTGTGCTACCCAATGTTCAGCGGAAATGGTTGATCAATGCGATTGATAATACTGCATTATCCTATGGGTTGACTGCTAAAAAACTATGGAATCAGCTACCAAAAAATAATGAGATGCGTCAACAGCTATTAGATAACGTATTGATTCATGAAAGTCGATTTTTCCGTTATATGCCTTCTATAGAATTTGTCAAAAAATGTGCATTAGACAATCAGCGATTAAGGATTGCATCAGGCGGTAATAGTGGTGTTGTCAATACTTCTGATGAGTTGTTTCGAATTTGGAGTGTTGGTTGTGCAAGTGGTGAAGAAGTATGGTCATTGGCTATGAGTTTAGCTGCACAGCAATTGAAAAATCACGTAATACTAGGTACTGATGTTAGCCAACAAGCTATTATAAATGCAGAACTAGGGTACTATAATAATAGACAAAAGTTATTGATACCTCCTAGTTATCAGCAGTTTGTTCAACCATTGTATGAGAATAGTGTGATTAGAAAGCCGAATGTTTGTGATTCGGCCACAACTAATGAAGCGACAACAAGTCATCAAGCACACTGGCAGATAGCACCAAGTTTGCAACAAAACGTTAGTTTCGCTTTACATAATATTATGGAAAAAACCCCACCTACCTCGCACCTTCAGCAGATCATAATTTGCCAAAATATGTTGATCTATTTTCGCAAGTTTGATCAGCGTGACATTTTAGCGAGGCTATCAGAGCAGTGCGTGTTAGGTGGGTACATTATATTGGCTCCAGGTGAGGCGCTATTTTGGCGTCCTTCAAATATGCGCCGTATTGCGCACCCACAGGTTAATGTGTGGCAGAAAATCAATGCCTAAATTAGTGCTTAGACGAGTTAGGATAACCCTATGAAAAACCAGCCCAATGACATAGTGACGCTTGAGTGGTTGTTACCACTGTTTAATCAGCAGTTATCACAGGTATTTAATGGCTGGCAGTTAGATAACGGCAACACTGATAGTGAGCAGATGGTGCAGTCTTATCATCAGGTTAGCGGTGCGCTGACTATGATTCGTCTTCCTTTGTTAGCCGATCTTGCCAATAAGTTGAGTTCACTGGTAGAAGCAAGTGATCATGATGGTATTTCTGTCAGCAACCGCCGTATCGGTCAGTTTGCGCATAGATTGCTACAGTGTGAGCTGAATCAATACTTGCGTACCAGTAGCTACAATACGATGTTAATTAATAACGCTGCTAATGATCTTGATCAAGCATTGTCAGCGCTAGGGGTCGTCATAGAGCCATCGGTAAGCCTTGTGGGTAGACATCAGCATGAGGGTTCAAATAATAATGCCGTCGATGATAATGTTATCGATAGTATAGACGTAATGGTTCCAGTCAGTAACATTACTACACCTTTGGCTCATCATCATTATCAACAGTTATTATTGGTTTGGCGACAGCAAGTACGAGAGCTGTTGGTGGCCAATACGAACCAATCTTCTGTATTAACAGTACTAGGATGCGTTAGCCAGTATTTATGGCAAACTGCTCAAGACGAAGACGTACAACGACTTTGGTATTTAACCGACTTGTGGTTAAACGATCTTGCTGATAACGATACCCCGTTACCTGAGCATTATGCACCAGTGCTAAGTCAGTTGGAACAAGTGATAGAGTCTCGTGTTGAGCAAGCTGAACTGTCAGTAACCGCTATCAGAAATCTAATTATTAGAGTCTACTTTGAATTAAGTAGTCTTGCACAAAGTAACGAAACCACTCAGTCTATACTAAATAACTTATTGCAAAATACAGGTACAGCACCACGTTTTTTACCGCGAATACTTAGTGAACTGGAAATGCTTATCTTTAACTTGGATAAGCCAGACACACTGCTAAACCACTTACAAAAAATTCAACGTCAGCTTGAGCGTCGAGGTTGGATATATTATGTGGGACAAGTGGAGTCAATTCTTACTAATATCGAGGATGTACTCTCATCAGAGAATGGCTTTACACAAGGCAAGTGGCAAATTGAGCGGCAGCTGCAAGAGTTATATAACGCCATTTATAATACTGAACAGACAATATCTCTTAAGATAGGAGATGCAGCTTCCTTTGTCACATTGCCTGACACGCTTAATAATACTGATACACCGTCTGACAGTTATCAGGTTACGAGCACTGCTAATAGTGATTTGCGTGAGCTGCGTACTGCAGTAGAAGACGTCAAGCAAAGCTTCAATGATTATGTACAGCGTCAAGACAGCCATTTATTGCCTACTGCTACCCATTTTTCTAGTATTGGTGACGCTTTTTCTGATATGGGTGTGCCAGAGGTACGTGAAACCATTAACACGCTGTCTAATATATTTACACAATTGGTGGATCATGAGATTGAGGCGCTTAGTTGGGATGTAACACAGGCAGTGGCTGAAGGGTTGACCTCTATTGAGTTGTTACTTGATTACCTTGCGCAGCAAGTCTTTGATCAAAAGCTACTCACTCAGGCAAATGAATATACAGCCAAAGCGACGCAGCTGCTTAATGATTATATTGCAGCACCAGATACGGTCAATGATACTTTTCTTACTCAAAAACCAGCGGCAACCAATGTACTGCGTTACGATGATAGTGGTGAAATTGCCCCTGCTAGTGAACAGAATATTCAAGATGAAGCTGTGACTGACTCTAATGAAGATGATGAGATGACGCAACAGCTAGAGGACACGGCAGTTGATAACATAGAGAGTGAGGCGTTAGCAGCAGTAAGAGAGCAAGTTAAGCCTGATGAGTTTGAGATGGATGCAGATATCAGGGATATCTTTATTGAGGAGGCGGGAGAGGTAATCACTGATCTGGAGGACTTCCTACCCATTTGGGAGCAAGATGCGCAAGATCTTACACCACTTACCGAAGTGCGTAGAGGTTTCCATACCTTAAAAGGTTCAGGCCGTATGGTTGGCGCCTTCAGTATCAGTGAGATGGCGTGGTCAATCGAAAACCTGCTTAATCGTTTGTTAGATAAGACATTACCTGTAACCGATAATGTCGTCAGCCTAGTAATGGAAACGGCAAAAATTTTACCAGTATTGGTCACAGATTTTGAAGCGGAACAAGTACCAAGCTTTGATCCTGCTATTATTATGCTAAAAAGCCATAACTTAATGACGCAGCAACCAATTAATAGCGGGTTAGGTCTACCTGAACCTGAGTCAGTCGATTCTGCATCAGAAAGTAGCTTAAAAGAAGAAGCAAGCGTAACAGTTCATGATACTGAGTTAGTAACTGATAATGACACGACTGATGAATCTCAAAAAATAAATGATGACAGTGACAGTAGAGATATGAGCGCATCACTGTCTGATATCGAGATTCCATCGGTACTCGTACCATTTATGCAGACCCCAGAACAGTTGGCTGCTGATGCTAATGATGCAGATCCAGATATTAAAGAGATATTTATAGAAGAGGCCAATGAAGTATTGGTTGAAATCTTACCTTTATATGAAAACTGGTGCCTGTCAATAACTGATTTAAGTGGATTGGCAGATATCCGCCGCGGTTTTCATACCTTAAAAGGTTCGGGCCGTATGGTAGGTGCTAACTACACTGCTGAGTTGGCTTGGGCGATAGAAAACATGCTTAATCGCATCTTGGATAATAGTATCGCTGCCTCAGTAGATATGAGAAAGCTGGTTGGAGATGTATTAGCAGCCTATCCTTCGATGTTGCTAGTATTCGAAAATAATCGTCAAGATTACCCTAGTATGTTACCGCTCTGGATTGCCTGTGCAAATGCTTATAGTAAACAGCATGGTGATGACTTCAGTTACTCTGATTTATATCATAATGACACATTGTCAAATACATCTGCTGCCAAAACCACGCAGGAATCATTGTTACCGTCTGATTTAGAAGAGGACAACCTTAACCAAAATAATGGCGAAGAAAGGATAGATGCTACGCTGGAAACAATCAATTCTGTGAATGAAATGATTGCAGAGGCTTCTATTGTTTTGGCACCTCAAAGCGATGAAGAAAAAGTATTTTGTGAGATATTTATCGATGAAGCAGAGGGGTTATTGCAAAAAGTTGACCAATTCGTCGATGAACATCAAGGTGAATCTCATGTTGAAGTAACGGATGATATTGTCCGTGCTTTTCATACTTTAAGAGGTTCTTCTGGCTCTAGAGCTCTTGCTGCCATTAGTGAAGTGAGTGCGACTATAGAGCACAGTTTAGAGTTATTACAACAGCAAGATAAGGCTATGAACGCTCAGCACTTAGAGGCCTTAGCCAAGTCATCTACACTGATTTATAGTTATCTAAATAGCTATAAGAAAAATGTTCAATCGAAACATATCTTAGCAGAAGATATACCAAACCAACAAGATCAAGAGATAGCATCATTGCAAGCGATGCTTGATGAGCAAGATATCGCTTCTGATACTAAAGTCCTATCTGATAATAAACCAACGATAGCGAAGCTCTTAGATAATAATATTGATGAATTATTGGATGCTCAATGGGAACTGGATGATGCGCTTAATCAAGCTGAAATAGCTGATATTGAGGGATATATAGAGCAGCAACTATCACAAATAAAATATTTAGCTAAGAAAGCGCAAGAATTTCCAAAATTCACTTCCATTCTCAATGCGTTAGGTAACGCTTATGGTTACTTAAATGACAATCCTGAAAAAGCAAGAGATGCAGATAACCAAGCAATCTTGCATACTGGTCATGCTCAGTTAGTTGGCTTATTCGATGCATTGGCAGGTAGTACATCATTAAAAATCGATCAACAGGTTCTTGCTGACTTGCAGAGTATTTGTCAAGCAGATAACAGTCGTGAAGTTGAAGATGATTTTGTGGTTCGAGCCATCTCAGCACCCGAGTTGCAACTTGAGTCTATTGATACTGATGCGGAACTCTTAGAGATCTTTTTAGAAGAGGCGCAGGAGCTTGATGCTGCATTAGACGAAAGTTTCAATAAATGGCGTTCGGATATTAGTAATGTTAACGCACTGAAAGTGTTGCAACGTCATTTGCATACTATCAAAGGCGGCGCACGGATGGCAGGTATCCGTAGTATTGGTGATCTGACCCACGAAGCTGAAAGTGTCTATGAAGCCTTTGTAGAAAACAGACGAATACCAACCACTCAGTGGCTCGATATTATGCAGATAGTGCAAGACACAATGTCATTGCAAGTGATGCATATTGTGAGTTATAAAAAATCTTTTTTTGCCTCAGAACTCATTGAGCAGTTACAACAGCTTTTAAAAGCACAAAGCCTGCCAGAAGCGGTAGAGCTGACCGTCCCTGTACCCAAAAATCATTTTGAACCTGAGGTACAAAACACTGTTGACCAAAATACGAACAACAGTAGCGATGAAGTATTAGATGGCTTAAGCCTGGATCGCATGATTAAGCAGTCATGGGCTAATGGTTTACCAGACCCTGATATATTAGCGGTATTCTTAGAAGAAGCAGAAGAGCTTACTAATCGTAATAAGTATCTACAACTATTCTTAGAAAACACAGGAAATAAAACAGCACTACAAGCATTACAGCGTGACCTGCATACCATCAAAGGTGGTGCGCGAATGGTTTCTGCTACTGGTATCGCAGATCTGGCGCATGAGATGGAATCGGTTTATAAAGACTTTGTTGATAACCGCCGTCCGACTACTAAAAAAGTATTAGAGTTACTGGTTGCCAGTCATGATTGGTTAGCTGATGCAGTTTCTGTGCTTAGACAACAAGTCAATCCGCCAACGCCGGCATTACTAATTGAAGCATTGCAGCAATTTAGTAAAAACCCTGACAGCTTAAAGCAAGTACCTAAAGAATCTCTAAAAGCACAACGTGAAACACTCTTGATTGCTAGAGAGAAGCAGGATTCACAATATCTGGCAGAAGATATCAGTGAAATACCATCTATGCTTATCAATACGAATGAAGAAGATCGGAGTGTTGGTAATAGCGAGATGATTCGTATTTCAGGGGGCTTAGTTGAGCATATGATCAACTTGTCTGGTGAGTCCGCCATTAACCGTGCTCGTATCGATATGGGCATGAGTAGTTTGACTAACAGCCTCGAAGAGATGGGTACGACAGTACAGCGACTGGCTGATCAGTTACGCCGAATGGAAATTGAGCTTGAAGCGCAAATCTTGTCTCAAATAGATGACGAACTTATTCAGAATGAAGGTTTTGACCCTCTAGAAATGGATCAATACTCCTCTTTGAACCAGCTATCAAAATCTTTGACAGAGTCAGCATCGGATTTGATCGATATTAATCAAACACTATTAGAAAAGACTCGTGATAGTGAAAGTCTTTTATTGCAACTATCACGCACGCAAACTGAGTTGCAAGATGGTCTGATGCACTCACGTATGGTACCGTTTACGCGTTTGACTCCGCGCCTTGAACGTATCGTACGCCAGACTGCTAATGAATTGAACAAGTCTGTTGAGTTAACGATTATCAACGCTGAAGACGAGATGGATAGAACCATTCTAGAGCGTATGACATCTCCACTTGAGCATATGCTTCGTAATGCTGTCGATCATGGTATCGAAAATACTTCAACACGTCTAAAAGCAGGTAAAGAACGTAGTGGACATATTACTCTCGAAATCAATCGCGAGGGTAGTGAGATTGTCATTCAGTTATCAGATGATGGTCGAGGAATTGATGTAGAAGCTGTTCGTGCCAAAGCGATCTCTCAAGGCCTTATTGATGCAGATGATAGAAGTCTCACAGACCTTGATATTATGCAATATATCTTTAATGCAGGATTGACGACCAGCAAACAAGTGACACAGATTTCTGGACGCGGCGTAGGCATGGACGTGGTGATCAGTGAGATTCGTCAATTAGGCGGCTCAGTATCAGTGGTCTCGGAGCTAGGTAAAGGGTCACGCTTTACTGTGCGCTTACCTTTGACTGTCGCCGTATCTGATGCTTTGGTCGTTCGTGCTGCAGATCGTTACTATGCGATACCGTTGGTTCAGATTGAGCGTGTGGTTCGTATTAATCCAGAAAAGCTATACGATTATTATCAGTCAGGTGATGCAACGTTGACGTTTGAAGATGTTGATTATCGGGTGCGTTATTTAAATGAGATCCTGTCAGGTAATAAGCTAAATGAGTTAGTTGTTAGCACCAATACAAGCTTACCGCTCATCATCATTAAAAACCGTACCGGACAAAATATTGCCCTACAAGTTGATCAAATTGCAGGATCACGTATTGAAGTGGTTGTAAAACCTTTGGGACAACAGTTATCGCACCTACTAGGTATTTCTGCAGCGACCATCATGGGTGATGGCTCTGTGATGCCGATCTTAGATCTGATTGCATTGATGCGTAATGCACAGATGGTCAAAAACATACCGCAAACTAAGGATGTGAAACAAAATAGCCTAGAGTCTAAGCCTACTGTCTTAGTGGTTGATGACTCGGTTACTGTACGTAAAGTGACATCACGCTTCTTAGAACGTCAAGGATTCAACGTGGCAGTTGCGAAAGATGGTGTTGATGCTATTGAAATATTACAAGACATGATACCCGACGTGATGTTGCTAGATATTGAGATGCCACGTATGGATGGTTTCGAGGTCGCCACCCAAGTTAGATACAATAAGCGCTTACAGCATATCCCAATTATCATGATTACATCACGTACTGGTGAAAAGCATCGTCAGCGTGCACTAGAGATTGGAGTGAATGATTACATGGGTAAGCCTTTCCAAGAACAAGCGCTGCTTAGTAAGATCCAACAGATACTGGGTCAAAAGGTCAGTCTAACTCATGAAGGATAATATAGGTGTTTTAGCACTGAAGGATAAAGACAAAGCTGATATCAAGGTGATGGTCGTTGCAGAAGAGCATCATCAGCGTATGGCCTTTTCTGATACTGTCCGTAGTTGTGGCTTTACCCTTGTTGGCTGTATGTCACGGGAGCAGTTGCAAGAAAAACCTGTGCTCTCGGATTTAGTTATTGATATATGGCTAATAGATAGTGACTTTGATGAAAGTATTGTGACTGCAACCACTGTTTCTAAACCAGCAACCGTATTGGTAGGTTTTAGTCAGGCACCATATCTTAATGAAGCCACACAATATGCTAAATGGCAGCGTAAGCTAAAGCGTAAGCTTGCGCATATGCTTGAATTACCAGTGCTGATAGATACGCCTGTTCACAAACCCAATAAGATTGATACAGACTGGGATTATGTGGTGTTTTTAGGTGCTTCTATGGGTGGTCCTAGCGCGATCAAAGAGTTTTTGGATAATTTATCAGTCAAGCTGCCTGTTTGTATCTTATTGGCGCATCATTTTAACAGAACCATGATTGATACCTTACCACGCATACTCAACCGTCATAATGATTGGCATTGTCAGGTCATTACATCGTCGCAACGGCTACGAGCAGGTAAGTGTCTTATTGCGCCTATTGATAAGCAAATTGTGTGTGACTCGACAGGCCGAGTTATTCTTTTAGAACAAGCTTGGGAAGGCGAGTATAAGCCCGCGATTGGTCAGATTCTCAAAAATACCAGCGATGTTTATGGTAGTGAGCTTATTAATATTATATTTTCAGGTATGGGTAATGATGGCTCTCAATATTTGGACCTCATTCAAGATAATAATAGTCAATTGTGGGCGCAGGATCCTAGTGTAAGTGCCTGTCCGAGTCAGCCTCAGGCTACCATTGATTCAGGATATTGTAGTTTTATTGGTAGTCCAACGGCTTTAGCACAGAAACTGACAGATTATATTGGTGAAAAGGCAAATGCAGCCTCTTCACATTAACTTATTGTGAGTGATGTATGAAACAAATTTTGAAACATTCGTTTGAAGCAGTTAGTTTGTTGACCACGACCAACGGCACGTTGGATGTTACTATTATTCCGGCATTTGACCAGCCTGACTGGGTAATTCCAAGCAGCTTAGTTTTGAGTGTGGATGATTATAACGAACGCACTTCAACTTATACTTGGCAGCAGCAGGAAGTGGCTGTATTTTCTTTACTGGCACAAGATATGACAGCAGAGAAAATGATTGTTTTAGAAGGTAATACTACAGAACATCGCTTAGCGTTACAAACAGCAGGTGAGTTACGCCAATTACAAGTTCGTATTTCAGAGGTCAAAGACATTGAGATGCCCGAACAATTTAAGGACACAAATATTGATGAAGCAGCGATAGCCTTTAATGAAAATGTTGTGCTATCCTACCTTTTTCAAACTGTTATGATAGGTGATACCGCTTATTTGGTACCAGATTTGGATAAGATTGCGCATCAGTTAGTAGATCTATAGCCTAATTTTTATATAAATATTTATTATTAAGTAAATGATTCAATCATCTTAATGGTCTTTAGTCGCTAAATAAGTAGATGTCTTTTATATATTTTTAATGGTAAATAACCAGCGATGAAGGTAACAAGGTAGAGTATGAGCAATACGAATTCAAACGTATCAAAATGGTCAGTAAGTAGCCGTATTTTTCACTGGATCAGTGCACTTTTATTATTGATCACCTGGGCAATGATGTTTTTGAACAATAATTTTGATAACAGCCTTTATATTGGATTGCATAAATCTTTTGGTGTGAGTTTATTATTCTGGATGATAGCGCGGGTAATTAACCGTGTCGTTACTAAAGCGCCACCCTCTATATCGATGCCTAAATGGCAATTATTATTGTCTCATTTATCTCATTTTGGATTATATGCCTTGTTGATAGCAATGCCAATGGTCGGTCTATTGATGTCTGTCTATGGTGGCCGACCTGTTGATGTTTTTGGTTTGTTTCAAATCCCTGTGTTTGTCACACCTGATAGAAGTTTGGCAAGATTCTATAATAATCTACATACGGATGTTATTTGGCAAGCCATTCTGGCATTCACGTTTGTTCATATCAGTGCAGCCTTGTATCATCAGTTTGTCAAAAAAGACAATTTAATGGCACGTATGAAATAGTGTACTTTCAAAAATTTATTCTTGTAAAATATCATGATATATCCTAAAAAAAGCCCTAAGTATAATTACTTAGGGCTTTTTTAGGATAATTTATAATAATTTAAGTCAATTACTACGACTTTATTTTTTATGCTCAGGCAAACTGATATTCATCTCTAGCACATCCAAACTGTCTTCAGAGCGATGATTGATATTAACATCATCAATCTGTACACCGTTGACATATTTATTAACGACTTCTAAAATTTCACGTTTCATTTTTTCGATACGATCAACAGTTAAGCGGTTGTTTAGGCGATTTTCGCTAGCAACAATTACTTTAAGACGTTCAGTGGCTAAATTAGCGCTACCTTTACTACTACTGTCGTCAGTGCCGAATAGGCTACTCCAGAATCCTTTTTTCTTACTCATTATTAACCCCCAAACCAGCGCTGTAATAAACTCTTTTTCTTCACGTCAAGATGACGTAGTGGACGTTCTTCACCTAAGAATCGGGCGACAATGTCATCATAACATTGACCGGCAACAGAGTCGGTATAGTGAATAACTGGCTCACCATGGTTAGAAGCTTCAAGTACTGCATGGCTTTCAGGGATAACTCCCAGTAAAGGCACTTTTAGGATGTCGTTAGAAATCGTATCGATATCCATCATCTCATTAGCGGCTGCACGCTCAGGATTATAACGAGTGATAACCAAATGCTCACGTACAGAGCCTTGATTCTCTTTAACTTTTTTAGTTTGGCTTTGTAAAATACCAATAATACGATCCGAGTCACGCACTGAAGAAATTTCAGGGTTAGTGACGATAATCGCTTCATCAGCATGATACATCGCTAACTGCGCACCACGTTCGATACCAGCAGGTGAGTCACAGATAATATAGTCAAACTGCTTAGACAGCTCATCCATAACTTCTGTTACACCTTCATCTGTTAAGGCATCTTTATCACGTGTTTGGCTAGCAGGTAATATGTATAGGTTTTCAAGCTGTTTGTCTTTAACCAGTGCTTGCGACAAGCGCGCGTTACCGTTAATAACATCAACAAAATCGTAAACAATTCGATTTTCACAACCCATGATCAAGTCTAGATTACGTAGACCTACATCAAAATCGATAACGACTGTTTTATAGCCACGCAATGCTAAACCAGCAGCAAAAGAGGCGCTTGTTGTGGTTTTGCCCACACCACCTTTACCTGAAGTGATTACAACTATCTTCGCCACAATGGCACACTCCTATGAATCAATGGGATATCTTTTGTAAAAGAGCACAATTGTATATTATTCATAATATTATATATATGTACTCCCTGCGAAGCTAGCCTAGCATAAATAAACAAAAATTTATAGCGAGTCTGTATTAAAGCAAGCAAACAACTTCTATATAAGCTATAAGGCTTTGCTACCTAAAATTTGTTAGTCAATACTGTCTATGATGAATAATAAAATAAATGCTCATGAAAAGTATAAATATTGTCATAAACAATGATTCATCATAGAACAGTTTTGTTAAATAAACTTGCTATGTTATTTAAAGTTTTTCGGCTTATGCTTCATTTATCACGGTAAATACCAATCCTTCGCCTTCTACAAATCTGACCTGTACAGCCTTGTCCACAACATGCGGAGGTAAATTGTCTCGTAGGCAATAGGTCCCTGCAACCGATACTAATGAAGGGTTGAAAACCTGGCAAAAAATCCGTGCATCTTTATCACCGGTAGCACCTGCAACCAAGCGACCTTGAGCGCGACCATAAACATGCAGACTGTTATCAGTGATTGCTTCAGCACCACTGTTGACGCTATTGGTCAAAATCAGATCGCCACCAACGTGGTTGAGGCTTTGTCCTGAACGTAGCATTTGATCATAAATCATACTGCTCATCTGCTCGTCACTTACTAGAGACTCTGTTGAGACTTCAGATATCGTTGTCTCAGTAGGTGACTCGTTGATTATAGTGGTTTGGTCGTCAGTAGTAGCGTTTGTATCGCTATCTTCTGAGACTTTGCTATTTTGCGTAACGGATTTTTTAGTGGATACGATACGCTCAATGCGTTTGCCGTCGGCTGGAAATATTGCCAAGTGCAGATCACGTGCCTGTGAGTCCATTGTGCTGGTTACCACACCGATGGGTTGAAGACCATACGACCATAACAACGCTACCAATGCTGATAAATCTTGCTCTATCTCGCTATCAATGAGAATAGGTATGTTGCTAGATTTATTACTAAAAGTCTCATTCAGCTGTGCTTCAATCGTGCTGAGATCATTTGTATTGAACTGTAAACGTGAAAAAGTTAGCATTTTTCCATAAAAAGCTAATGCTGGTGCGGCATTCGAGGTTTGGTCATCGTTATCTGAAACTGTCATATATACATCCTCAAGAAGTAATTCTGTCGCTGTGTTCACGGTGCTATTTTTATTATCTGTGTTAATTTTTTCGTTTGATAACCGTTTTTCTCATTTGCGTCTTCATTTTTTGAATGAAGACAAGCCTTGAAAGTAACCATTATAAGTTGAGCATATCTTGATGTTTCCATTGCTGTACTTTTACCTGCGCTTCCAACTCAGTCAAACTGTCATCAATGATACTAGAAATCAAGGTATCTAGCGCTGTATTATCAGTATTTATTTGTGCAACACCACGAGCAATTTCTACCATTAATGAATCTAGAATCTTAGGATCAAGGAGCCGTTCGTTTAAGGCATAAACAACGTTTTCACCTATATTATGTCCTACATGTTGCAACTGTGACTCAATCAGACCACCGGCAATGGGGATCATACGTAAGTAACGACGTAGTTCAGGTGTATTAGCCAAACCTTCTTCAATAGCGTTACCCACTTCATTGGCTAATATATTACCACCGCCTGAATCGGTCGTTAACGCCTGTAGTTTTGGTACCAGCTCGGTACGTAGTACAGACAATAATGCCGCTTCAATCTCATCGCGATTTCGTGCAACTGTAGATTCGATAAATGATTTGTGAGTATCTGAATTGGTCAATTCCTGCCGGAAGTTCTGGATGGTTGTCAAGATGACACGGTCAGAGAGCTCTTCTAGCAATAGATCAATATAGAACTTAATCCGATCGATCCAAGACTGTGGTAGTACTTGGTAGCCTAATTGGTATAAACGACGTCCGATGACCACTGCTCGAAACAAACGTAACGCACGTAATTGCGGAAAACAACCCAATACTTCATACCAATGTACAAAAGGAAAAAAGAACCATCGGTAATAGGTTTGTTGTGTGATGGCAATCATCCAACGCACAAATAACTCAGCGATTAAGAATATGGTAAAAAAACCACCGGCAGTACGTAATGGAACATGCACAGTATTTTGATACCAGCTTAATGACTCACCAATCGTCAGCCATTCGGCGGCATGAGTACTAAAGTTACTCATCAATATTGCATCAACACTAATCAACAACAGGTCGATACTAATGATGATAATCATCAAAATATCATAAGTAAGTTTTAATCGACTTGGTTGTGGGTGGTGGGGTTGCGGTGATTGATTGTTCGAGAGGTGATGTGATTGATTAGATATTGGTGCTGAGTCGAGCTGCGGGTTAGTAGTTGTCATAGAGGCGGGCACAGTCAAACCTTATAAATAATAAATGGTATAAAAAATAAGCAGTGGGTATAGGGCGTGTTCTTATTTGGAAGATAATGATGAAACTGGGATAAACTGTAGTTAAACAATAAACTATAGTCAAACGAACAGAATAGCACAAATAATATCGAGGTATGATCAAGCTGTTTGACGCAGTTTGGTAAAATTCACCCTATTTAAAGCTCAATGGTCAGCTTGAAGGCATGCCGCAGTATAGCGCTATTAACATCGTCAATGTTCAACAGACTTTAATCTGTCTTAAATAACGTGGCAGTTTTTTGACTTTGTTTTTTTAATTATTTTAGGCTTGAGAGTTGGTTTCAAAATCAGCCAACATCTCGGTAATCCGTTGGTCTTTGTTGTACCATATTTGCTCAACCCAATCAAACATTTGCTTCTTTACAGCTTCATCGTTTTCGTAGCCACCGTTTTGAATTCCGACAAACAACGAGTCAGGTATCTCGATATATCTGACATCAACCCCCAAGCGCTTGATATTACCTTTCCACAGATCAGTATACGTTGGTACACCATCAGGATAGACAATAGTCATATCTAATATACCATCGATATCTGCACCTAAGGCATTTATGGCGAGCGATAAACCACCTGCTCGTGGTTTTAATAAATGAGTATAAGGTGATTGCTGCTGAGCATGTTTAGCCTTGGTAAAACGGGTACCTTCTAAGTAATTTAACAAAGTAAAAGGTTTGTCTTTTAACAGCTCACAAGCACGTTTTGCTTCTTCAATATCTTTACCCTTTAATGAAGGGGTCTTGGCCACGGCTTCTTTTGAATGGCGACGCATCATTGGAAAGTCTAAAAAATAAAAGGCTTGCCCCACAATTGGAATGTAAATTAACTCAAATTTGGTAAAAAATCGCGTTAATGGCAAGCGCTTTTCACTAATATACTGCACGATGCTAGTATCGACCCAAGATTGATGATTACTGACGAGTAAGTATTTACCATCGGTATGCACCTCGTCAGGCAAATTGATACGCCAGTCTTTGCGTGGTAGCATATTATCAATTAAAGCATTATTACTGCTAATCCAATGAGTGGCAATTTTAATCACGGTTTTATCTGCAATAGGGGCGCCCGTGATAATTTTCCCCATGCCCATCAACCATAGAGGAATACTGCCGCCAAAACTATTGGCCGCAATGACGCCTGTGGCTGTCGCTAGCGAGATAGCTTTTCCTAATTTAGGCGTGCTTTGATGTATTTTTTTAATAGTAGAGGTCAGGCGCATACTAAATCCTTTTTGATCTATCTTACGAGTCTATAAGTTATCCATTGCTGATACTGCTTTTATCAAAAGGCTTTCAAAGAGGTTTATGCTTTTAGACGGCTAGAGAAAAACCTGAAACTACCGTTAAAGACGATTATTTAGTCGATAAGGTAATTTGTATAGTCATTCCACTATAAAAACATTACTGCGTTGACCTCGCTTGCCTCGTACTACTTTTAAATTGAATCGACTGTATTGCTTAGCGCTGATAAATAGCGTGACGTAATTTTAGCAGAAATCAATTAGAGTGTAAGAGTGTAAACGTGACTTACGATAGCAACTTATGATGGGTCATAACAAATGAGAAGGGCGTAAATACCTAAAAATTCATCCGCACTTCTCATACACAGTTGTGACAAAATATTACATATAGTTAGATTGTAATTGCCATAATAATGGAGAGCACCTGTAAAAAGTAGTCCCTAACTAATAGAAAATATTTAAAAAAAGCACGGCTTGTTCACAATTATTTAAACTTTTATCTAAAATTCAGAGGAAATATTATGCGTAATAAATTAATGATTGCAGCAGTAGCATCAGGTTTAGTCCTTAGTGGTTGTACCACTACCGCAGATGGTCAACAACGTCTGAATAAGACTGCAATTGGTGGTTTAGCGGGTGCACTTGGTGGTGCTGCTATCTCTAAAGCGACTGGCGGTGAAGAGACTGGCCGTGATGCCGCTATTGGTGCTGCGCTAGGTGCTGGTGTTGGCTACTATATGGAGCGTCAAGCTAAGCAGCTTGAGCAGCAAATGGCCGGTACAGGTGTGACTGTTGAGCAAGATCCCACAACAGGTAATATTGATTTAGTTATGCCAGGTAGCATCACTTTCTCTTTTGACAATGCAACGCTAAATTCATCTTTCAAGCCAACACTTGATAAGCTGGCTAGCACCATGAATCAATATAACCAAAATACTATTACTATCGCAGGTCACACTGATAGCCAAGGTTCAGATTCTTATAACATGGGTCTATCACGTGATCGAGCTTACTCAGTAGCAAACTATCTAACCGCTCAGGGTGTGGCTTCTAACCGTATTAATGTTGTAGCGTACGGAGAGTCACGTCCAGTAGCTGACAACAGTACAGATTATGGCCGTCAGCAAAACCGTCGTGTTGAGCTAACGGTTAATGCGCCACAGAGTGTAAACTAACTCACTACATAACGATAGTTATGTGATGGCTAGATGTATCAAATGCCAATATAAGAAAGATCAGCGTTCAGCTGGTCTTTTTTTATGTCTTTCATTTGATGATTTGGTTTAACGTGTTTTATATGCCTAAAGCATGGTTGATATGAAGTTGTTGATAATCGTTATTTGTTTAAAACGTATTTCTAAGGCACTGCCTTATTGTTCTATCATTAAGTATATTATTATTTAAAATTAAATATTGATAATGATTATCAATTATATTATAATTTGTAAAGTTTTCTTAACGTTGCAATACAATATTTTTATCGCACATGATAAATACACCATATACATCGTTAGAATATCTTGTGACAACACACACTAATATCATTGATAACGAGTCACAAACATCAACTTTTTTTGCTATATTTCCGAGGATATGTATGACGATTACTACAGTAACGAACCGTAAAATTTTACCAACTACCTTAGCTGCTGCGCTTGCAGGGTTACTGATGGTGTCAGGTTGTACCAAACAAACCGAAGAAAATACAGATGCAAATACTGAGGCCCAAGCAGAAGTACAAAGTACAGAATCTGCCGATACTACAGACTTGTCAACCACTGAGCAGGCCGATACTGATAGATTGATGGATAGCTATGCAAACATGGCACATGCGGCTTATAAAGACTCTTTAGATACTGCCAAATTGTTGCAAGCTGCAGTAGAGGCATATGTAGCCACACCAACACAGGAAAATCTAGAAGCAGCAAAAGCTGCCTATAAAGTTGCCCGTCAGCCGTACTCGCAAACGGAAGTTTTCCGTTTTGACGAAGGCTTCGTCACTGCCAATGATCAGCGTGCAATTGGCAGCGTTGATGGCTGGGAAGGACAAGTGAATGCTTGGCCACTTGATGAAGCATTGATTGATTATGTTAGTGACAGCTACGAAGGTGAGTACGATAGTCAAAACAATATCATCAATAGCGACAGTATTACGGTTGGTAGTGTCGAGCAGGATACCAGTAGCATTACTCCTGAACTGTTAGCAGAAATGAATGAGATTGGCGGTAGTGAAGCCAATGTGACAACTGGTTACCACGCTATCGAGTTTATGCTATGGGGTCAAGATACAAACGGTGTTAGCGAAGGTGCAGGCAACCGCCCTGTGACGGATTATGCAACAGAAGCAGGTCAATGTACTAGTGGTGATACTGTCAATGATGATGCCAGTATATGTGAGCGTCGTGGTGAATTCTTAACAGCCGCTGCTCAATTATTGGTAGATGATCTAACGGCGATGGAAGCCGAGTGGCAGCCAGAAAGTGAAAACACGTTGCGTAGCGATCTGATGGCACGTAAATATGATAATGGTTTACGCCAGATTATGTATCAAATGGGCAGTCTTGCACTAGGTGAGCTTGCATCTGAGCGTATGCAGGTCGCGTTTGTTACTGGTTCTACTGAAGATGAGCATGAGTGCTTTAGTGATTTGACACATCTAAGCTATGCGAATAATGCTCGCGGTATTCAAAACGTCTTTAACGGTAGCTATAAAACAGTCGATGGTCAAACAGTTGGCGGTTACGGTCTTAAAGACTATCTCGTTGATACTGACAACAAAGCGGTAGCTGACCAATTGGTTGCTGATTTTGCTAAAGTAGAATCTGCCTTTGATGTACTCGTAGAAAAAGGTGAAAAAGAGGGTATCAAGATTGATCAAATGATCGCTACCGTAGGTCAGGTGAGCAAAGACGGTATCTCTGCTGAAGAACAAAACGTTCGCCGCGGATGGGTTGAGGCTGGTATCACTGGTTTGCAAGAGCTGACCGTTGGTATTGAAAATGCTGCTAAAGCCGTCGGTATCGACAATTTAGATGCTGATGCGGGCTCACAGTTTTAAGTTGAAGCATCTGAACTCCAACAGCTACATGTTATTTATTAATGCCTGAAGAGTTTGTTATAAGCTAATGAGAATTATTTTCATAGCATAGTAATTTAGGTATAATAAACACGTTGTCGACCACAGTTGGCAACGTGTTTTTTTACCGTATTAAAATAGCTTGATAGGTTGGTACTTCGCTGAACCTTATTGATTAGAAGTGAAACACTTTACAGCATGCGATTTTAATGGTTCTACGCTAGAACTAAGGTACTTTTTCTATGAACACCGCAAACGTTTTAAAAATCAAAAAATCTGCCTCATTTTATTCTGCTTCCATCATTAATGGTGTACTACCAAAACTGACCCTTGGTATCTTGTGTGCCCTATCTCTCAGCGCTTGTCAGCCGAACGACAGTAATTCTGACGATACTACTAATGAAGAGCAAGCTACAGAAAGTAATGAAAAATCTCAAGCTTTAGTCCCTGAACGTCTCCAAACGATAGAAAAGCTCGCTGGCGTATCCATGCAGCAGTTAGTGAAATTTGATCCGCAAGAGGTCAAACAGGGTGGTGATACAGGTATCAGTATCAGTAGTGCAGAGAGCTACTCTAAACCTTCTTCTAACTTGACCGCCTCACGTAAAGGGTCGTTTTTTATTGGTAATGCCTTCTTTAAGCAGCCTTGGGTCATTGCACCTGCCAGTACTGATAGCCGCGACGGTCTAGGTGCATTGTTTAATGTTGCTGCTTGTCAGTCTTGCCATATAAAAGATGGTCGAGGGCATGCACCAATGAATGCTGATGATGATGCCGATAGCTTGCTCATTCGTCTTGCTATGCCTGCGACCACTGATGAACAACGTCAACAGCTAAATAACTCTCTTATCGAAAAAGTCGTGCACCCTATGTATGGTGGTCAGCTTCAAGACCGTGGTATTCAAGGTGTGCCTGCTGAGGCAAAAATTTCAGTACAGTGGGCAGACAAACCAATTACTTTTGCTGATGGCTATGTCGAAACGTTGCGTGATCCTACTTTTAACTTAACCCAACCAGGTTATGGTAAGTTCGATGATGAATTAATGGTTTCACCACGTGTGGCATTACCTATGATTGGGCTTGGTTTGCTCGAGCAAATTCCAGAGGAGGCTATTAAACAACAAGCTACTCAGGCAGACGGTGATATTAGCGGAAAATTTAACTGGGTGATGGATCCACAAACTGGCGAGAAGGCACTCGGACGCTTTGGCTGGAAAGCAGGTCAAACCAAGCTGATTACCCAAAACCAAAGTGCCTTTAATGAAGATATGGGACTAACATCAAATATCCGTCCTAATGAGTCCTGTATGCCAACGCAGACGGCTTGTGTGAATGCAACAACGGGTGCTGATGAGCAAGGTAATGGTAAACCGCCTGTAGAAGTCAATGATGAAGTGACCAAGTTTGTTGAGTTTTATACACGTAATTTAGCCGTGCCGCATCGTCGTAATGCTGATGATGAATTGGTCTTAGCTGGAAAAAAACGCTTTTATGACATCGGCTGCCAAAGCTGCCATACACCTAGATATCAGTTGCCACACACTAACGATGATCGTCTTGAGCAGCATGGACAAGTGATCTATCCTTATACCGATATGTTGTTGCATGATATGGGTGATGGTCTTGCTGATCGTACGATTGCTGGCAATCTACCACCTAAAGATGCGCAAGTTGAGTTTTTGGCCAACTCTTATGAATGGCGCACACCTGCTTTATGGGGCGTGGGTCTGGCGCAGACTGTTGACTCGCAAGCGACATTTTTACACGATGGTCGTGCGCGTACTTTGATGGAAGCGGTTCTATGGCATGGTGGAGAAGCTGAAAAACAACAGAAAGAAGTGCTTAAGCTTGATAAACAAGGGCGTGCTGAATTGAATGCGTTCTTACAGTCTCTATAAAAATGCTGTTGTTTATTCGCTGTTAATCCCTAAATAGGCAGATATTAATCAGATGATCTGCCTTATCTATTATAGATACAATTACTTATATAAATACCGAGAAACCTATGAAAATAAATCATGCTTTAGCAATGGCATTGTCTGCCCTAAGTGCTGGGTTGCTTATCAGCTGTGCCAAGCCTGCTGATGAAAATAAAGCACCAGAGACGGATAGCCAAGAGGTCGCGCAAGACAGTGTTAATAGTTCAGCAGAAGAGAATAATGATATTACTGCTACAATTAATGTAGTAGACATCAGTACTGATACTGAAACCGCTTATCTGACTCATGTGGCTAATGATATTGTCATTCCAGCGTATGCTGATGTGACCAAACAAAGTGATTCATTGCATGATTTAGCTCAAACCCATTGTCAGTCAGAGTCAGTCAGTGGAGATGAATTACAAGCGCTGCGCGATCAGTGGCTAGTTTTGGCACAGGCATGGGCACGTGCTGAGATGATCAATTTTGGTCCTGCGACTGCCAGTATGAGCAACCTGTATATCAATTATTATCCCGACGAACGCGGTTTGGTACATAGTGGCGTGGCAGATCTAATCGCTGCTAATCCCAAGTTGACTCCTGAGCAGCTCGCTAACGAAAGTGCGATTGTCCAAGGCGTTCCAGGGCTAGAAGAAGCACTATATGCCAATGATAGTTTAGACGCTGGCCAATGTGCTTATGTCATCAGTGCAAGCAGTGCTTTGAGCACACGTTTAAAAGAGATTGAGAAAAACTGGCAGCAGAACTCAACTGAACTATTGGCAATCGATAAAGTGGCTGATAGTGATGAAGGGTTAAATCAATGGTTCAACTCTTTGCTATCGTTGGTCGAAACTATGAAGTCTAATGCTATCGATCAACCACTTGGCCTAACTGGTAAAGCAAAAGGGCATCTACCCGCTGCTACTGCTGCCCAAAGTCGTGCGATTATCAATGCTAAGCTCGCCACATTGAATAAAGCGCTGACGGATCCAGTATTGACTGAAATGCTAAATAGCAATAATGATAGTGAGGTCGGTAACAACTTATCCACTGTACTGGCTGAAACTACCACGCTACTGGCACAAATGCCAGAGGACTTGGCGACTGCAGATAAAGACACGCAGCAAGCACTGTATGAGCATTTGACAACGATAACACGCCTGATTAAACGTCAGTTGATTCCAACACTTGGTATTCGTGTCGGGTTTAATAGTACAGATGGTGATTAAGCAATGCAGACACAAGGTGATACAGTAAAAGAAGCCACCATGATAAACGGTATTAAGCGTGTAGGTCTGTTGGATAGACACCTTCAGAAAGAGGTGCTGAAAACGTCGGCACTGACAGCGTTTAGTACGGCAGCTTTGGTTGGGGTGCACCACCTTTATCGCAAGCAGCGTTATCCATCTGCGCGTTTGCAAGATTATGTGGTAGGAGTGAGTACACAACTTCAGGCACTATCGTCACAATTGACATCACAGCTATTATTACTAATATCACCACAGTCAGCCGCTACGCAGCAATTGTCAAGGTTGCAGTATGCCTATCATCAGACTGCCAATGTTTGGCATCAAGCTTATCAAAACTATTCATCGGACATGGATTTTAATGGTTACAACCCTATCGATAGTGCTGACATAGCGCCAAATTTTTCAGCAGATCACACTACGACCATGTTAGGGCGACCAGTGTGTTGGGTAAGTGGCGTGGCCTCAATGCCGCAGTCAGCTGCTTTAACGAGCGATGAGGAGAGCGTCGATGGCTATGGTGTCGTTGGTATTGATGCCGATCGTCAAATTGTGTGGCAAACAACGATGCCAGAGCGTGTACATGATATTGTCGTTCAGCCATCTTTAGCTGACGCTAATAGCCAAGCAACTCGCGATGTCGTCGTTATGGGTCGTCGTCCTAGTGAAAAGCTATGGGTATTGGACACAGCAACTGGTCAAGTAAAGACGGCTATCAAAGCGGCTACTCATCGTCACTTTTATGGTCATGCTTGCTACAACTTAGATGGCACATTATTGTATGTCACCGAAAATAATACGATTGATTTGGCGGGTAAAGTTGGTATCTACGATGTCAGCCAAGGTTATCAAAAAGTTGCAGAGTTTGACTCATATGGTATCGGTCCACATGAACTGATTATGCATCCAGATGGTGAGACACTTGTTATCGCGAATGGTGGTATTAAAACTGAGCAAGCTTCTCGTGAAGAGCTAAATTTGGATACGATGCGACCATCACTGGTGTATCTAAACCGGCATAATGGGGCATTGCTCGAACAGGTCATTCCTGAACATAATCAGATGAGCGTACGCCATTTAGCTATGCATGACGATGGTACGGTGATGATTGGCATTCAGTTCCAAGGTGAGCGTCATATTAACGTACCTTTAGTACTCACGCATC
Source organism: Psychrobacter sp. FME13 (assembly GCF_014861395.1). Lineage (GTDB taxonomy): Bacteria > Pseudomonadota > Gammaproteobacteria > Pseudomonadales > Moraxellaceae > Psychrobacter. The sequence goes on along the minus strand of NZ_RRYV01000012.1, from coordinate 9,774 downwards.
AGCGCGGTGATACTGACTTTAAGCCGCTCATGATGCCAAACAATCAATGGCAACGTTTTCATCAGTATATCGCTAGTGTGGCGGTGGACAGCGAGCGTAACCTGTTATGTGTGACGACACCGATTGGTGGATGTGCAGCGGTATACGACTTAAATACTCGGCAGTTTATTGATGATGTTAGTTTGCCAGATTGCGCAGGTGCATCTGTATTATCTTACGATAGTCAGTCCGTTGGCAGCCAGACAGTAAATAAACAGCTATCAGGTTTTATCGTCAGTGATGGACAAGGGCAACTGACAACTTTGACGGTGGTTTCATCATTGAAAATGGAAGCCCAGCCAGACGAAGAATCAGCTGTCAAACCGGCGTTAGCTGATCGTGTTGTTAAAGACAGTAAACGCCATAAAATGTCTTTCGATAACCATTTGCAGGCATTGTTGTGATAAGTGAGAGAGGCGGAGGGAGATAAAGGTGGCGCTACAGAGTACGACATCGATATCAATACTCGCCAAGCAACAACTCATGCAGGCAGGCATTGAGCTGCAGGTTACTAAAAAGCGTGTTAAAAATATCAATTTTCGTTTGAAACCCTATCTGCTGATGGTATCTGTGCCACTATCTATGAATACAGCACAGATTGCACAGGCTGTGGCTCAGCGTGTATCGTGGGCAGTAGCTAACCACGCGCAAGTATTGGAACAATATAAGCGTAAACAGCATGCCTCAAGAGACTCCCTGACTGGTGATAGCCCTCTACTATTATGGGGTATAGTGCAGTCGTTTACGCTTAGCCCCGATGAAAAAATTACCTATTATCGGCAACAGCTCTCTAACGTTATTCCTTCTTTGTTTGATAAATGGCAACCTATCGTTGGTGCCTATGCCAATGAAATACGCCTAAAAAAAATGCATACCCGCTGGGGTAGCTGTAATACACGCGCGCGCCGAGTATGGTTGTCTGTTTACTTACCTGCTTATCCTATTGAATGTACTGAGTATGTCATTGTTCATGAGCTGTGTCATTTGCATCACGCCAATCATAGCCCTGAATTTTGGCAGACAGTAGCGACAGCAATACCAGACTATCAGCATTGGCATAATATGCTGGCAGGTAAAACAGGGTAGCTAGGGCGTATCATCGCTAAGACTATAAGCCTCACAACCTTAGTGATGACACGTCCTATATTGATGGTATACGTCAGAAAGAAACAAGGCTGACAAGGTAGGGGCTAACAGTGTATTTTTGCTGTTATAATTGTTTGTGTTTCAATGATGAAACTAGATAGATAAGGATGTCATATGGAAAGTGTGAATCAGGCTGGTTTTTGGCAGCAGCGTTATGAGCAAGATAGTATTGGTTGGGATATGGGGGAGGTTTCGCCACCTCTCAAAGCTTATATTGATCAGTTACCTACCTCTACAAAAAACCAATCTATTTTAGTAGCTGGTGCTGGTAATGCCTACGAAGTCGGCTATTTACATGAGCAAGGTTTTACTAATGTTGTTTTGGTTGATTTTGCGCCCGCTCCGATTGAGGTATTTGCCGAGCGTTATCCTGACTTTCCAACTGAGCATTTAATTTGTGCAGACTTCTTTAATTTATCACCAGAGCAATATCAGTTTGATTGGGTGCTAGAGCAGACGTTTTTTTGTGCGATAAATCCAGCACGCCGTGATGAATATGCAAAAAAAATGTCAGAATTATTGAAACCGAACGGGAAGCTGGTTGGTCTGCTATTTGATAGAGCTTTTGAAAAAAGCGGGCCACCATTTGGCGGTACAAAAAGAGAGTACCACCAGCGTTTCGAGAGTCTTTTCGATATTGAATTGATGGAGCTGAGCTACAACTCATATCCTGCACGGCAGGGTAATGAGCTATTTATTAAGCTGCGAGCAAAGTAAGGAATTAATCTCGCGCTTGATATTATCCCGAGCTTGCGCCTCTAGCCTACTACGGTAGTAGTTTGTCATATACAAGGTGGGGTGTGCCAACAGCTGATTTAATACGTGAGTCCGTCCTTTTTGGTAGTTCTTGTCAGTGACATGTACATACTCTTCGCGTACCGCTTTTGCATACTGCTCATACTCTGAGTACGGCATTCCCAAAACACTCAAGTCCATATCTAATAAATAAGCCGCATCGCTATTTTTGTCAGAACCCATCTCATTATTCAGTTGATGAGAGGCGGTCATCATAATCAGTGCGTAGATATATTGGCATTGTTCAGCATTTAAGTAAGGCTCTAATATTTCTACCGCAAATTCTGCGCTTTTTAACTCATTGTCTGAGCGTGTTGGTTCATATATGACGTCATGATAATATATTGCCAAAGCGATAATATGTGGCTCACTGAGCTGGTGCTTCACTTGTTCAAACTGAGAAAATAACTGCTGAATATGCTGTGCGTTATGATAAGCGCGTTGGCGCTCATCATAACGCACAGCAATATCCTGCCAAAGTATTTGTGATTTTTTTGGCGTGACATCGCTATTGATAGCAGATAGGTGTAAGTAAAAACGATTACTTAACTCAATGTCTATTTGAGACAAATCACTCATATTTACTTTTTATTAGCATCTTCTTCAAGCGCTTGCTTAAATACTTTGCCAAGCAAATTGACGTCATCGACACGAGCATAGTTTAGACGAGTGACAAAGGCGATATGGCGATGTGGTCCTTGCTCTGCTAGTGGTACCGCGACAGCGTTTTGGTTTTGTAGATGAAGCTGGTCTAATGCCATCTCGGGTACCAATGTCGTTCCCATGTTGGCAAGTGCCATTTGAATAAGCGTGTTCAAACTGGCATCTGAAAAGCTTGATTTCATCTGTGCACGATCAAAATGACAAACAGAGAGTGTCTGATCAGTCAAGCAATGCCCTTCACCTAGTAACATAAGATTGGCTGTTGTCAGTTCATCTGCATTGATGGTTTCAAGCTGGGCATGTACATCGTCTTTTGGAAATACTGCAAAAAAATCCTCTGTCCAAAACTCAAAACTGTGTAAGCCTTCTACTGCATAGGGTAGGGCAATAATAGCGGTGTCAATATGACCGTAACGTACTTGTTCTAACAAGCGTTCTGTCTGCTGTTCGACGATGGTCATACGGAATTCTGGATAGTTGGCTCGTAAGGCTGGTAATACTTTTGGTAGTAAATACGGTGCAATCGTTGGGATGATACCGACAGTCATCGGATAAGCAAGCGGCGATTGATGGCTATGAGCACGTGTGGTCAAATCATGGACTTCAGAAAACACACGCTGTGCTCGCGCTAGAATGTCCTCACCGATAGGAGTGATTAATACCTGTTTGTTATTACGCTCAAAAATCTGCGTATCCAATTGTTTTTCTAACTCGGCTATACCCAAGCTCAGCGCAGACTGAGAGATATTACAGTCTTCCGCTGCACGTTTAAAATGACGGTGTTTAGCCACTGCTAAGGCAAACTCAAGCTGACGTAAAGTAATCATAAAATCTCTCTATTAATGGGCTTTTAAAGCGATATATGTGTTAACTCATGCAGTGTAACAATGAGATATCTGCATTCGATTTCATCTTAATGTAATCTATAGGTTATATAGTCAATGACATATCGCGCACTGATGATAAAAAATAGAGATAATAGTTTAACAAGTTTAATAAAACAAAACATCACATTAAAAACTTTTAACTGGATTAACAATAAAATTCGCGTATAGTTTGTCAGGTAGCCCAGATTATTAAAGGCTTAACAAAGATACTTATACCAAAAATTCCAATTAACTTAACTATAAAGGAGCCACTCATGGCGTCTATTATCAATCAAGAAATCCCAGAATTTTCAGCAGATGCGTATGTAAACGGCGAATTCAAAACCGTCACTTCAGAAGACGTAAAAGGCAACTGGGCAATTTTCCTATTTTACCCAGCTGATTTCACATTTGTTTGCCCAACTGAGCTTGAAGACATGGCAGCTCATTACGACGAGCTAAAAGGCCTTGGCGTAGAAGTATACTCAGTATCAACGGATACTCATTTCACGCACAAAGCATGGCATGATTCTTCAGATGCTATCGGTAAAGTAAATTACCCAATGATCGGCGATCCTACTGGTAAAATCACTCGTGGCTTCAACGTTATGATTGAAGAAGCTGGTCTAGCCGAACGTGGTACGTTCTTAGTAGACCCAGATGGCCTAATCCAAGTTGCTGAGATTCATGCTGGCGGTATCGGCCGTAGCGCAAAAGACATGCTACGTAAAGTAAAAGCAGCACAGTATGTTCGTGAAAACGATGGCGAAGTTTGTCCAGCAGCTTGGGAACAAGGCGCAGAAACGCTAAAACCAAGTCTAGATCTAGTTGGTAAAATCTAAGACCATAAAGTCTTAGAGAGTATCTACAAGGTACTAGAATAGTAGGTTGGCTGATAGGCAGTGACTGTTATATCAGCTGACATACAAACAAAGACCCCATTAGCGATTACTGATGGGGTCTTTTTACGTCTATGCAATTTTGTATTATCTGTATCATAATTTGTGTCAAATCATGATGTACGCCTAGTATCACTTATGCTTGATTGGCATCATCTGCTTTACTCGCGTCAATAATTTTATAGATCTCGTCTTTGAGATGTAATTTTTGACGCTTCATTTGTTCTATTTCTTCATCGCGACTGGCATGCTTTACCAAATCTTTTTCGAGGTAATTGATTTTTTGATCGAGCTGAGCGTGCTCATCAAAAACACTCGCAAAATGGCTATCTGTTAGCTTAAGTTCGGCAATGATGTCTTTATTGTCTTGCCATGTATCAGTCTTTCTCATGTGTTCATCCTTGTTGTGAAGCGCAAATTAGTCATAAGATTCGCGCATTATCGTTAAGATTTTTATGATTTTGAGACGTGATTTTCACTCAACCAAATCATGAGTTGATGCAATAGTGATAAGGTTCAGCACTAGCAGAAAGCGCTTTAATAAGTTCACATAAAAGCCAAACTGCAATGAGACAAATAGGAATTTTTCTTATTTGCTTAACTTGATTGTAGCGAAAAAATGGACTATGTACCATGACTATCACATTGTTAATAGTTTAATAATTAGATATTAACCATGGTTTACGATTTGTTTTATAAAACATGAGGTTTGAATTTCTCAGCTTGCCCGAAATCCTGAAAGCTATGATAATAGAGACATCAAAGGGCATAAGTCTCTTGCTTACAACATTTTAGATCAAACTATTAGTAGTAAATAAATTCTATTTAAACGTGCAATATAGTAGTTGCCGTTACATATTCAGTAATAATAAGGAACAAACATGATAGACCAAAGTTTATTAGACGCGATTAAGAGCTACAGCGAAAATATGACTCGTCCTATTACCTTTGTATTGGGTAGCGGTGAGCATAGTAAGCGTGCCGAATTGATTGATTTTTTGACCAAAATCGCTGGTACGACAGATAAAATTAATTTTGATGCGACAGCGAACGATGACAGCCTACCTAGCCCGATCAGTTTTGCAGTTCGCGGCCATGCTGATGATGCGTTGATTGACACGGGTATCGTCTTTAGCGGGGTTCCTGGTGGTCATGAGTTTACCTCGCTGATTTTGGCAATCTTGCAAGCAGGTGGTCACACGTTAAAACTAGATGAAGGTATCCAAAAGCTAGTCAAGCGTTTTAACAAGCCGCTACAGTTTCAGACCTATGTATCGCTCTCTTGCCATAGCTGCCCAGATGTCGTGCAAGCGCTGAACCAGTTTGCGCTACTAAACGATGACATCAGCAACGAGATGATCGATGGTGCATTGTTCCAAGAGCAAGTTGATGCCAATAACATTCAAGGTGTACCAGCGGTATTCTTGAACGGCAAACCATTTGCCAATGGTAAGATTGATACTGGTAAATTGATTGAGAAGTTACAAGAGCAGTTTCCTGATTTATTAAGTGATGCTGATGCTGATGAAGATGATGCTGAGCAACTAGAGCAGCAAGATGTAACTATCATCGGTGCTGGTCCTGCAGGGGTAGCGGCTGCGATTTATACCGCTCGTAAAGGCTTAAAAGTCACTATGGTTGCTGACCGTATCGGTGGGCAGGTTAAAGACACGCAAGACATCGAAAACTTGATTTCAGTACCACTAACCAACGGTACCGAGCTATCAAATAACTTTGTGAAGCACTTGCATGAGTACAATATCACCCTAAAAGAGCATGTGAGCGTAAAAGAAATCGGCGAAACTGAAGATGAGAACTATCGTATTCATCTGAACACTGGTGAGACGTTTGAGACTCGCAGTATTATCCTAGCCACTGGTGCCCAATGGCGTAAGCTTGGCGTACCAGGTGAAGAAGAAAACATCGGTAAAGGCGTGGCGTTCTGTGCTCACTGTGATGGTCCGTTCTTTAAAGGTAAAGACGTATCAGTCGTTGGTGGTGGTAATTCTGGTATCGAAGCTGCCATTGATTTATCAGGTATCGTAAAACATGTCACGGTATTTGAGTTTGCCGATGATCTAAAAGCTGACCAAGTGCTGATCAATAAAGCCAAAGAAAAGGCCAACATTGATATCATTACCAGCGCGGCTACGAAAGAGATCAAAGCCACAGACGGTAAAGTTAGCTCTGTTGTCTACGAAGATCGCAACTCTGGTGAGACTAAAGAAGTAGACTTAGCCGCAGTGTTTGTACAAATTGGTCTAGTACCGAATACTGAATTTGTTAAAGGTTTTGTTGATTTAAACCGTTTCGGTGAGATTGAGATTGATGAGCGCTGCCGTACCGATCGCAAAGGTATCTTCGCTTGTGGTGATGTAACGACTGTGCCATTCAAGCAGATTAATATTGCGATGGGTGAGGGTAGTAAAGCAGCATTAGCAGCGTTCGAGTACTTAGTGATGCAATAGGCTGCTCAAATCTAAATTCTACAGTGCTAAGCTTAATCTAAGAAGCCACCTCTTTTGAGGTGGTTTTTTTATGTTTACTAAAATCAGTTCTTATTCCGAATCAACGCAATAACTGGCAGCGCAACCACATACATCAATACCCCATATACCGCCGCGGGTAAAGCGATAGCAGGCAGATCAACGGCTGTTCCCATAATGATAGGTGCTAAAGTAATCGCCGTGGTACTGTTCTGAATACTCGTTTCTATGGAGATAGTTTTGGTATCGAACCAGCTTAGCTTTAATAACTTAGAGGTTAAGATGCTAAATATAAATAAAGCCATAATAATAAGAATCAGCTCAAGACCCATAGATGTCAATTGTGATTTTAGCAATTCCCAGTTAGACGCGATCGCAGCGAAAACTATCAGCACAAAAAAGATACTGGCCAAGCTATTTAAAATACGGCTTCTGCGTACCATGAAATCAGTGAATTTATAGCGAGCTAGCATACCAAGAGTCACAGGTAACGTCGTCAACAAAAACATGACAGCACCGATCTTTACCGCGCTAATAGAGCCTGTTTGGTCTTGCATAAAGTGGTTAAAAGCTAAGGTAATTAGGATGGGCAAGGTAACGACTGACAACAAGCTGACCACGCCAGTGAGGGCGACTGATAGTGCGACATTGCCCTTGGCATAGTAAGTGAGCATATTGCTCGTGACACCACCTGGACAAAAGCTAATCAGCATAATACCAAAGGCAATCTCTGGTGGCGGCGCCATCACTAAGACCACCGCTAAAGCAATCAAAGGTACAAAAATAACCTGATTAATCAGGCCTATCAAAAAAGCTTTGGGATAATTGATGATAACCTTAAAGTCACTGGGTTTTAGCCCTGTCCCTAAGGTAAACATAATGTAGGCAAGCGCCAAGGGGAGTAAAGCTAGAGCAGTACCGCTCATAAAACATTCCTTGTTGAATTAAAAGCCATAAACGGCTTTTTAAATAGAGACACATTCCTTGTGTCTCTATCATCTTAAGTGTTATTAAAAATTTAGTAAACCTTTGACCTTAAGTTTGATATGGGCTTGATCTATGTTTCATCTAAGTTTAATCGGCCAAGTCCCCAACCAATGAGACTATCTGACCAGCTTCATCTTCGTCAATGATGCGGGTTTCTGTTAGTGCAGCTTTGCGCCACGCTTGTATATGAGGGTTTTTTAGCATCGTCTCGCAGTACTGTTTGGTTGTTGGTTTTAACTCTATGGTCGAGGCGTCAGCATACGTTTGCAAACGTAGAACCACAGGGGCAAAAAAAGCGTCAGCAGCGGTGAATTGGCCAAACAAGTAGCTGTCTGTTGAACGAGCTGTTAAGCAATCGGCAAAAATATTCTCAATGCGAGCGAGGTCAGCTAAGCAAGCACGACTCGGTTGTATCTTTGCTGTGGCTCGGATATTCATTGGCATCTCATTACGAATACCCATTAGCCCTGAATGCATTTCAGCGACGATACTCTGGCAGTAGGCACTGTTGATTCGGTGTTGATTGTTATTCTGTGCGTTAGCGTCAGATTTGCTTAATCCGGTCCAAATATCTATATCTGTTAGATAGTCATTGGCATGAATGGCGATGGCTAGGGTATCCCAAACAGTGACTTTTGCAGCACTTTCACCATAAACCAAAATAGGAACCTTTCCCGTTGGCGCATGCTCATCGAGAATAGGACGGGCAGAGTCATCAAAAAGCTCAATCAATTGCTCATCAAAATCAACGTCAAAGGCTTTTAGCAATAGCCAAGCCCGCAATGACCATGACGAATAGTTTTTATTACCGATAATGAGTAGAGGTTTTTGCATATCAATTCCCTATAATCTGCTGAATGAAATTTTATTATGTCTTCACGAACCGTAAGTGGCCAACGCAAAATATTAATAGTACCTATAAGAGATTCGCAGCATTAGTTTTGTTTATTAAAAATGACAATGTGCTACTCTCTGATATATACAAGATATCGACAGGCAAAGGATTGGCGAATGGACATAGAGGTATTACGTTGTTTTATCGCAGTGGTAGAGACAGGCAGTTATACGCAGGCAGCCGAGCAGGTGCACCGTAGTCAAAGTGCCGTTAGCCAAAAAATGCAAAAATTGGCTGAACAGGTAGATAAGTCATTATTTACTAAATCAGGACGTGTGCTTGAATTAACTGAAGACGGTAAGTTTTTGCTCGGCTATGCGCGTCATATCATTAGCTTACATGATGATGCATTAAGACAAATGCAGCAGAGCAAACAGATTATTAGACCTTTACAATTAGGATGTCCTGATGATTACGCACAAGTAGTTTTGCCTAAAGTTATCCAATATATTAAGGCATGCGTACCTAATTTACCCGTGCATATTCATTGTCACAATTCAATTCGCTTACGTGAGCTATTAAGCACAGGTGTCTTGGACGCGGCTATCGTCTCACGTTCATCCGCTAAAGAGGCAGGGCATTTCTTGCAGCAAGACAATGGTGTCTGGGCATTTGATGGCAATACGAGTCGCTTGGCAAAAAGCTATGACAATAATGCTAGGGGCTGTATAGAATTGAGAAAACATTGAAAAAAATAAGCAACGCCTTACTCTAATGTTTACCACAATAAAGAAACAAGGCGTCACTTATGGCTCGCACCAAGCTCAACGATGAACATTGGCACAAGCTATTTATTATATTGCGACAAATTAACGTATATAACAAGCCCAATCTAAGACGTACCGTTGAAGGCATGTTGTACCGCATAAGAGTAGGCTGTCCATGGCGAGACTTACCTTCTTATTTTGGTCATTGGTCTAGCATATATCATCAATACCGTTACTGGCGTAAAACCGGTAAATGGCAAAAGCTCATGAAGATAGTCACAGCAAACTATG
>NZ_RRYV01000129.1 GCF_014861395.1 Psychrobacter sp. FME13 | reverse complement strand
GGTACTACGCTATGCTTTAGGTTGGCAATATATCTCTGGTTTTGCGTAAGTCCTATAAATAATGCCTCGCTAATTTATAGTGAGGCATTATTCATAATTTCAGGATAGAGCTATGCACGCAGTAATCAAGGTGTCTTTGTTTTAGGGACTGCTTTAAAGTGAGCTGTTTGGTTGTCATTCGTAACGATTAATACAGGGTTGTTATCGCTATTTTTACCAAAGCTGTATTTGCCTTGTACTGTCGTAGCGGCAGCACTATCAAACTTTGCTAAGTGTTCAGGGCAGGCCATTCGAGTGCTTCTGATTGCGCTCAGTTCTACCTCGCCATCCGCCACACTGTATCCCGCGCTCATGTTGTTGCAAGTATTCATGAGGTTCATCATACTGCGGTCTTCAACAGTCATAAAGTCCAGTGTTAATGGTCTTGATGGATCGAAAAACAACGCCTCAACCAAGTTCTCCGTTATTAAGCTTGGCATCTATAAGACGCCAATTATTCGCCTCTAACGTCTCTGCTGTGACTGGCTGTACGGCTGGCGTGGTAATGTCAGTCATTGTTTGGCAGCCAGTCGCAAGTACACTCATCACAAGCGTGGATGCCATCATTATTTTCGTTGTGTTGTTCATAGCAATCTCTCAGAAAGTAGATAATCTAAATTTTTAATATTTGTATTTAAAAGTTAGGGTGTCTGAATGCTAATTATCACAAAGAAATTATATAACTGCAAGAATGCTTTAATTTTCAAATAAGGAAGCTTCAAAGAAGATAGATTCAAAGAACTAACATTCACAGAGTTAGTATTCAAAAAAGATAAGTTATCGCCTTTCACTAACACCGCGTAATAATCATTAAATATAAAAAAGCAGACACTCTAGGTATCTGCTTTTTTATTATTACAAAGCTGCTTCTACATGACGCTGCCAGCAACCATTAGCCTTGAGGCGTAATCAAATACTTCTCACCTGTTGCTTGCTTGCCATAAGCCGCAATTGACTGTAAATGTAATGCTTCAGCCAATGTCACTTCATGCGTATAGTTACTAGCAAAGGTAGTGGTGATTTCATCAGCCACACGTTGGCGCATCTTAACGACTGTCTTAGTACCAAGTTTAGCAAGCGCATTGAACAGCAAGAAGCCATTCACGCCCCACGCAAAACCAAAGTTACGGTTTAGCGTAATAGGGCCACGGTTTAGTGCGCCGTAGATGTAGGCTTGCTTAAACGTGTTAGAGCCATAGACGCTGTACTCTTCTACGTCACGAGTGATCGCGGCTTCCATACAGTTAAGGATGTCACTGCTTAACTGACCGCCACCGATAGGGTCAAACGAAATTGTCGCGCCTGTTTCAGCAATTGCCGCTGTTAAGTCAGCAAGGAACGTCTCGCTGCTTGAGTTAACCACATATTTTGCGCCCATATCACGCAATAGCGTCTCTTGCTCATCTCTACGGACGATATTTACTAGGTCTACGCCATCCGCCATACAGATACGGTTTAGCATTTGCCCGAGGCTAGAAGCAGCCGCCGCATGTACGATGGCTTTATGTCCTTCAGCGCGCATGGTTTCGACCATAGCTAGAGCGGTCAGCGGGTTCACAAAAGAAGAGGCGGCCTCGGTGGCCGTCGTGCCTTCTTTTAGCGCTAGGCAGCTCTGTACATTGACGCAATGATACGTACCACCACCGATGACCGCAACAGTTTTACCCATCAATGCTTGTGCTGCATCAGATGATCCTGCTGCGACGACTGTACCTGCGCCTTCGTTACCGACTGGCGTGTCCTTGCCAACGCGAGTTTTGACAGATGGCATAAACTTGGCTGGCACGTCAGCGGTGATAACTGGGTTTTCGTCTGTACCAGATTGTGCAGCCGTTGACATATCAGCGACGCTGAATAGAACTGCTAAATCAGATGGGTTCAACGGCGCAGCTTCAATACGAACCACGACTTCGTCAGCACCTGGCTGCGGCATATCAATGTCTTGTAAAGCCAATGTTAGTTTATTGTCTTCGCTAATCGTTGAGGTCAGTTGGATGTTTTTATCTGTCATAAGATTTTCTCCTGTGAATAGTTATATTTTTTAGACCAATCCCTTGATGGTATTAGTCGTTCTGTAGGTTATTGAGTTTTGGTAATTCTCTTAATGTGGCTAATTTTTATTAGCTCACATTTTATTTAGCGTTTGCGGCTTTAATTTGGGCAGTCACATGCTGCATAAACTCAGGCATATTCGCTTGGCTGTCTGCATTTACGGTCTGAGCAATATCGGTTTGGCTCATTGACTTGTTCCATTCTTTCATGCCTTCCACTTCTGCCAGAACATCCCAGTCAAGTTGGGTGCAAGCAAAGGCGCTGACAATAACGTTGACATAATGAACATAAATATCAGCCATGGTGAAATGCTCGCCTGCAATCCAAGGAGAGAACTTACATAAGCGATTCAAGGCAATAATACCGCGGCTTAATACTTGGCGAACTTCGTCTTTGATCGTATCAGGCGCTTGAGTACCAGAAAACACATAAGGAATCAGGCGACGACTTGGCAGCTCAAAATACAGCTCTGCTATTTTCATGATTTGACGTACAGTCGCGCGTTCTGCTGCATCGTTTGGGTATAGCGGCTTTTCTGGATATGTTTCCTCAAGGAAGTCACAAATCACGCTAGATTCTGACAGATTAAATCCATCAGGCATTGTGATGGCAGGCACTTTACCCACTGGGCTGACGGTTAATAAGTCATCGCTACCAGCGTACAAAAGGTCTTCTTGAAATGGGATACCTTTATATAAAAGTGTGTGTTTTACGATGTTGTAATAGTTGCTTGCTGCAAAGCCGTGCAAAGTAATCATAAGTCATTCTTCCATTGTTGACGTACAGGTTGTTTTTAATCGTGTTTTAATTGCGACGTTCAAGTTAACCACATTATTACTGGTTTTAATGTGGTTATATATAAGGAATAACGTGAATCACTATTGCTTTTAAGACAATAATAAGGCGAAAATACTAGACTATTTACTCAATGGAGAGGTCAGTTGGATCAATTACGTGCCATACGGTATTTTAGCAAAGTTGCTGAAACAGGCAGTTTTACTAAAGCAGCAAGTGCATTTAATGTGCCGCCATCATCACTATCAAGGCGGGTGTCCGATCTGGAAAAAAGTTTGGGCGCGACATTATTAAAGCGCTCGACCCGAGTCGTAAAGCTGACTGAAGTAGGGCAGGTTTATTACAATGATATGCAGCACATATTGAACCAGCTAGAACAAAGCAAAGAAACGGTGCGCAGTTATCAAACGACGCCCATGGGGCGCTTGCGAATCAGCTCTATGGTGGGTTTTGGTGAAAAGATACTACTGCCGTTGTTAGATGAGTTTGGTAAGTTGTACCCAGAGATTGTATTGGATGTCAGTCTCAGTGATGAGCTATCCGCATTAGGGCGTGACGATGTAGATATTGCGATTCGCGGTGGTTACGCACCAAATGAGCGAGTGATTGCTATTAGGCTCATGGACAATGGGTTTATACCAGTTGCGTCGCCCAGTTACCTGAAAGCACATGGTGTACCTAGTCACGTAATGGAGTTAAAAGAACATAAAGGACTGTATTTTAAAGCGCCAAACGGGCCAACGCCTTGGCTATGCCACGTGGATGACCAGTGGCATGATGTTTCGGGGCCAGCAGTTGCGATCTCAAATAACGGGCCATGGTTGGTCAAAAAAGCTTGTAATGGTGAGGGTATTTTAATGTCTACTCACTGGGCGTTGTCATCGTATCTTGAGTCAGGCGCGTTACAGGAGATTAAATTCGAGCATCGGTTAGCGATTACGCAACATGCTGATATGGCCGTGTATTTGCTGTATCAAAAGCAGCGCTATCTGGTGCCAAAAGTAAAAGCCGCTGTAGACTTTTTGGTTGAGAGGATAAAGGTCTCTAATGAAGCAGAAGCGTTATAAAAGTTAACAAGCATCAACCGATAACCGACTATAAAAACCGATTAGAAAACATTGCAGCGTCTAGCATGATTTAGTGACTAAACTGAGATGCAAGATACGTTTTTGGAATAGGAAACACCTTGTCATAAATCCAGTTATAGAAAAAGGCATACACCAGATAAAAAGTAGCCATAGACACGCCCATCAAAAACGCACTCCACAGGCTGATCTGTAAGTACCACGCAATCAGGGGTAGGTACAGTGACAGCAAACCAGCTTCAAATAAAAATGCATGTAATATCCTCAATAAAATAGTCTTATCTAGCTCTCCACGCAGTTTCAACAAGACCCCATCAAATACCCAATTATAAAAATAGTTCCATAGCATCGCGATGATTGAGCCAACAACAGCCATGCTACCTACCAATTGACTGTCAAAGCCAGATACCGAACTTGCCAAGGGTATAAATATGATTAGACCAATGACCTCAAAACCTAATGTATGGCGAATACGATCTCTAGTAGTGCGCATCGAGATATCCAATTAAATTAATGATTTATTTGGCTATTGTATCTGTTAAAATTGGATAACCAAGTTAGGACCTATAGGATATACAGATAGATGAGCTTTTCATTAGAGCAACTAAAAGCCTTTGTCGCGACTGTAGAAACAGGCTCTTTTTCAGCGGCAGCGCGGCAACTGGGTAAGGCGCAGTCTGTCATCAGCACGGCTGTTTCTAATTTAGAGATAGATTTGGATAACTTATTATTTGTGCGTGACGGTCGTTATCCAATTTTGACGCCAGCTGGAGAGCGTCTATTGGTAGAAGCACGAGTGATACTTGGGCGCTGTGAACACTTTCGCGGGGTTGCCAAAAGTTTGGGCGAGGGCGTAGAGAGTAGGTTGGTGCTAGCGGTTGATGAGCTATACCCTTTAGAACGATTGGGTGCTTTGTTAGATGAGTTTTCATGTCGATTTCCTAGTGTGGAGCTAGAGCTACTGTTTCCTTTAATGGAAGACGTGAGTCAGCTAGTCATAGAGAAACGAGCTGATTTGGGCATTATGTGGTATCAAGACATGTTGCCTTCGACGCTAAATTTTCATATTTTGGGTTGGGAGATGCTTAAGGTGGTTTGCGCCCCAGAGCATGAGTTGAATAGCCCAAAAATAGGATGGGATGAGTTAAAACGCTATCGGCAACTACTGGTAGCTACTCGTAATCATAGTGAAGATCAAGCACGATTACGAATAGCGTCGGATGTGTGGTGGGTTGAGAGTCAGTGGGTCATCGTGGAGCTAGTACAGCGTAACTTAGGTTGGGCTTTTGTACCTGAGCATGTGGTTGCTAGCGCCTTAGACAGTGGTCTTATAGTTGCACCAACATTGGGCTATGATGATCGCGACTGGCCAGTGGCTTTAGTCCTTATTTGGCATAAAGAGCGCGCTTTAGGTAAAGCGGCGACTTGGCTAAAATCGGCTGCGATTGATTTGAATAAGTAATCACAAAATCAGCAACTAAATTGAGTGATTTATGCCTCTACATACTTATATTTCTACGCTGGCATGATGGTACGACAATTAACTTTTTAACCTTGTCCTATATCCTCTAAAATAGCGCAATCTGCATTATCATCGCCTGCGCAGTTATCAAAAGAGTTCTGTAGAGCGTCGACCATTTCCTGCAATTGAGCAATTTTTTGGTTTAACGTATCGATATGCTCTTGTGTTAACTGCTTAACATCCGCGCTCTGCCGATTGGTGTTTTTACGCAGATACAGTAGCTCTTTCATTTGCTTAGAAGAAAACCCCAAATCACGAGCATGTCTTAAAAAGCTTAGATCCTCGACATCTTCTTTAGAATACATTCTATAATCTGAATTCGAGCGTTTTGCCGTATCGAGCACGCCTATTTTTTCGTAATAACGAATCATTTTTGAGGAGATGCCTGACTGCTTTGATGCTTGACCAATATTCATAACTATCCTTCTAACTTGAAAAGGGACTTAAATATCAAAAGGGTTTAAATAATCTGTGTATCTAAACCCTATATGGATATGCTTTACGATTCTATATTTACTCTGTAATGGTAGGTGCTTTGAAATACTTCAAGCGTAGCGCATTACCTAGTACAAATACAGAAGACAGCGCCATGGCGGCAGCCGCAAAAATGGGCGATAGCAATATACCAAACGCGGGATATAACACGCCTGCCGCAATCGGAATCAAGGCGACATTATAGACAAACGCCCAAGCCAGATTTTGTCTGATATTGCTGATAGTCGCCTTGCTTAAGGCAATCGCGGTAGGTACACCTTGTAAGCTACCTGACATGAGTACAACTTCAGCAGCTTCAATGGCCACGTCTGTACCTGTGCCAATCGCTAAACCAACATCAGATTGGGCGAGTGCAGGAGCATCATTGATACCGTCGCCCACAAATGCTACTTGGCCATATTGTTCTTGTAGCGTACGTATCGCATCTACTTTCCCTTCGGGTAATACTTCTGCTACTACTTGATCGATATTTAATTTGTTGGCAATAGCCTGTGCAGTATGGCGATTGTCACCGGTAATCATGGCTACTTTTAAGCCCAGCTGATGTAATGCTGCGATGGCAGTATGAGTCGTTTCCTTAATAGGATCGGCAACGGCAACAATAGCGGCCAACTGCTCATCTATCGCGATATAAATAGGAGTTTTACCTTCTTGTCCCAAACGTAGCGCATCCTGCTCAAAAGCTGCGACATTAAACCCCAATTGCTGCATGTAACGATCTGCGCCAATGTGAATCACTTGTCCGGATACACTTGCTTGAATCCCTAAGCCTGTCATCGCCTCAAAGTTAGTAACAGGGAGTAATTGAATGTCTTGTTGCTCTGCGGCTTGCACGATAGCCAGTGCAATTGGATGCTCAGACTTTGCTTCAACTGACGCTAGTACACGTAAGACTTGTTCTTTCTCAAACCCTTGCTGAACTTGAAAATCCGTTAACGTAGGTTTGCCTTCAGTCAATGTCCCTGTTTTATCAACGGCAACCACGCTCACTTCTTGTAGTGACTGTAGTGCTTCACCTTTACGGAATAACACACCCAGCTCTGCACCGCGCCCTGTACCCACCATGATAGATGTGGGAGTGGCCAGTCCCATTGCACAAGGGCAGGCGACAATAAGTACCGCAACGGCATTAATCAAACTAAAGGTTAATGCTGGATCAGGGCCGAAAATCAACCAAACGATAAAAGTCAGCGCGGACAAGAACATCACCGTTGGTACAAACCACATGGTGACTTTATCCACCAACGCTTGAATCGGTAGTTTAGAGCCTTGGGCTTGTTCTACCATACGAATGATTTGCGCCAGCACAGAGTCTTCACCGATGGCTGTTGCGTGGATATTCACAGTACCATTTTGGTTGATAGTACCGCCGACCACTTGATCGCCGGCTTGTTTTTTTACTGGAACCGGCTCACCGGTAATCATAGACTCATCGATATAACTGTGACCATCAATCACCTCGCCATCGATAGGGACACGCTCACCTGGACGAATCTCAACTGTCATTTGTGCGGTGATGTCTTCGACAGGGATTTCGACGACTTTGCCATCTTGCTGTACACGAGCTGTCTTTGCCTGCATGCCCACCAAGTGTTGAATGGCTTCAGAAGTGCGGCCTTTGGCTTTTGCCTCAAAATAACGACCCAATAAAATCAAACTCACAATCATAGCAGCGGCTTCGTAATAGACATGTACCGTGCTGTCAGGTAGGACTTGCGGCATAAAGGTTGCTATGAGAGAGAACCCATAAGCCGCGATGGTACCAATTGCCACTAGCGAGTTCATATCGGGGGCAAAACGCAATAAGGCTGGCATGCCTTTTTGATAAAAGCGGCGCCCTGGAAAGAGCAATACCAGTGTGGTTAATACAAATTGTATCAGCCAACTTTGCTGAGTACCGAGGTTATTCGCTACCCACGTATGAAAGGCGGGAATCATATGTGATCCCATGGATAAAATGAATACGGGCAATGACAACAGGACAGACAGACCTAAATCTCGTTTAAGCTGCTTTTGCTCCGAGGTTTTCTTTTCCTGTTGCTCACCTTGGTCTGGTTTTACCAGTTTGGCCTCATAGCCCGCCTTTTTAACGGCTTCAATCAGATCATCTGTGTTGATTTGGGTATTCGCTTGTACCAAGGCTCGTTCGGTTGCAAGATTGACGCTGGCTTGTTGTACGCCTGAGATTTTCTTTAGAGATTTTTCAACGCGTCCAACACAAGAAGCACAGCTCATGCCTTCTATTGATAGCTCAATCGGTTTAATGGGCGTTACTTTATAGCCTGCGCGTTCTACCGCTGTGTTTAGCTGGGTAACATCTAAAGGCTGAGAGGCGTATACCGTTGCCTGTTCAGTGGCAAGGTTTACCTCAGCGTTTTCCACGTGTTCAATCTTTTTTAATTGTTTTTCGATGCGCCCGACACAAGAGGCGCAACTCATGCCTTCAATGCTCAGAACTTCTTGATGGGTAGGGGTTTCGGTGTTTATTGTTTTCATAACAACCTCTGTCGTTTTTAACTACTTAGATTAACACACCAAGTGCAATGCTAATTAATATTATAGAACGCCTGCATAGGCGTCTTAAACCCTAATCGTTTTCTTGGTCTGTTGTTTAGTTTGTTCTCAATGTCCTGTATTTCATTATCAGAGACTTGTCTAAAGTCACAACCCTTAGGCAAGTACTCTCTGATAAGGCCG
>NZ_RRYV01000128.1 GCF_014861395.1 Psychrobacter sp. FME13 | reverse complement strand
TGAGCTGCCGCTTGAGCTGCTTTATTTCTTGAAGAGCACTCATAAGATCAGGATCGTATTGCTCTGTGCCGATAAGCTTGCCTTGATTGGCTTTGTTATGCCAATTAGATAAGGTCTGCATGGCAATGCCAAGCTGCTTTGCAGTGGCTGAGATATTGCCATTATTGTCTGATATCTTCTTGACGGCCTCGGCTTTAAATTCGTCACTGTAGGTTCTTACTTTCTTGGTCATGATAAACTCCGATTAATACGCTTAGTTTACCAAGTTTACCTCTACGGTTTCTTCAGCATAGCTCAATGGCTTTGATGGCTGACCAGGTGGATGGGTAGTCGTCTTTAGCTTCAATTAGCATACGGACGGCGCGCTCTTTCATTTCAGGGGTATAGTTTCGTGTTTTCATTGTCGTATTCTCTCAGAAAGTTGAGTCTCCGACAATCTCGGGGCGGTTCAGAGTGTCGAATACTGGCGTACAAACTTTGTAGCCCGTAAACCAGCAAAAACAGCGCACCTGCGAATCTGGCGATATCTACAGCATGTGGATAACGAGCTGTCACCGCGCCAAATCCAGCAACACCTGCTGAGATTAATAGTGCATCGCTGACGGCACAGAATAGGCAGATAAAAAATATGTGTTCACGTTTGATACCTTGCTTCAGTACAAAGGCATTTTGTGAGCCAATCGCTAAGATAAGCGATAGTCCAAGTAAAAAGCCAGAGGTATAATCGGTCACATTCATCATAATGGGCTCATCATTCAGAGAATAGATGTGTTTAAGGCATAGGAATATTGACACTTTGCTTACTGGCAGTGCCAAAAAAAGCTGTTAAGATACGTTATTGAATCAATATATGCAATACGAGCACAATGTGAGTGCGTGGGATAAGAGGCAAGGTAGGTCATGGTAGTAAGTTTGACGAGAATATTCCAGTCATTTGGACAAGAATCCGATGACCTGCCAACACAAGCGGCCAAGAACGCTCAGGAATTGGGCGCCAGTCAAGAAATAGAATTAGAGGCCGCTAATATTGATAGTGTTGGTACTAACAATGCTGATGATGGAAGTGTTGATGGAGGCGAGCAAACTAACCATAAGTCTTCTCCGCTGACGCCGCCCGAGCGTGCCAACCGTATTTGTGATGCATTGGCGCAAGTGAGTGATATCCGAACCCCCACGCCTTTGACCGATAGATACCTGTCCAATCGTGCTCAAATGCGCCCAACCAATAGACCTCCTTTTGACCCAGATACCTTATGGTATCTCAAACATGGACGCTGTCCGATTATGACTGAGCTTATTGACGTGGTCGACGAGGCCACCCTAAATGCCATGCCGATTGAGGCTGTCGCGATACTAGACCGAATCAACGGTAAGTTAAAGCGCTACCGTGAATGGAGTAGTGAACTTAATGAGGCGCAGCAACAGCAGCATAATGAGCGTCAGTTCGTCATCGACAAGCTGGTGTCGGAAAGTATTCCAGAAGCATTACATCATTATGAGCAATTGCAGCGGTTCAGCCCGCATCGCACCAAAAACAACACATTACAAGGCAAGATGACCGCCGGTGGCATGTTAACTGATTTGTTTTTAGAGATTGATTACGAGCTTGACGAGCTGTTAGATGAGCTACACCAAACGGTGATGAACCGTCTAGCCTCTACGCATCGTTATGTCAAAAGCCGTACACAAAGTTAATCAATGATCAAAACGCGTCTAGCGTTTGTGAAAGTACGCCTTTTATCTTCATGAGATTGAGATATATTTTGAGATTAATTGATCTCATATAGCTAAGTAAGGTTTTGATAGAGTCTTATTTTTAATAGGCTAGGGCATGTTATCAACTAGCACATTTAGTGGTTTTAAAATGGTTAAATTTTGCCAATACGTTCATATCAACGGCAAATTTTTCCTTATTTATCTACGATTTTTCAAATTTTAAGCTTTACAATCTAATTGGTGGTACGCCTTAAAGCACAAATAACAATAAAATTGCCAAGAAATTCTGTTAAATAATGAGGACTGTCTAATGACCCAAGTTACTGCAATGCTCTTTGCATTTGTTTTGTATGGACTGTTACCTATAGCTGGGTTATATCTAGGATATCGTACCATCAAAAAAGTCACTGCTCCTAAGATGCTAGCGTATGAGGCCATGCCGCAGTTGGGCTATATTCCCGAAAAAAGCTTGCCAGTGGAAGTTAGAACGGCACTCACTAAAATCAATGAAAAAGGTGAGAAGCTGCGTGTCATTTATGGCGATACCAATAATGATGGAAAAATTGACGATAAAGATACTATCAGTGAAACCTATATCATGATTCAAAACTTAATGGATAGGCATGTACCACTTGCTGTGGCTGATTATCGCCGTTTACATGATATAGACAACGGAATCGCTGACACGACTAAAATTAAGCATTCTAATGTTACAGGGAAAGAGGCGCTGCTAGAGGTGCTTGAGACAGTTGATACTCAGTTTGATGATTTACTTAATGCCTCATATCATCAAGATGGTCAAAAGCTATTAGCAACCAACCGCTATCTACAAAAACGCTTTGATAATCCAGCTCCTGATTCAGTCATCAACGGCTATAAGACTGCTGATAGCAGCATATCTACTATTGAAGCACCTACTACTAAGTCTTCTAGTAGCGCTAAAGCCAAGGACATCACCTTGTGAATGACGTAGTATTCATGCGAGAGCCTAATAGGATAAATGAGAGTGTTATAAATAAGAAATAGTGAGTGTATATGAGTATCTTAATCGGGGCTGCAATCGTTACGACGGTCACCGCTTTTTACTTGGGGAAAAAAGGTTGGCAGGCTTTCCATAAAGCAGTCGGTATTACCCCTGGAGTGCTTGTTTATCAGAATGATGCTGCGCCACTGTCATTATCTAAATTAAGCTGGCAGCAACTAAATTTAAATAAAAAATATTTGCAAAACTTGTCAGAGCAGCAACTGCGCCAACTAAAATGTATCGATGAAAAAGTTAATAGCTATCAATCTTATCAAAAAACACGACAAGATCAGCATAAAGGATCTGTGGTAACAGAACAGCAGTTTGTACTGAATAAGATGTTGTACACTCGGCTGCCTGAAATGCTTGCTAGCCATCACCAGCTAGTTACTATGAATAAAAGCACTGATAATGTGATGAGTAGTGAAAAAAAAGTGGAAGCCAATCAGCTATTAGAGAGTGTTTTCAATAATATTGAGCAACGTTTGGATCAGTTATTGGCGCAAGTAGACACACAGCAGCTGCAAGAATTACGAGCTATGAAAAAGTATATTGACAGTCACGATAGCTAAGCCTACGTCGTCAGGCTTATCATCTCTTACTATAAAATACACACAAGAAAGCAGCCAATGATGAATAATCATTGGCTGCTTTCTTGTGTGTCACTTTAAACATATAGCTTTAAAACGATAAGAGTCTCAACATAATGATTACTTAGCGTTTATTGTTGCGATCACGGGTATTACGTGTACCACGGCTGGCAGGACTAGCACTGCTTTTAGGTTTTGCACTGCTTTTGCGATTGTCGCTACGACTATCAGTAGTGCGACGCGCTTTAAGCGGCTTGCTTCTGATACGTTCTTGCTTCTCTTTAGCCGCACCATGCAGACCAGTACCATAACGTGGGCGCAAGCTTACTAAGTCTGTCAAGGTATTGATGTCTTTTCTATCCAGTTCTAAGAAACGACCGGTACGCAGCTCTTTTGGCAGAGCAATCGTACCATAGCGGGTGCGTAGTAGACGGCTTACTTTTAGGCCTTGTGACTCAAATAAGCGACGTACTTCACGGTTACGCCCTTCTTTTAGCTGGACGTGATACCACTTATTGACACCTTCACCACCACCTTCTTTGATGTCTTCAAACTGTGCTACACCATCTTCTAGCATGACGCCAGCAGTCAGTGTGCGGGCGATATCAGGCGTCACTTCACCCAATACACGTACGGCATATTCACGAGTGACTTCACTAGATGGGTGCATCAAGCGATGCGCCATTTCACCATCATTGGTAAATAATAATAGGCCAGTTGAATTAATGTCCAAGCGTCCAACCATGACCCAGCGATCATGGGTTAGCTTTGGCAAACGTTCAAAAACGGTTGGACGGCCTTCTGGATCTTTGGCAGAACAGACTTCGCCTTCAGGCTTATAATAAGCGATAACACGGCGACGCTTTTCGTTTTCAGAGGTGTATTTGATCTGACGACCATCAACACGAATCTCATCGCCTTGCTCGACACGATCACCAATGGTTGCTGGACCGTTATTCACAGTGACGCGACCGGCTTTGATAACTTCTTCCATTTGACGGCGTGAACCAAGCCCCATACGGGCAAGGGCTTTTTGTAGTTTTTCGTCTTTCATAATGATTTCCTGGAGTCGGTGGGTTTACATTTCTCAATGTAAAAAATTGGATTGAGTATTATACGCTATTTAGCACTACTTATCAGCAGAGTTACAAATTATTATGATGGGTTGCGTACGGAATATTTATATAGAAATTATAGAGTTAGGTGCGACTATATTATGCTTGATTGTATTTCATTGACATATATTTCAGATAGATAGTAAGTGATAACTTCGAATAACTGCTTTTATTATATTTATAAAAAACAACAATACAATTTAATATACATATTAATAATAAATCATTGATTGTCATAAAACTTTTGTCTTGTTATTATATTCACTTAAGCGGATAATAGTATTGTTATTTTATCTCTCAAAAAAACGAACAAGCGCACTATTAATGATTGTTAGATCATATATTTGAGTGCTCCATATATCAAATATATCTGAGATATTTATAAATGATAGTGCCTAAATATCAGGCGCTTATGTTAGTAGGTAAGCCGTTACTTTATAGTATCTTTACCATGTAATCGTAGTAAACAGCTGAATATTTCTTAGCTATTATAGAGACTGATAAGGTCGTTATTATGCATCACTCCTCCAAAATTGTTTGTTCACTATTAGTCATAGTCTTTGGTCTTGTATCAGGTTGTGCTACGACGGTAAGTGGTGGACTTAAATCTGGAGATTTACCACCTGTAGGTGATTTTACAGCAGAAAATGGTTTGCAGTTTAATATACAGCCTTTGAATTTAGCGACTTTACCAGTCAAGCAAGCGCCCAAAATTAATAATGATATTTATCAATTGATTCAGACATCGGGTCGAGTCGACTATCGTATCGCCCAAGGTGATGTTTTAAATATTAATTTGGTTGATTATCCAGATCTAACGCCATCAGGTGTTAGCAATACTAGCAACCCTTATGCTTCAGGGTTTCCTGTAGATCAACAAGGATTTATCCAGTTTCCTCTTATTGGACGTATTAAGGCTAGCGGTATAAGCGTGCCTCAGTTTACGGCAAATTTACGAGGACAACTGCAACGCTATTTAAAATATCCAGACCCTCAGGTGAAGGTCGTTAACTATCGTGGCAATAAGTTCTTTATTGATGGTGAGGTCAACCAACCAGGTGAGTTTGTTATTGCGGATACGCCTGTTTCGTTATATGGCGCGATTTCTATGGCAGGCGGTGCGACAGCTACAGGTGATTCAAACAGTATCGTATTGAACCGTAAAGGCAAGAGTTACAACATTGGCTTGCAGTCATTGCGAGAGGTTGGGTCATCAGGAAACCAAATCTATTTGCGAGATGGCGACTCAGTTCATGTGAATAGCCAAAGCCGTAATAAGGTTTACGTATTGGGCGAGTTTGGAAAAGTTGAGCCTGTAGATATTCCTGAGCAAGGATTGAGTTTGGCTCATGCATTAGGCGAGTCAAGAGGGCTTGATTCTAATACCGCGAACGCAGCTAAGATATATATCGTTCGTGACAATCCTGATTATCAGCGCACCAATATTTATTATGTTGATATGCAGACTATTACTAGCTTTGCGCTCGCCAACCGCTTTGATATGCAACCCAATGATATTTTGTATGTTGATCCAACAGGTCTGGCACGCTGGAACCGAGTCATCAGCGCGTTATTACCTTCTACCTCTGCAATCAATGTTATTTCAGGGTTATAAGCAAAGCGATATATTATGGCATTTGACAATATTTTAGTGGTTTGTGTGGGTAATATTTGCCGTAGCCCCATAGCAGCGGCCATCATGAGTGAGCAGTACCCAAATAAGCACATTGACTCTGCAGGAGTATCGGCAGTTATTGGTCATTCTGCTGATCCAAAAGCTGTGGAGCTGATGGCAACGCATCATACAGATATAAGTAAGCATATTGCTAAACAGATCAATCAAGAAATGACAATAGCGGCAGATCTCATTCTGACTATGTCAACCAACGAAACCAAGTGGATAGAATCGCAGTGGCCACATTGCCGCGGTAAAGTCTTCAAAATTGGTCATTGGCTAGATAAAGATATTGAAGACCCTTATGGTCACGATGTGTCAGCATTCGAGACTGCCAGAAAAAATATTATTAGTAGCCTTGAGCTGTGGGCTGACAAAATTAGTTGAGTAGCGAGTGTATGAGTAAAGAGTCACAAAAATCCTCAGAATCTGTCAGCGATCGAGATAACGATGAGATTGACTTATTAGCCTTGCTTTGGGTGTTATTACGTGGCTGGAAAATGATCGTTATTTTTGCGCTACTGGGTTTGACGATTGGCGTGCTGTATAGCCGCTATGTAAACCCGACATTTCAAGCGGATGCCTTGTTGCAACTTGATGACCAAGATCAAGGTATCTCGGCACTTGGAAGCAATATTTCTGAGTTAGTGGCACCACAAGTTAGCAAAGCGGATACAGAGGCAGAGCTCATCAGATCACGAATGATTTTAGAGCCAGTGGTTAATCTATTGCATTTGCGTATTCGTCTAGATGATCAAAACGTCAGTTATATCGATAGAATCAAAAGAAGTCGTACTAATACACAAATAAATACGGCTGAAGGCGTCGCGTTAAAAACTGATAAAGGTCAGGCAAATATCAGCCAGTTTGACGTCTCGCAAGCCTACCTAAACCGTTCATTTACTTTGGTTAGGACTAAAACAGGTTTTTTACTTAGTAATGGCAGTGATAATTTTAAAGGATTGTTGAATAAGCCGTATAAGTTTAAAGGGGTTGATGGGACGATTCAAATCACGGTAAACGATTTACCGAGCATTCAATATCCTATTAGTATTACCAAGCAGTCTTTACAATCTACGATTAGTGCTATTAATAGTGCATTGTCAGTGGTAGAAAAAGGGCCGCAAACAGGTGTCATTCAAATGTCGCTGACAGGGCAAGATCAAAAGCAAGTCAGTTTGATTTTGAAGCAGATTGTTTTATCGTATGTCGACCAAAACCAATCTCGCGGTTCTGAAGAGACGACTAAAACGATTACTTTTATGGAAACTCAGATTCCTGCGCTCAAGAAAAAACTTGAAACGTCTGAGGTTGCATTTAATGAGTTTAGAAAAAAATATGGCACCATTGATGTTGCCAAAGAAGCAGAATTATTAGTCACAGAAAGCTACCAAATAGACAGTCAGCTCAATGAATTAAAGCTCAAAAAAGCCGAACTAACGACGTATTACACCGAAGAGCATCCATTAGTAGTTCAGATTAATGACCAGCTAAAAGTACTAAATGATAGAAAGAAAGAGATCGATGCGACCGTCGGCCGTTTACCTGAGATACAGCGAGAGTTTTTAAAATTATCGGAAGACGTCAATATCAATCGAGAAATTTATCTTACTATGCTCAAAAATTATGAGCAGTTAAAAATTGTCAAAGCAGGACAGATTGGTTTTGCTCGTATTATTGATTTACCGATTAGTACCTTTAACGCCATTGCTCCCAAAAAGTTACAGATATGGATACTTGCAATGTTACTGGGCGGTATGCTCGGAACCATGTTGGTATTGTTCAAGAACTTATTTCGTAATGTGGTTAAAGATCCTGATAACTTGGAATCTAAGACAGGTGTGCCAGTTATTGCCACGGTGCCACGTTCCAAACCATTGCTACGACTCACAAAAAATAAGTCAGCCCCTAACCGGTTACTCACTTATATTGACCAAGATAGTTTGAGCTATGAAGCCATCAAAAGTTTAAGAACGTCGTTGATGTTTGGCATGCCAGGACAAGATGATACAGGCTCACAGGCCAAGGTCATTCTAATATCTGGAGAGAGTCCAAAAGTAGGTAAGTCTTTTATTGCAGCCAATTTGACAGAAGCATTTGCTCAGCTCAATAAAAGAGTACTTATTATGGATGCTGACATGCGTTTGGGTGAGTTGCACAAAATATTTAAGATTGAACAAACCACTGGACTGGCCGAGTATTTCTCGCAGGATGATGTCACCGTAGCTGGTGTTGTCCATCATACCAATATCAATAATATTGATTTTATGCCACGTGGTCAGCATCCACACGACCCTTCCTCGTTGTTGGCTAGTGATAAGTTTGGTGAGTTAATGGCAAAACTGATGGCGAGCTATGACTATATTGTCATTGACTCACCACCTATATTGGCCGCGTCAGATGCGATCATACTGTCACAACATGCGGATAAAGTGTTAGTAGTGACCAGATACAACGATTCATCAGAAGGGCAATTGGCGTATGCCATCAAGCGAATGAATAAGGCCGATGTTCAGGTGGATGGCATTATTTTGAATGATATACAGCAAGGTATTATGGATAAACACAGTTATCACTACAGTTACGCGTATGGTAAAAACCGCTAGTTAGCGTTATGTGTTTATTACTTAGAATCAATAAAATTTAGGTAGGTGGGTCTTATGTTTCTTAGATTAACACATGAAGTGCAATATCAAAGAGCAGGTGAAAAAGAGGCCTAGA
>NZ_RRYV01000127.1 GCF_014861395.1 Psychrobacter sp. FME13 | reverse complement strand
AGTGCCATTCACTTAGTTTCTTGTGTCGTTTGGCTTAATTGATGACACGCCCTAGCTAACTGTAAAAAAATATAGGCTACTCTAACTCCAAGTCATAGCAGTATCTTATGACTGCACTTGAATAATAAGATCAGCACCACTATAAATAGCCAATAAGTCTCTTAGGAGCTAACATTTTAATAAAAGCGAGGCACATACATCATGAGTGATGATCCCAAAAAAGCAGTGAAGATGACAGACTTAACACCCAATGAAGGTGTCATAAAAGGCAAAAAAACGGATATTCAAAACCCTGAGCTTTGGGAGTTTCCAATGAACTACCCATTAAGCATCATTGGTCATGAAGGCGAGCATGAGAGCCTGCTGAACGAAGTCAAACTTATCTTAGGTAGTCAGTTCCCTGATTTCGATTTGGCGTCTATCGAAGTCAAGCCATCAAGAACGGGGCGTTTTCACTCAGCCCGCGTCAATCTATACCTAACTGCTGCTGAGCAAGTTAATGCACTTTATGCCGCACTGGATAATGCCAAAACGGTCCGCATGGTTTTATAGATTGCTTAGAAAACGATAGCTCCTTTTTCGTCCGAATCGTCACTCATCAGTAGTAATATATGGGTGGCGATTTTTTATGGTTTGATGTACAATCTTCGCCCTTATTATTCAGCTTTTTACAGCTATAAATCGCTATTTCTTAGCTACGATATAAAAATAAAAGTGCAACCTATTTTTTACAAAATATTTTATTTTTTAACCAATCTTGGCTAGCCCTTATCCTACCTTTAGTTGCTGATAAAACAGCAGCATCTTCTCCAGATACAACATATAATTTCGATAAAATCAATATAGTATTTTCAAAAAATTCCCGCTATATTGTGTCTACCAATTAATAAACACGCTACATCTAGTGCTCAGTGATTTTAGTCATCACTACGGGTATCGGCAGTTTTTTGCCTTAAAAAAGAGTAGCTAACGCCATTATTCAACGCAGTTTTAGCAGTAGTTTGATAAAAAACGTTGAGCGGGCTTTACCGTTTGACGAATAATATAAGCAACCAAAAATAGAGGCCAGCATGACACATATCGACAAAATCAAAGTGACCAAACGTGACGGACGATTAGAACTTATTGATTTGGATAAAATTCATAAGGTAATCGAGTGGGCAGCTCACGATTTGGACAATGTGTCGGTCTCACAAGTTGAGCTAAAGTCGCACATCCAGTTTTATGAAGGCATCAAGACTCGTGACATTCACGAAACCATCATTAAGTCTGCTGCTGACCTGATTTCTGAAACCACGCCTGATTATCAATATCTAGCCGCGCGCTTAGCCATCTTCCATTTGCGTAAGATTGCTTATAACAAATTCACGCCTCCGCATCTGTATGATCATGTCAAAACTCTGACGGATGCTGGCAAGTATGACGAGCATATCCTAGCTGACTATAGCCGTGCTGAGTTTGATGAGTTAGAAGAATATCTCGATCATTGGCGTGATATGAACCTTGCGTATGCCGCTGTCGAGCAAATGGCTGGTAAGTACCTCGTCCAAGACCGTGTCAACAAGACCGTGTTTGAAAGCCCGCAGTTCTTATATATGCTGGTCGGTATGTGCTTGTTTAGCCAGTATGACAAGTCGGATCGACTTGATTTCGTAAAACGCTTTTACGATGCAACCTCACAATTCAAAATCTCACTGCCAACGCCTATCATGGCAGGCGTGCGTACCCCATCGCGTCAGTTCAGCTCGTGCGTACTCATCGAATGTGGTGACAGCCTAGACTCTATCAACGCGACCACCAGCGCCATCGTACGCTATGTGTCACAGCGCGCTGGTATCGGCATCAACGCGGGTCGTATCCGTGCCCTTGGTAGCCCTATCCGTGGCGGCGAAGCACAGCATACTGGTTGTATCCCATTCTATAAACTATTCCAAACTGCGGTTAAATGCTGCTCACAAGGTGGCGTACGTGGTGGTGCTGCGACCCTATTCTACCCGCTATGGCATTTAGAAGTTGAGTCGTTACTGGTACTCAAAAACAACCGCGGTGTCGAAGACAACCGTGTGCGTCACATGGACTACGGCGTGCAGTTAAATAAAACCATGTACACGCGCCTAATCAAAGGGCAAGACATCTCGCTGTTCTCACCAGGTGACACACCAGGCTTGTATGATGCGTTCTTTGAAGATCAAGACAAATTCGAAGCGCTATATACTAAGTACGAAAACGATCCTAACGTCCGTAGCCGCCAGATCCCAGCTGCTGACTTGTTCAGCCTGATGATGCAAGAGCGCGCCAGCACGGGTCGTATCTATATCCAAAACGTCGACCATTGCAACACCCATAGCCCATTTGACGCGGCCGTTGCCCCGATTCGCCAGTCAAACCTATGCATGGAAATCGCCCTACCGACTAAGCCACTGGATAACATCAATGACGAAGCAGGCGAAATCGCCCTTTGTACGTTATCAGCGGTCAACTTGGGTAAAGTCGAAAACGTCAGCGACATCGAAGAGCCAGCTGAGCTAATCGTCCGTGCGCTTGATGCCCTGCTCGATTATCAAGACTATCCAGTAAAAGCGGCTCAAAACGGCAGCATGCGTCGTCGTACGCTCGGTGTGGGCGTGATTAACTATGCTTACTACTTAGCTAAGAATGGCGCACGCTACTCTGATGACAGCGCGCTTGGTCTGACCCATCAAACGTTTGAAGCATTGCAATTCTATCTCTTAAAAGCCTCAAACAAATTGGCAAAAGAGCAAGGCGCGTGCCCTGCGTTCAATGAGACGACTTACTCACAAGGTATCTTGCCGATTGATACGTACAAAGCCGACTTGGATAAAATCTGCCAAGAGCCGCTACATCTAGATTGGGAAACGCTACGTGGCGAGATCACCGAGCACGGTCTACGCAACTCTACCCTAACCGCCTTGATGCCGTCTGAGACCTCAAGTCAGATCGCCAACGCGACCAACGGTATCGAGCCACCACGTGGTCTGGTCTCTATCAAAGCCTCAAAAGATGGCATCTTAAAGCAAGTCGTGCCTGAGATTGATAAGCTAAAAGATCAGTACGAGCTACTATGGCAAATGCCAAACAATGACGGTTACCTAAAGCTGGTCGCTATCATGCAGAAATTCGTCGATCAAAGTATCTCTGCTAATACTAACTACGACCCTGTTCGTTATGCTGGTGGCCGTGTACCGATGAAGATATTGCTAAAAGACTTGCTAAACGCTTATAAGATGGGTGTGAAGACGTTGTACTACCATAACACTCGTGATGGTGCGAATGATGCCCAAGCGGATATGGAAGATGATTGTGCTGGCGGTGCATGTAAGATTTAGGGTTTTTTAGGTATCACGTTCTCTGTTGAAATACAGAGAACGTGATAATTACGTTTATGTCGACAAAGGAGGTGAAACCACGGTAACAAAAGTAAATTTTTCTCGAATTAATCAAACAAAGAGGTCAATAGCTCATGGCTAAGAATACGGGACGTAATACTCGCAGAGGTTCAGTGATAGGTCGAACTCAAATTAAGCATCCTAGTAACTCTGAACACTCAATTAAGAGAGATGCTAATACAGGTCAATTTATGAGTGGTATGAAAGGTGTGTATAAGGGGGTAGCACAAGAAATAGACGATAGAAGAAAATAAAAATGGCATTGATGATAAATCACCAATGCCATCGGAGATACTGAATACGCCAATATTCAATATCAGGGAGTTAAGACTATCGACTTCCACAAGTGGTAAGAAAATAGAGTAGTACTCCACATACAGGCTGCTATTCTAATTTAAAACTTACCCCTTGTCCAAATAAACCGTGAATTGATAGTCGCAAATGTTTCAGCTCAGGAGAAGTGAGCATGGAGAAATATCGTGATATCGATGGTAACTCTGGTATAGGCGCATATGAGGTCGGTAACGATTTTATAATTGTGCGTTTTAAGAAAGGTGGTATGTATCTGTATAACTATTCAATAACTGGTTCTAATCATGTTAACAAAATGATAGAGCTAGCTAGAATAGGAAATGGACTTAACGGATACATAAACTTAAACATTGAACACGCTAGTGCTAGAAAAATAGCATAGGTTATTAGTCTAACCTCAATGGTTTAGTGTTAGGGTGCTTCGACACCTTAGCACTATTAAGTATAAGTTGCTAAGAGGGATAAGAATTTGAATATTTCAGTTAGTAAAAAGCATTTTTTGAGAATTAATACTTGGGATGATATTTATAAAATGAGTGGATATACTGACTCATTAGATCCTAAGAAGGAAAAATTAAAGCAAGTTATTAATAAATATGAACTTCCAAATAAGGGTAGATGCGGTTTATCAAATTGTCGCACACCTCATAATATTGGATGTATTGTTGAAACTGAATCTGGTAGGTTGACTAATTTAGGAAATGACTGTGGCAAGAAGTATTTTGGAGAAAACTTTACGTCCTTGAGCAACAAACTTAGCAAAGAGATTGATTACTCAAACAAAATTGAGAATATAAAGTTAGCTAAATTGAGTATTGCTGAAAATTATATAAAGTTAAATGAAATAGAAACTGACTGGAAGAAGATTGAGAGCATTTATAGAGCTATAAAGTCTGAAGGTCTTGATAGACTATACGACAAGTTAGAACAAATGAAACATAGTAAGAGCTCCATTATTGCAATACAGCGTAGAGCTACAAAACCTGAGATTGAGCTTGAAGAGGTTAGAACAGGAAAAGACGTTCAAAATCCTTTCTACATTTCTGATAACTTAGGTGATTTGAAAGGTCTAAACTATCTTACTAATAGAATCAAAATTAAAGCCATGATTCTAAACAACAAAACAACTCTTGATCGTTTAAATGATTTTGATGAGGACAAGACAACTCTCAAAGAACTTAGCAAAGTGATCAAAGAGAATGAAAAATTAAACGATAGTGTTCGTGAAGCTCATAGTATTATTGCGGATGGCTTTAAGTTATTTAGTGCAGATAATATGAGACAATTTGCGCCTTTGATAAGTAGTAAAAGGCATAGAAAGCTAAAAAGGTTTTTAAATTGTTGTTTTGAAAGCTAATCAAGCGTAGGTTGGGTGGAGCTTGCGACACCCAACGATTTTAATTGAATAATACGTTGGGTCTCGTGCCTCGACACCAACCTACTTTAAAGCATAGAAAGTTGTTAAGAAAAAAGAAAGACGCCCTAGCAAGGATTTTTAGCCGCGACTATAGCGATATCCTGCTGACGACGATGGCTCTCAGAAAATCGTAGGTTTTCTCTTGCGTCAGGGCAAAGCAGATACAAGCGGTAGGCGGGATTGGCTACCCCAAATATTTAAATTGAACACAGTAACAAATAAGACCGGATTTTCATGCTAAAATTAGCCCTATATTTAGAGCTTAATTTTAACGGAGAATACGTTATGCAACCAATATTTGCGACACAAACAGCCAGTATCTCAGAGCTAAAAAACAATCCTTCTGCATTGATTAAACAGTCGGATGGTGAATCAGTTGCTATTTTAAACCACAACAAACCCGTGGCTTACTTAGTGTCATCAGACGTGTTTGAGCGCATGATGGAAGCGATGGACGATATGGCACTCAGCCAAACCGTGAGCGCACGGTCAAATGATGGGCAAACACCTATAAAGGTCGATTTAGATGACTTATAGTCTTGAGTTTCACCCATTAGCGTTAAAAGAGTGGAAAAAGATAGCGCCAAGTATTCAGCAACAGTTTAAGAAAAAATTACAGCAGCGACTATCAAACCCTCATGTGCCTGCGTCAAAACTCTCTGGACACACGAATACTTATAAAATCAAATTACGCACCATAGGTTATCGTCTGGTATATACCGTCAAAGATGACGTGGTAGTAGTTTATGTATTAGCAGTTGGCAAAAGAGAAAACAACAAAGTATATGACAGTCTGGCGACGCGCCAACCATAGAGCGAATATCGTTTATTTTATGGGTTACGTTGAATGCACCCTATGTCTTAAGCAAACCAACACTAAAATTTATAAAAGAATATATTATGCCTAGAATGAAACCTTCTTTAGAACAATATTCACTGATGCTTTGCGCCCTATTCTGGACAACCATCACTGTGTTATATGTATTTGGTATATCAGGAGGGCTGGTAGGCATCATTTCTATCGGTATATCGATATTGATCTCTCACCTATTTTATAAGCAGCAAAAACGATTGATGACAGCGCATGAACAGCTTGTATTTGCTCGAAAAAGCATATTTAACATTATTACTTTTTCTTGGATACCGTTAGTCCTCATTTACTTCTTTTATCTGGATGAAGACAAACAAGAGTTATTCATATCCCTATTTCACCCAAAAGTGTTACCCACCGCTTTTGTCAGTATAGGCATCGTTTCACTGATTGCCTTTTTAGGAATTTGGGTAACGACTAAAGGTTATGCTTATTTGTTAAAACGAGACATAGAGAAAAAAGCGTAGCAAATCAATATCAAAAACACTAAGGATGGTTTATGAAAAACCTTAAAATCTCATTACTACTATCAGCGCTAGTGTTAGCGACTAGCAGTTATGCTGAAACGACAAATAATGAAGAAGTAGCAGTTAATACACGTGACCAATGTGGCTACTACTATAGAGAAACATTGAGCCATCCTGTCATTAAACGTGACGCTGCCGTGACCGTAAATAAGGAAGCTGCCCAATACATCCAGCTCAAGCGTCAGTTCGCTGAAGAATACCTTATGAATGCTGATATTGGTAGCTTCAGCCCGACGGGTGCTAACTACGATTTTGAAGACAGTGACCAAATACTAGGCGCTCTATCAATGGGTGACATTTTATCGCAAAGCGAGGCTGTAAAAGAATTGATAAGCCTATTTGGCTATTACTACTTAGGCGAATACGTGCCAAAAGATGACTATCAAGCCATCACTTACTTAGAAAAGCTGGTTGAATATTATAAAACTACCCGTCCAGAGTATGTGGACGAGCTGATACTAGGTGTGGCTATGTCCTTAGATGGCGGCATCAGCAAGGCCAATCCGCTTTGGACAAATGACGATCCGACTCAGGTTTTTAATTTACTCATAAAAGCAGGGTCAATCGAAACAGAAGCGATGATGATCGATGAGGACTTTGACAGCTCAGATGCTGATTGTGTCAAAAACATGCTACCTAAACTTGAAGCCTTGGCTGATCAAGGCAGTCGTTTGGCCATTCATAGGCTAGAAAAGTATTATAAAAAGTTGAGCGCTAAAGGCACTGAAGCAGATAATGAGAATATGATGTATTGGCAACAAAAAGCTGAAGAAAATCCGCTGATAGGCATCAAATGGAGTATTTAATTTAGGGCGTATCATTGAAATACACAAACAATAAAACGACGGAGGTCATGTGCAATATACCGCAATCATCAAAGACGGTGGCTTGTTTATCCCGAATGTATTTTCAGAGCTAGACGATGGTGGCTCGCATATCGTACAAGTCGAGGTTGATATTGCAGCGGTGCGTCAGCAGTTAGATATCAGTGAAGCACCAACAGCAGCCGTCGCCAAAAAAGGCACAACAAAAACAGCCAAAAAACCCGCGTCGAGAGCCAAAAAAAGTATAAAAAATTTAGCAGAAGACGCTGATGCAGACACCCTACGCAAGAGTGCGCTAGATGAATTAGAAGCACTCGATGATAGTGAGCTGAGTGAGATATTCAAAGCGTATATGAATGATGGACAGACACCAGAACAAATATCGCTAGAGAACTTATAACTAGAGTGTATAACACTCTACTATCCATCCCTATAACCTAATATTTTTACATACAGATTTATCACCGTATCCATTATAAAGGCAGTCTTATGACCTACTCAATTTTTTCTCAAACGCCAAACAATGCCCTAAAAGAACCGATGTTTTTTGGTCAGCCAGTCAACGTGGCACGCTATGATCAACAAAAGCACCCTATCTTTGAACAGTTAATCGAAAAACAGCTGTCGTTTTTTTGGCGTCCAGAAGAAGTTGATGTATCAAAAGACCGTATCGATTTTAGTAATCTGTCCTCACATGAACAGCACATATTTTTGAGCAACCTCAAATACCAAACCCTACTCGACTCTATTCAAGGTCGTAGTCCAAACGTGGTGCTATTGCCGCTGGTGTCTATCCCTGAACTAGAAACATGGATTGAGACATGGTCGTTTTCTGAGACCATTCACTCTCGCAGCTATACCCATATCATTCGTAACATCGTCAACGATCCCAACATTGTCTTTGATGACATCATGCAAAATGAGCACATTTTAGAGCGTGCCTCTGATATTGCCCAATACTATGATGAGCTATATCGCAACTCGCAGCTCTATAGCTTGTACGGTGCTGGCACGCACAACATCAATGGCGAGCAAATCACCGTCGATCTAAAATCACTGAAAAAGCAGATGTATCTGTGTATCGTTGCCGTCAACGTCCTAGAAGCCATCCGCTTTTACGTATCATTTGCCTGCTCATTCGCCTTTGCTGAACGTAAATTGATGGAAGGTAACGCCAAGATTATCAAGCTCATCGCTCGTGACGAAGCCCTGCATCTAACTGGTACGCAGCACATGCTTAATCTCATGCGTAATGGTCGTGACGATCCTGAGATGGTCGAGATTGCCGCAGAGTGTTATGAAGAAAGTATTGAAATATTCCGTAAGGCTGCTGAGCAAGAAAAAGAATGGGCAGGTTATCTATTCCAAGATGGCTCAATGATTGGTCTAAACAAAGACATTCTGTGCCAATATATCGAATATATTACCAATTTGCGCATGGAAGCCGTTGGCTTGCCAGCCGCGTTCCCGAACTCCAAATCAAACCCAATTCCATGGATCAATACTTGGCTATCATCTGACAACGTACAGGTCGCGCCGCAAGAGACAGAAATCAGCTCATACTTAGTCGGTCAGATTGACTCCGACTTGTCAGACAGCGATTTTGATGACTTTGAGCTATAAGC
>NZ_RRYV01000126.1 GCF_014861395.1 Psychrobacter sp. FME13 | reverse complement strand
CGTCTATGGGCATCTCACAACTCCATTGTATTCTTGGTCGAAAACAATAGATTAGTGAGGTGCTCTTCTTTTTTCAATCACTTTCGAAGTTGAGAGTGGGGTTATATCTATGCAAGTGTAATAACTTCCAGAAAAATATTCATCAAGGACACAGTGGAGAAACATCCTTTACAGGATATTTGCAAAGAATAGCGCTTTTACTACGCGCATAAAT
Organism: Psychrobacter sp. FME13; assembly: GCF_014861395.1. GTDB lineage: Bacteria > Pseudomonadota > Gammaproteobacteria > Pseudomonadales > Moraxellaceae > Psychrobacter. The sequence continues at coordinate 8,773 of NZ_RRYV01000126.1, read as the reverse complement.
TGGTAGTCGGGTTACTATAAGCATACTCTGCTACACAAATCGACAGCAGTATCAATTTTTGGTACATTTAACGCAGTCTTTATTAATACAGACCACGATATGTCTTACGATAACAAAATAGGTCATTTCAAGACTATTGCCCAAGTACCCTAATACTGAATGTTAGTACCAAGATACTTGGACAATGCAAATATCGTGCTTTGACTATGATTAACTAACTTGATAACTTAACAGGTGATATTATGAAATTTGCTAAAACTATTGCAATGACTGCTCTTACTAGCTCTGCTCTTATCATGGGCGGCTGTGCAACTAACGGATATAGCAGTGGCTTGAGCAACACTGCTAAAGGTGCTGCTGTTGGTGCTGCTGCGGGTGCTATCGTTAAGAGTAGCGGCAATAGCGAAGATATCGCTCAGGGCGCACTTGGTGGTGCAGCAATTGGTGGTGCTGGTGCTTATATTCTTGATCAAACTCGCTAATTAATCTTATCAAGGCTGCATCCCACCTTGATAGAATCTTAGCTGACATAAAAAAGCCTGCAATCGATTGCAGGTTTTTTGCATTTGGAGGAATATTCTTTCTTTGAGGAGACACGAAATACCTTTATAAGGCACCACTGAAAGTATCACAAGACTGAACGCTACCACTCTCTAAACCACGAGTGAACCATTACACTCGTTGCTGACTGGTTCCATGAGTAAAGTTATCAGGTACAACGGCTCCACCACTGGCCTTCGCTAAACGATCATCACCGATTTGACTGGCTGCATTGATGGCTTCATCGATATCACCCGCTTCCAAGAACTCTACACGCTCTTGATTACGCTGCGCCCAAACACCTGCGAAACAGTCTGCCTGCAACTCCTGTAGCACTGACAGCTTATTGGCTTCTACCTGCGTCACTTGACGACTGGCTTCGCTAACTTGTTGACTGATACCTAGTAAAGTCTGCACATGATGACCAACCTCATGTGCAATAACATACGCTTGTGCAAAGTCACCTGCTTTGCCAGCATTATCTTGCTCACCAGATCCTTGCTGGTCACCAGTGATGCCTAGATTTTGGTTCATTTCTACAAAAAACGATGTGTCTAAATAAACCGTCTGATCCGCTGGACAATAAAATGGACCAGTTGCAGAGCTAGCACTACCACACGCTGAGTTGACCTGACCTGTAAAAAGAATTAAGGAAGGTTCTTTATAGGTACTACCTGCTTCGTTAAATATTTGATGCCAAACTTCTTCTGTATCAGCCAATACTACTTTTACAAACTGCGTATCTCGATCATTACTGGTTGCAGCTTCGGTAGAGGTATTATTATTATTACCACTGCCTGCGACTACCTGACCCGTCTGTAAAGCCGTCATCGGATTTACTCCGAATACTAACCATAGGATACCAGCAATAATAATACCGCCAATACTGCCACCCACTACCTTACCGCCAATACTACTAGTACGTACGTTTGAGCTACCACGTCGACCTTGCCATTTCATAACTTTATTCCTTAAACATACGATATATAATACTGTTTATATTATGGTGTATCCTCAACCTAAACAATAAATATTAAATGGACTAAAAATGTCTAACTATTTGCCAAACTGCTTCAAGTAGCCTGCTAATATCTCGATATTATCTGCACTTTCAAAGTGAGGATACGCTCTAGGGTCTATCAAACATTCACTAATAGGCGCTATTTAATACTCAATACACCCTAATAATTATTCATGCAATATAACCGTTAGCATCATTACTTACCTTGATAATTCAAGGTTTATAAAGTGCGTTTGATAGCCAATAGCTCTCTATTTTACTTATATTGCTACAATCGTTACATTTATTTACTATATTCATGGAGATAAATGCAGTAAATTATTGCAAAGTTAACTGTACGCAAAATTTTAGAAAAACTGTTTAAAAACAATCTAATATCTTTAATTTTATTTCCACCAATATATTTTATTATATTAAAGATAATAATAAATATACGAAGTAAAATTAAACTTATATTTTTATTGTTACTTAATTGTACGGACTATTTCCATTTAGATAGAAAACATATAGAATGCGTGCAAGCTGAGTATCTGTGACTAAGACTTGTGGGATTATGAGAAATCTCAAATTTCAACTTATGTTACTACTACTGGTCATTTCATTTTTCCGGAGAAAACACTATGAAACTTAAATTACTTGCTCTAGCTGGTATCATGACTGCAACTATGGGCCTAACTGCTTGTGGTAGCAACACAGAAGAAGCTGCTGACAACCTAGATGATGCACAAGGTGAAGTACAAGAAGCACAAGACGACCTAAGCGAAGCTGCTGCTGAAGGCGAAGAAGTTGCTGTTGACGCTGAAGCTGCTGTTGATGCTGCTGAAACTGACATCGCTGATGCTACAGCCGAAGTTGCTGCTGAAGTTCCTGTAGATGGCGAAGCTGCTGAAGGCGACATGGCTGCTGTTGATGCATCAGACGACGTTGTTACTGAAGAAGAAGCACCAGCTGCTCAGTAATTTTTATCGTTTATATGATAAAATTACGGTAGTAAAAAAGAGAGCCTTAGCTCTCTTTTTTTGTGCCTATTATTTATGATATCTACTAGGGTCTGTTGAACATTCAAATGTGATACTGGCAGTGACTATTTTTTAGACAATACGCAGGGAAATTTTTGACGCCTAGTCGTTCTAGGTTAGACAATGTCGCCATGTATTGGCAAAAAATAGCCCTGCCCTCCACTCGATCACAGCTCTCGCCTTGCAAACGGGCAAAGCAGTCCTAATATTTGAATGTTCAACAGACCCTAATATCAGCACTCATGTATAGGCAGTAATAAACACGCTTATATAAAAAATATTAAAAAATGACCTAAACATCAAAATGCTTAGATCATCATATTCATATTATTAACTCAAAAGCCTGTATTAGGCATCAAACAAGCGCTCATCAACCTGTTGACGAAATTTTTGTCCTGTTTTGAACGTGACTACACGTCGGGCTGATACCGCAACTGGCTCCCCTGTTTTGGGGTTACGACCTGGACGGCTATTTTTGTCTTTAAGCTCGAAATTGCCAAAGCCTGAAAGCTTGACCTCTTTGCCATCAATCAAACTCTCTGACAGCTCATCAAAAAAGTTCTCTACCAGACAGCGACCTTCTTGGCGTGTTAGGTTAAGGTGGCTCATCAAATGCTCAATCATGTCAGATTTGGTTAAAGTGCTCACAGTACGACTCCTATGCTATGTCGTGATGTCGAATATCATGGTCTAGCGGTATGAGGGTTAAGGGTAGCTATTATAAAGGGTTTTGGACATCTTTTTAACAAAAACCGTGTTAAAGTCCTTTATTAATAACCACTTAACTTTTTTATGATTTTTTTACAAATAGCAATGCCCCATAGCCTCATGAATGACAAGACTACAGAGCATTTATATCGATATAAAAAATTAGCTATCGCGTAGCTGTGCTGAGTGTTGTTCTATTAGCGCTTGTACAACCTTATCAGTCGTGGTTTTCACAGCATCATCAGATAATGTTTGCGTACTGTCTTGCCATACCAGTGCAAAAGCTAATGAGCGTTGGCCTGCTGGTACTTTGTCGCCTTGATATACATCAAACAACCAAAGATCACTGAGCAATTCACCTGCAGCAGCCCGAATCGTGGTTTCTAATGTTTGCAAACTGATATCACTATCTACTAAGACTGCAATATCACGGCGTACTTGTGGAAACTTACTTGGTGTGGTGATCGTATGTTGCTCACGAGCAAGGGTTAGCAAGGGTGCCAATGATAATTGAGCAACCCAAGTGGCAGGTAGGTCTAATTGCTTTGCTGTACTAGGATGCAGTTGTCCCAACCAACCAACGTAGGTATCATCAATGTATAATTTAGCGCTCTGCCCAGGATGTAAGAAGTTTAGTTCACTGCGCTCGTAACGAACACGTGCGCTGTCTATCTGTGCAGGTAATAATTGCTCAATATCATGCTTGAGGTCATAAAAGTCTAGCGCACGGTTTTGATAAGCCTGCTCATCCCACACATCACCAACTGCTACCAAAGCAATACTTGGCGTTTGTAGCAAGTCACTAACACTACGACCCACGAAACTCAAACCCGTTTCAAAGAAACGCACACGTGGTTGTTGACGGTTTAGGTTGTATTGTACACAAGGCAATAAACTAGATAGTAAGGTGCGACGCATCACTGCCAAGTCACTAGAAATAGGATTGGCCAATGCCAACACTTCTCCCAAAGCCTCATCATCAATTAACGCTTCTAGTTTTGCATCGCTAAAGCTAAAGCTGATCGCTTCCATATAGCCATTATCGACCAGTGACAGCTTCATCTGATGGGTCAAATCTGCCGTGTCATCATAATCCATACTGACTTGCAAATGTGGCAGGACGCTTGGGATATTGTCATAGCCATAGATACGGGCAATCTCTTCAATGAGGTCCTCTTTAATACTCATATCAAAGCGATAAGATGGCGGCTTACAGACTAGCACATCCTCTTGCTGCTCTACGTCGAACCCTAACTGAGTCAAAATACGAACCATCTCTGCTGGCTCAATCTCAATGCCGATGACATCACGAACTTTAGTGATTGGTAAAGTAATTGGCGCACGCACTGGTAAATGCTCGCTACTCTCAGCTTTTACTATAGGACCCGCTTGACCGCCAGTGACGCTAATAATTAAGTCACAAGCACGTGCCAATGCTAGCGCTGGTAACTCAAAATCCACCCCACGCTCAAAACGTTGCGACGCATCAGTATGTAAACCAAAGCGGCGTGCGCGAGCGGCGATAGCAAGCTGACCAAAGAAAGCACTTTCTAGCACAATATTGGTCGTGCTATCCGTAACGCTACTACGCTGACCACCCATGATACCAGCAAGTGCCAGTGCGCCTTTATCATCAGCAATGACTAACTCATCACCTGTTAAGGTAACCGTTTGTTCATTGAGTAAAGTAATGGTCTCCGCAGGCTCTGCCAGACGCACAACGATATCGCCAACGATGGTATCAGCATCAAATGCATGTAGCGGTTGACCCAATTCCATCAATACATAGTTGGTCACATCAACCAAAAAGTTATGTGAACGTAGCCCTGATTGAACGAGCGCATCCTGCATCCATTTCGGTGTCTCAATGCTACGATCGATATTGCTAATCGATTGTAATAAGTAGCGAGGACATGCTTCAACGGCATTCACTGTAACGCTTGGTGTTGCGCTATTTTCAGTAATGGTGATGTTGTCAGCGATAGTTGGCATTTGTATTGGTAGGTCGTTAATGACTGATATTTCACGAGCGATACCACGTACGCTAAAGCAGTCTCCACGGTTCGGAGTGATTGAAATATCCAGTATTTGATTATCTAAACCCAAATACTCACGGATATCCATACCGATTGGTGCATCAGTTGGCAATTCAAGCAAACCATCAATGTTATCAGTTAAATCAATTTCTGAAGCACCGCAGAGCATGCCATTAGAGGCAACACCACGTAGTTTGCTTTTTTTAATTTTAAAGCCTTTCTTATCATCACTTGGCAAAACTGCACCGACTGTGGCAACTGGAGCTTTCATACCGACGGTGACATTAGGGGCACCGCAGACGATTTGTAGCGGCTCAGCTTCACCGATATTTACCTGCGTGACTCGCAGTTTATCAGCGTCTGGATGCTGTTCGACGCTGACGACCTCTCCGATGACCACGCCACTAAAAGCACGAGCTACCGCATAACGGTCATCAATCTCAAGTCCTGCCATTGTTAATTGTTCGGCCAACTGTTCGCTGGTATTTGTGGGATTCACCCATTGACGTAGCCACTGTTCGCTAATTTTCATAAGTATCTCGGATCAGAATTTTAGAATAAAGGTAGACGTATTAATATCAAGAACGAAAATCTAGCCAAACTGCTTTAAAAAGCGTACGTCATTTTGGAAGAACAAACGCAAATCATCGATACCGTAATACAGCATCGCAAAGCGCTCAATACCCATACCAAAAGCAAAACCCGTATATTTTTCGGCATCGATACCACAGTTGGTCAGCACTTGTGGATGCACCATACCGCAGCCCATCACTTCAAGCCACTTGCCATTGTCATCTAAGATATCCACCTCAGCAGAAGGCTCTGTGAATGGGAAAAATGATGGACGGAAACGTACAGTCAGCTCTTTGGCAAAAAACGCTTCCAAAAACTCACTAATCAAACCTTTTAACTCAGCAAATGTGCTCGACTCTGTGACCATAAGTCCTTCTAACTGATGGAACATCGGTGAATGAGTTTGATCTGAGTCATTACGATAAACGCGACCAGGACAAATAATACGAATGGGTGGTTCATTCTTTTTCATCGTACGAATTTGCACTGGGCTGGTATGTGTACGCAATAAGTAATGCGCATCAAAATAGAATGTGTCATGCATCGCTCGTGCAGGGTGATGCGATGGAATATTGAGTGCTTCAAAGTTATAATAATCACTCTCGACTTCAGGACCAGTCGCCACATTGAACCCTGCTTGCACAAAATACTGCTGCATACGCTGGGTAATCATCGTAACCGGATGCAAGTGACCTTTTTGACCACCGCGAGCAGGCAATGTAATATCAATACTTTCTGCTTCGAGTTTGGCATTTAGTGCAGCTACTTCTAGCTGTTGTTGCTGATCAGTCAATGTCTGTTGAATACGGCTACGTACCGCATGTAACCAACCACCATAAGTTTTTTTGTCATCAGCACTGAGCTTGCCCATCTGCTTTGACCAGCCAGTTAGTGAGCTCTTTTTGCCTGTTAATTGCACACGCAAATCTTGCAAAGCGCGTGCATCAGTGACTTGTAAAACCAATGCTTCAGCGGCATTGGCATATTCTGTTAGCTGAGACTCTGTCAACTCGTTAAGCTCTGAGGATAAGGTCGGTAGCGCCGACAAATCGTTGATAGCAGCAGGGGTAGTCATAAGACGCATTATTCCTGATTTAAACGGACTATTAATAATAGTGATTAGTAATTGTAGGGGTTTGACCAAATATTGCAAACCATTTGCCCTATCATTTTAAACCAAAGGCTAGCAGTATGAATGGCTTGAATATTTAGACGGTAAGAAATGCTATATCAAAAAATTAAAGGGGCAGCTTATCTCTGATAAAGCCAACCTTAAAATAAATTAATATAAAAAAAGCCACCGACCAGCGGTAGCTTTTATTAATATCATACTATTAATCAATATTAGTCCTATCCATTTAGATGATTACTTATCAAGTAATGTATTTACTAAGTAATCTACCTAAAGGACGGTTAATATTTAGGCCAATTCCGCTTTTGCTTTTTCGACCAATGCTGTGAAAGTCGCTGCATCATGCATAGCGATGTCAGCAAGTACACGACGATCGATTGCGATGTTTGCTTTTTTCATACCATTGATAAAGCGGCTATAGCTTAAGCCGTTTAAGCGTGCACCAGCATTGATACGTGCAATCCAAAGACGACGGAAAGTACGTTTTTTGTTGCGACGGTCACGATAAGCATATTGACCAGCTTTGGTCACTGCTTGTACCGCTACACGGTAAACACGTGAACGGGCACCGTAGTAGCCTTTTGCACGTTTTAGGATTTTTTTGTGACGACGATTCGCCTGTACACCACGTTTTACACGGGCCATAAATTACTCCAAGAATTCTTAATCATTGTTAAACGATCAACAATGTTATTCATTGATAAACATCGTTGTCAGATTGCAAGCCAAATATTTTTAATTAAAGAGATAACTCTTTGTTAAAAACACATGACGATAGGCTATTAGATGTATGGGCACATACGACGAACTGCTGCTTCGTCAGACTTGTCCACCATCTTCAGACCGCGCAACTGGCGAATACGCTTAGCTGATTTCTTGGTCAAGATATGGCTTTTGAATGCTTGCTTACGCTTGAATCCGTTTGCTGTTTTTTTGAAGCGTTTAGCGGCACCGCTTCTGGTTTTCATCTTAACTTTCATGATGACTTGCCTCTTTGTCTTTAATAGAACCTGGTCGTCAAATAGTTAATATAGCGTAGTAGTATAAAAACAACCACTAAACTGCTATTTGCCTTGAGGTGGGAGGCCGTATTTTAGCAGATAATGCACTGTTTTGCCAAGTAAAGTTTCAGACTTGTAGTAGTCAACCATCACTATAAATAAAGAGTATAATCAAATTCATAGCTCTTTTTATAGCAACGAGAACAAAGTGGTAGGTTTTCTTTCAAATGAATTGAATGACAACCTAAACCTTGCTTTGGTAGAGACCAAGCGTTGATACAATCTAAGCGCTCGTCATACAAGACTACTTATCACAAATATTATCCTTGTATCATAAGCTCATTATCATGATACTGCCAATTTATACGATAAAAAGCAGAAGCTATTAACTGCCATCAATCTAGGAGATAACGTGTCAAAAAAAGAGTTGCACTTTGATAACGATCTATTTGTCTTTGAAACAGTGATGCGTGTGCGGCATACTGAAATTGATACAGGCCATCATCTCACGCTGGAGTCATTGACAGCATTGTTGAATGAGGCTCGATTGCGATTTTTGTATTCAAGAGGGATTAAAGAGGTCGGTGGTGTTCTAAAAAGTATGCTGGCATCAGACGTAGCCATAATTGATGTAAAAGAACACCATATCAAACACTTTGAAGTGATTATCGAGCTTCTTAGAGAAACAACAGGTTTTTCTAACCGCTCGTCTTAATCGGTGTCTAAGGCGACAGTTATTACCC
>NZ_RRYV01000125.1 GCF_014861395.1 Psychrobacter sp. FME13 | reverse complement strand
TGACTATCTCTGCGAGCAGTTACGCTCGCCTAGACTGATTGTTGCGTAAGTCCTAATGATAAATTGATATAAATCGGTAACTTTCCCGATTTTATTAAATAATTACGTATAGTCTAAAAATTTGTGTTAACTTTGTAAGTGATATTGATTATCATTAACATTATTTTTCATTTATGTTACTTTGGATTTATATATGTTGCCTAGCAAATTATCTTCCCTTCAATATTATCTCAGTGACCGTCATCTCAGTAAGGATATCAAAACGACTAAAAAATTTAATGCTTTATATATACCCTCCTTATATCTAGCGCCATTACTCAGTTTATATATTCCTACCACAGCATTGGCAGCCCCATATGAAAATAGCCTGTCCTCAAATGTGCAAACCTTTAATGCGGAACAATTTGCTGAGAGGCAAGAGGTCGCTGAACAAAATAATGGTATTAATGAAATGACATCTGATGACATGCCTACTGTCACCCTTGATGCGATTACTGTTAATGTTCGAGGTATTGAAGAAGACGAGTTAAAGACCCCCTTTGTGGTTGATACGATTGACGCGCAAGAAATTGAAGACAAGCAATATGTGACGGTAACAGATGCCTTGCGAGATGTACCTAGTATAGATATCCACGATGGTGGTAATGTGGGCTACTCGACACTATGGATGCGTGGTACAGGCTCGTTAAGTATTACCAGTCTTGATGATAATTCTGTTGATGTCCGAATAGATGGTATCAGCAATGGTAAAACGGGATTGGCACGAAACTTAATTGATGTTGAAAAAGTTGAAGTCGCAAAAGGTCCTCAAGGGACGCTATTGGGTTCAAGTGCTGAGGCTGGTGGTATCATTATCAAAACCTTTGACCCATCAGATTATACAGAAGGCAGGGTCAGTGTGGGTGTGGGTAATCATAATCTTAAGCGTGGCGAGGCGATGCTAAATCTACCTATAACGGATAATGTTTCTTTTCGCATTGCAGGTATGCTGGAGGAACGTGATAATAGTCTGATAAAACGAGAAGATGGCAAACCGCTTAATAAAAAAGACAAACAAGGCATACAAGCCAAGTTGCGTTGGCATGATGATAACGAAGACAATAATGTCGTCTTAACCGCTTATCATGATGAGCAAACCAATAATGTTCCTGTCCTACAAAAAGATTTTGATACTTATAAAGTTGCCACGTTTAATCTACCACATGAAAATACAAACACCGCTAAGGGCCTGAATTTAGTGGTGAATAGTACCGCTTTTGATTTTGCTGATATAGAGTCAAAAACAGGTTATCACCATTATGATAGCGATATTCTGCGCCCCTACCTACCGCCAGAGATGTTGTCCCTACAATTCAGCGGATACCGAATTCCAGAAGACCAACAGCCCATATTTAGTGAGGTTCTTACCCATCCTGATAACAATCGTCAATACTTAGAGGAATCGATTAAACAGGTTTCGCAAGAAATAACATTGGTCTCTAAGCCAGAGAGCGAAGTCCAGTGGGTCGCAGGACTCTACTTCGCAAACAAAGATAGGGTGTGGAAAAACGATGCCCGAATGAACTTAAATGACATGCCAGATGGGTTATTGAAAAACAGCACTCTTGGTAGTGCGAACAACGCAATTACCGATAAAACATTTGATACCCAGACGAAAGCCATATTTGGTGAAATAACGTATCCTGCGACCGAAAGTCTAGATGTGATAGCAGGGCTACGTTTGGCAAATGAAGAGCAAACACACGATGCCGTTTGGCAAGGCAATGATAATAACCCATTGGGTAATGATGTAAAAAGTGGCAGTAAAACGCTGGAGGACACCGCAACGACGGGACGCTTTGGTTTGAGCTATGCTATAAGTCCTAATTGGCGGGTATATGCACTACAATCACGCGGTCATAAGTTCGGTGGGTTTGCCGATTATGACAATAACATGGCTTATGGTAACCCCCTTGCATATTACAAGCCGACGACAATTGATGCCTCTGAGATTGGTACAAAATATCGCAGTGCAGACAATCGCTTAAATTTGGGGTTGGCACTTTATCGTAACAAAATGAAAGACGACCATATGAGCGTAACAGCCTCACCTCCTGAATATAAAAGTGAAACGTTCAACGTTGATAGCCGTAGTCAAGGTATCGAGCTATCCGCAGATTGGCGAATGACCAATAATTGGCAGATAAAAACCCAACTTGCCTACACCGATGCAAAGGTCACTGATGCTAGCGAAGTACCACCACCCGCTAGACCGGGGATGTTACCGCTAACGGCAGAAGATAACCACATGCCACAAGTGCCAAAATTCAGTGGCAGTATTAGTATGCAATACAACGATGATTTACTGTTTACATTGCCAGTATTTGGTAAAGCGCAGTGGTTCGCTGATGCAAAATATCGCTACGTGGGTGACCGTTATGCGCAAGCGTACAATGGTATTGAGCTTGAGAGTTATGGTTTGGTTGACGCTAGTCTAGGACTCACCAACTACAACCACGAACTAAGCATTTGGGGTAAAAACTTAACAGATGAACGCTACGAGCATATAAAAATATATCCGATGAATGTTGGTATATTAGGAACTGATAGAAGCTATGGTCTTAAATATAGTTATTACTATTAAGACTGTCACTACTATTAAGGTAACAACAGATGAGGATATCTTCCAATCGCAAGCCTTGGGTTTTGCTTGCCAGTATTTATATCACTCAGTATATCGGGCTGGCGTTTATTTTTGCATCTTCAGTCGCTATTATGCGCGATATGGGGATGCCATTAAACAAAATTGCTTTATTAAACATCATTGCCTTACCGCTATTATTAAAGATACTGTACGCCCCATTTATAGATCTTATTCGTCCCGCATTTATGCATAGACGGCTACAAGGACGCTATCGTAGTTGGTTACTTATAGCGCAGTTTTTAATGATGATTTTATTGGTTATCATCGGCATGCTAGATATTGCGACACAGTTTAGTCTAATGATAGGATTAATGCTTGTTTATGCTTTGGCCGTGAGCGTGCAAGATGTTGCGATAGATGGCCTTGCGAACAAAATCTTTAGTAAAAATGAGCGGCAACGAGCAAACAGTGTGCAGTTCTCTGGTAATCTTGTGGGTAATATTATTGGTGGTGGCCTGATACTTATGGCATATCCTTGGCTACAATGGCAAGGGGCACTGCTTGTGCTAGCGTTATTAACAAGTATCTCATGGTTACAACTGCTGCGTTATGTAGAGCCGACAATAGAGTTACCAGAAAATGCTGATACCCGTACAGCCGCTACGCAGTTTGTGCAAAAGACGTCTTTAACGCGCTCGTTAGTTATCTTGTTAGTCGCCATGTGGCAATTTATAAGAAGTAATCTGGCATGGTTTATTTTATTAGTAATTTACCCTGTCGGATTTAGTGCCGGCTTTACCCTATTGAATCCAATACTGGTGGATGCGCACTGGACGTTTGCAGATATAGGTTTTGTGACTAAAGTATACGGTTCTGTGATTGGGGTGATTTCTGCGCTTAGTGCCAGTCTTCTTATTGACAAAATGGGCCGAGTTAAAACATTGCTCATGTTAACGGTAGCGCAAGCTTTGGTACTGATGTTATTTTTACCTCTAAGCTATGGTTACACCAATAAGCTTATGGTATATAGTGCAGTGACCACCTACTTTTTAGTAAACCCTGCACTCATGACGACTGTTGCCACAATTGCGATGGATAAAGCCAGCCTAAAATCTGCCAAAGCCACGTTCTTTACCTTGCAACTGGGTACTTTTTCTTTTATGGGCTTTGTTTGTGCAGGTGTAGCGATGACGGCAGCCAATACGTTTGGCTACAGCAAAGTGCTAATGGCAAGTATCTCTCTCACCCTCATCATTGTCTTATTTATGCGCGCAAAACAAACCATGTTTAATAGCTAGATCTCAGTCACTTAATCTAGGGCGTGTCTTCATTTACAATTTATGGGCTAAAAATGGCTATATTACCGCCAAACTTTGTCTAATTCGTAGTCAATATGTCTATATTAACTGCGAAATTATTCGCGTTTGACAACAATCTATCTCATTTTTATCTCTATAATCCAATTGGAGACATGCCCTAGACAGACCTTAGTCTTAATCAACCTTAAAAGTGGTACACGGCAGATAATTGCAAGTACTACAGTAGTAGGCTAAGCGAGTCTTACATCGTAACTCTTTAAGGGTGGGCAACTATAGTATCGCTTCTACACATTTTCTTCTATTACGCTAGGGTCCGTTAATTGTTTAATAAACCCTAAATTCTATTCACTAGCACAGCACAGGTTACCTTATGCCAGCCACCCGCCCCTTTACGCCGATAGCAGATATAGATGCCAAGTTAGACATCATCGAGCATCTTAATCAAGACCATATCGAAGAAGTACAAGCGATTGCAGCGTATTATTACCCCGATTTAGCAATTACAAATCCTCTTATTATAGATATTTATAAAGAAGGGATGCTGATATCAGCACAGGTAAATAATAAAGCCCAAGAGTTGTTTGTCGATTTTAAACTTGAAGGTGATTTAGAAGAACAGGTGCTTTATTTGGCATATACTGCGATGGCGGAGCAAGGTCGCGATTTAACAGGTAATAAAAAGCATTACTTTGAGGTGATTGGTAAACAAAAATTAACGCCAAACATGACGCGGTTGACGCTACATAGTGAGACACCGCTACCAGAAAATTATGCCGGCTATGCTTATGGAATGATACTAAAAGTACTGAATACCCTCCCCCTTCAGCAGACAGTAGCAGACAAGCAGCAAACCACCTCGCTAACCACCTCCATAAAAGAACAGGTTAACAAACAAGTAAAAAAACGAGGCAATCAAGCATTCTTATGGCTGCTTAAAAAAGTATCTAGTGATAGAAGGCAAAAGATTGTAAAAACCATCAATAAAGATATTCGTCTGTACACACTACGCTCGGCTTGGAAGAGTAAAAAATCTGATTTTAATAATCAAGGTTATATGGATGTGTTCACGCATGGAAATAGTGCAGGTAGCTTATGGATTGAAACAGTAAATTTGGGCGATATTGTTTTTAGTCGTACAGAAACCGATGACAAGCACGCGCATTTACAGGAGGGGCAAACGGTGTTAATTGCTGATGAAACGGCTTATCCTGCTTTGGCGGGTATTCTGGACTTTTGGCAAAACGATATACCGCCTCATATTGTTATCTTAAGTCAACAACCGTTAGAACAAGATTACTTTGACGATAATGAATTTCCGGTAGGAGCGACTATTCATCGTATTGTCAGCCCATATAATCAACAAGGATTAAAAACCCTTGAGATATTAAAAGATATTGAGTCTATAGACGGGGTATGGGGCGCGTTTGAAAGCAAGGCGTGTAAAGTCGTGCGTCATTATTTACGTAATGAGCGCCAGTTAACTGGCAAGCAGAACCATATTAAAGGATATTGGAAAGCCACTACTGATTGATATGGCTAGGCGGCTAGTCCAGCCTAGCTGCCTAGCTGTATATGTTTAAACTTTCTTCGGCATACTATGGCAAGAACAAATGACGACACCGCCAATCCCACTACCATTAATAACCATATGTCTTCAACGCACAGTCTCATTATCCAATTAAATTTAATAGAGAGGATAACGATGGGAACAATAAATAGCCAATAATTGATAAGTATCACCAATAAGGGTTTTACGAAATCTTCAAAACCTCGTAAAACACCACTGATGAGCATTTGCATGGCACTAAAAAATTGAAAAGCAGCGCCATATGTCATCAGAATGGTGGCTATCTCTTTTACGCCATCGTCATTGGTAAAATAGCCCACTATCTTATCATCGTAAACGACTAATAAGGCGGCCATAATCGTTGCATACACCACCGTAACCAACAGGGTGAATATTGCCACTTTTGCAGCGTTTGACGCATCCGCTATACCATTAAAGTAGGCGATGCGAATCGTTGTTGCATTCGCAATAGCCACAGGAATCATAAACGCAACCAAGGTGATGTTTAAAACAATTTGATGCGCAGCAATGTGCCGAATACTGTAGGTGGAGATTAAAAAAGCCAACACGGTTAACGCCATGACTTCGAGTAAAAAAGAAAAACCAATGGGCAATCCTTCTATGAGTAAGCGTTTACTATCTTGTTTGTCTACAGAAACATTATTACCAGAGACCGAATGACCAGCACTGGCAACCCAAGGTAACTGTTGAGTAATCTGTTTTTTTAAAAACATACAAGCGATATACCCACTTACTGCCGTCGCCAGTCCGCATCCCATCCCACCCATTTCAGGAAACCCTAAAAAACCATGGATAAAAATAACATTCAGACAAGCGTTCATAATAACCAGTAGAAAGCTCACTAAAACAATAGGTTTTAGGGTACTATTCCCTTCACCCGTTATTCTATACATAAGCATATGAATAATACCTGGCATCCCAAGGCCAACAAACATTAAATAATTTCTCGTGATTAAACTGACCTCGTCATCTTGAATAAACCAAGTGACTGAAAAGGCTAATAGTTCAATGATTACGAATCCAATAATAGACAGCCAAAAAGCAACGTTTTTGGCATGTAAAAAGAGCTTTTGAGCCGCTATATGTGTATTGCCGTGATAAATGTTATTGGCATCGGCGTTATTGGTATCAACAGTATTGTTAAGGGCGGCAAATTTAGGAACAAAGACATATAACACACCCGTAAAAAAAAGAAAGACAGGTGTCCATATGGCACTGCCTAAACCCACGGCGGCTAGATCTTTATAATTATATTGTCCAGCAACCATCGCATCAACGATACCGAGCGAGGCTTGGCAAAGCTGTATGAGTATCAATGGAATAGCAAGCTTTAAAATAGGTTTAATGATGGTAGAGTTTGTCATTTGGTGGTGTATCAAAAAGTATGCTGCTTAAAATTTGAACAACTTTTAATGCTTTGAAAGCCTTGCAAAACCAGAGAAAGAAGCACGGATTTTTTATGAGATTTTCCCGCCAGCATACTTTTTAGAACACTACCTGTCATTTTAAATAGGCTTCAAAAAATAAGGCGATAGGGGTTTATTACTAAATGCTGGGCGGATACCAGCTTTTATATTGGGTACTTATGCTGCGTTCTTATATACGGTTCGATATATCAGATGGTAGTTGTTGTATACTCAATGGCATAAGTGACTATTTGTAGCATCTCTTTGCACACCTCACGATTGTTAAAATAAAAATGACCGCCTGCAAAAACGTAACTTCCTAGCCAGTTTTCACTATAAGCTGACCAAGCATCCATTTTGGTCTTGTCAGCTATATCCGTGTCGTCATCGCCATATAATGCCAGTAGCGGCACGGTGGTCTTCTTTGGATTGTCTGCTAATAATCTATCGTTCACTAAAAAATCATTACGCAAAATACGTAAAAAGAAAGATAAGGTGTTTTTGTTGTCAAGAATTGCTTTTGGTGTGCCGTTATAATGCGTTAATGCCTCAATTAACTCCTCATCCGTTAATAAATGCTTGAGTGGCATATGCCGAGTATGCTGATAGCTTGGTCTACCACTGACGATAATGAGACTAAGAAAGGGGCGAGTAGACGCATCTAAATAATTAATGACTTTCCAGAGTAACGCTGCTCCCAAACTATGCCCAAAAAGTGCAAAAGAGTGCTGTCTTTTGCTAACGTCTCGATTGATATTTTCAGCGATTTCTTGGGCAAGAACGTCTGGACAATCGCATAATGGCGTGCTCATTTTAATACCATGGCCTGGATATTCTACTGGTATCACATTAAGATAGCTTGGGAGTAGTTTTTGCCAAGCGCTATACAACATAGAGCTACTCCCTGCTGGCGGTAAACAATACATATCATATGTCGTCATGCTTTCCTTTTGTACCCTACGTTTTTTATCATTGATGACGCCTTAAGCGCTTACCGGTGACGTATTTTGAGCGTTATAGAAAGTGTCCCGGTAGCAAAAATATAACATTGCCACTTTTTCGGGCATATCAAGCTCACCTTGAGGCTCATAAGACAAAGCGTTCAAGATCTTCGACATGGGTTTATTCTTGCTATCAGGCTCTACGATAACTTTACGAGCGCGACTGTTTTGGAATATAAAATCCGTTAGGCACCGTATAATGGGTTTAGCATAGCCTTTACCGACGACGTCCGTTTCTCCTAGTAGGATATGAAAGCCCATATCTGCCGCCTTAATATCATAATATAAACGGACACGATCTCGGGCCGCTTCATACACTTCAATGTACCCCACAGCCCTACCATTTATCGTTATGAAATAAAGCTTTTGATGGTCGTCTACAATCATCTTTTCATAGTAGGCCAGTAGTTTAGGCATCGGCTCATTTAATTGCCATTGCGGGATAACGTGTTCTTTATGCATCCAGTCATATATCAGTGGCATATCGTCGGGGTATTGAATTTGCCTTAGTCCATATACTGTGTCCGCTATTTTTTTTTCATAATTATTTGGCAATATTTGCGATAGGTTTGGCATATCAAGCTCTCTTTATTATAGTAAGGCTATTGTAATGCTTTGGGTAGAAAGTCTTGGAACGCTATTTTTTTCTCTACTTGATAATATTCTTCACCCAATATTTGGTTGATGATGATCGAGTTTCTATAACATCCCATGCCGAGATCCGGCACAGAGATACCATGAGAATACAAGCCAACATTTTGCACAAAGATAGTTTCGTCATCATCTATGCTATAGTTCCGAGCGATTTGATAACGCCCCTCCGTGTCATCTCTATTGATTTTTTCAGAGATAGAATGGATAAATTCTGGTGTTTTATATTCGTAGCCTAGTGCTAAAATCAGTGCTTGGGTATCCACCTTAAATTCTTTATTTAAATCTAGATGATTCAGTTGCAAGGAGAGTGTCTGGTCATTTTTTTTCTCTACATCGTTCAAGCGTACGTTAATGAGCATGTTGACATTAATCGGACTTTTTTTCGCTTTGATATGGTAATCCCCCCAATAAATAAGAACACTCATAAATAGAGAGTAACTGCTAGAATA
>NZ_RRYV01000124.1 GCF_014861395.1 Psychrobacter sp. FME13 | reverse complement strand
CGGCCTTATCAGAGAGTACTTGCCTAAGGGTTGTGACTTTAGACAAGTCTCTGATGATGAGATGCAGGACATTGAGAACAAATTAAACAACAGACCAAGAAAACGATTAGGGTTTAAGACGCCTATGCAGGCGTTCTATAATATTAATTAGCGTTGCACTTGGTGTGTTAATCTAAGTCATAAAATAAATAGCTAGCGACAACAGATGTCGCAACGAAAGAAACCTGTTAATTATGTATTGACAGTACTTACTGTTATAAGGCAGAATTAACGGGTTGTGAGATTTAGCGTTTCACCGTTTACGGTGAGGGGCGACGTTGCGTCGTCCACGAGTCAAGCCATTACATTTTACCCAAGGAAGACTGTTTCAGTCCTGCTAATACCTAGATAAAGGCCCTAGTGTCATTAGCTCGCTGGCGCAATCACGCAATCGTGATTGAGCTAATGCACTAGGGCCTTTATCTAGGTGCAGTCCAGTGAGTCTTCCATGTACCAGGTCATGAGGTAGATTACACAACACTGAATGAATCATGATTATAATGACATTCAAGGCCTTTAAAACAAAACCGGAGTAGAGCTGTTTATTCAGCGCTACTCCGGTTTTTTATTGCCTGCTTGAGGTCTTACGACTCACTGAACTATTTATTCCAATAATTATCAGGATATTCAGGCAGCTCGACCAATATATTACGCAGCGACTTTGACCATTGACGACGAATTTGATTGAAATAATCGTCACTCTCATCGATACGGCGACCCTCAGGCATCTCTAAGCTGTCACTGTTATAGATCACAAAGTCTATCGGCATACCCACTGACAAGTTTGAGTGAATAGTTGAGTCGAATGAAAGCATCAAGGCCCGTGCGGCATGCTGTATATCGGTGTCGTATGTGACCGAGCGATCTAGAATAGGCTTGCCGTACTTGCTTTCGCCTAACTGAAAAAATGGTGTGTCTTTGGTGGCTCTAATACAATTACCCTCAGGGTAAATCATATATAACTCATGCGGCTGGCCTTTTATTTGACCACCCAACATAAACGAGCTGGTAAACCGACTGCCATCATTATCGTTGGCAACTTGTTTTGCATGATTCATCACGTTACGCATACATTCGCCTACCATTTGGGCTGCATCAAATAACGTCAGTGCGGTATTGAGGTTGCTTTCATAACGCTGGTCAATATCATTCTGCAACTTGGTAAATACGGCTTGTGAGGTGGCTAGACTGCCTGCGGTTTGTAGTACCATGACGCGTTCGCCTTCAATGCCATACTGATATAACTTTCTAAAGGTTGATATATGATCAACGCCTGCATTGGTGCGCGTGTCACTAGCGAAAACCATGCCTTCTCTTAGGCGAATG
This sequence comes from Psychrobacter sp. FME13, assembly GCF_014861395.1. Classification (GTDB taxonomy): domain Bacteria; phylum Pseudomonadota; class Gammaproteobacteria; order Pseudomonadales; family Moraxellaceae; genus Psychrobacter. Next base: position 7,691 of record NZ_RRYV01000124.1, on the reverse strand, counting down.
GCAGCACAATAAGTCATAAAACATCCTGATTGTAATTGATTTAATTTAAAAGAGTTACAAGATAACCGAAGTTAACGTTGTAACTCTCTTATAGTGGATTGGCTATAGTAATCGTAAAGTAGAGTCGTTAATGATTGTCCTATGATAGTCGTTTGACTAGCACTTGGCTATAAAGGTTCTCATAGCCGCCGCCCATTCTGACACCGCGGACAGGAGCTGTGTCTAAATAGTCTCTACCAATGGCGACGTAGACGTGAGAGCTTGGTTGAAACAATTGGTTGGAGATATCAAAGGTATACCAGTAGCCGTCTAGCCAAACCTCTGCCCACGCATGGCTTGCCATATGGTTTTCGGTATCGTCATACAGGTAGCCTGACACATAGCGGGCTGGAATATGCTGATCACGGCAGCAACCCAAAAACACATGAGTGTGATCTTGGCATACGCCAGCGCTCGTTGCAAAAGACTCAGCAGCTGTCGTACCTACATGAGTCACATCTTTCACAAACGGCATTTTCATGATAAGTGCATTGGCCATCGATTTGAGACTGTCATGGGTGGGGTTTTTTAGATAGGGCGCGGCAAAATCGCGCATCTCTTGTGAACATTTGGTCAAAGGTGTTTGTACGGTAAACAGTAGGTAGGGGACATGAGCCATATCCTCTAAACGTTTGGTCTCTATATCGATTTCAACGATACCGGATGCTTGCATTTGCAAATTATTATGCGCTTCATTACGGCTTAGCGTGAGCCAGTCATTACCAAACCCATCCTTTTGATTGGTTGCCACTTTAGGGAGCATTACTTCCCATTTATGGATAATTTGATGAGGCATCTGCATTGGAGTCATGCGTATATATTGGACACTGCGCTGTGCAAGCTCACCGTAATAATAATAGTTGGTTTGGTGGCTGATTTGAAGTTTCATGATAGCTTCCTATTTTCTGTTTATTTCATATGTATAATCAATCTCATATAAATCGAATACAGGATCAGGCTCGCTTAGTTTGTTCTTGTTAATGCTTTTACGTGCCTGCCTTGTTTTGTTTTTAAATACTATTAAATTGACTATATCATTAGCGCTTTTCATCATTTTATGGCTAGGGCGTGTCACCAATTAGATTATGAGCATTAAAATGAGATAAATTGATGCTAAACAAGGAAAAACTCGCAGTGAATATGAATATATTGACAAGCGTTTTGACACCGTTTAACGAAAGTTTAGCCATTTTAAAGCTTTAAATTGCATCAATGTGCTAATTGATGACATGCCTAGACACCTTGACGCAAAATGATATTAAACTCTTTACTAATCAGCTCAAAATCGCTAAATTTCTTCGATCGAATCATTTGGTTGGCCAAACGTGTCAGCTCGCGCCAGCGCGTGTTTTCCGGCAACTCATTGATCCAATACTTAAATTCAAGACTGACTTCTATTGAGTCCTCTTCTAATAGCACAGCCCGCTCAAGCTGCTCAAAATGACGACCTAATTGCCAAAAGCAAGTCACTGTCGGATGCTCTTGTTTCATAGCGGCATTACAGGCATGTAGCTGCAAGGTTGCAGCCCGATAAGTGCCAGCACTTGAGAGACGCTTAATCAAGTTGTATAACTCAGCGGTGTCTTTACCAATGACGCCTTTTGCTTCCTGTACATTGTCATCTATCGATTGAACGATGTTCGGTATGATGTTTCGCTCCAAATCAGACATCATCTGTGCTTTCATGGTTTTAGACGATTCGTTTATATCTGCATTAAAACCTAAGTGACTGATTAAATGCTTAAGCTGTGATTTTTTAAAATTATCTTTGACCAGTTTTTTCATGACATCATCATAGTAATACAGCCGCTCGCTGTATCGACCTAGCCATATGAGATAACTGGCGGTGGAGAGTAGTAGTATCATCGGTGCATCGTCTAGCATCTCATAGCCTGCTTCTAGCGGCTGGACACGATCATAATAGTTGGCGTGATCTGAGGTGTTGACGTCTGATGATAAAGGCGAGCACTTGCAGTTTGTTTTTTTGGTGGAAGACTTTAAGTTACTGTCATCGATAACCCAAGTGTCTTTGATGCCGCCACCTTGTGAGGAGTTGACGACCAATGAGCCTTCAACCATCGCCACTCGTGTTAAGCCGCCTGGTACGATATCGACGGTTCCATCACCATGGCTTAATATAAAAGGTCGTAAGTCAATGTGTCTTGGTGCAATACCATCACTGACCGCTGTTGGGTAGTAGATAGTGATATCGTCGGCTGGGCAATAAACCCCGCTGGGTTTTCTAACAGACGCACACGGTAATCTTCAATCTCTTGTTTGGTCGATGTTGGTCCTATAAGCATACCGTAGCCACCAGAGCCTTGTGTTTCTTTGACCACCAAATCACCCAGATTGGCGAGCACGTATTCAAGATCATCAGGTTTGCGGCATTGGTAGGTTTCAATATTTGGCAGGATGGGTTTTTCACCCAAATAAAACTCAATCATATCTGGGACAAATGGATAGAGACTTTTGTCATCGGCGACGCCAGTTCCCGGTGCATTGACAATGACCACGTTGCGAGAACGGTAAGCACTCATGAGTCCTGACACGCCCAAAATAGAATTGGAAGAAAACGCCAGTGGGTCAATATAAGGATCGTCAATACGGCGATAGATAACATCGACCTGCACCTTACCGCGAATCCCCTGCATATAAACCTTGCTGTCCTCGACGATTAGATCATAACCATGAACCAGCGGCACATTCATCTCATGTGCCAAAAATGCATGCTCATAATAAGCACTGTTGAAACGCCCTGGGGTTAAGATAACAATTTGTGGGTCGTATTTGCTGGTAGAGCTGGCTAGACAGGCTTTGAGACGTTTGGGGTAATCACTGATACCTAAGATGGGTGTGTCTTCAAATATATCAGACAATAACATCTCTGATATATTGCGGCTCTCTAACATATACGAGACGCCAGATGGTGTGCGCAGATTGTCCTCTAATACACAGAATTTGCCAGATTCGTCTCGGATTAAATCGATACCACTGATATGTGAGTAGATAGCTTTGTCAAGCTCAATACCCATCATCCATGGTTCATAGCAGCCACTTGCATAGACATAAGCATCGGGGACAACCCCTTCTTTCATAATAGCTTGGTCATGATAGATATCATGCAAGAAAGCATTGAGGGCAGTGATGCGCTGTTTACATCCAGCCTCTACTTGCTGCCATTCGCTAGCGGAGATGACACGCGGAATGATATCAAACGGAATCATTCGTTCAATATTTTTGGCATCACTATACACCGTAAATGTCACACCTTTACGGTAAAATATGTCAGCGGCTTGTTCGTTTAAATGGTTGAGGGAATCGAGGTTGATGTCATTTAGCCAATTGCCAACAGATTTAGCAACAGGGCGATATTGACCTTTACTGTCTTGTAATTCGTTAAATATCTTAGGCGGGCTGGGCGTTTCGGATGGTTGTTTTTGCAGTCGGTCTTTAACGGCTGCTTTGGTGGTAGCCGCGCTCTGTGTCTGACTTTGCGTTTTGCCTTGATTTTGGGATTGAGATGATTTTTGCTCCATAACGACCTCACGTATTCTAGGTAACCTCTCCACTGTTATGGGTAGACCAGTCTGTACAATATACCCAAAAAACAGTCCGTGTCTGATTTAAACTATACAACGTATACTGAGTAACATACAACAAGCGTTAGACAATAGGTTTTAAATAAGTTTAACTAAATTGTAATAAATTTAATCAAACGTGAGCCAGTGCACTGATAACGTATTGATAAGTGTGTACTGAAGTAAGTAATAGGACGAGAGGGTAGACATGAAGTTTTGTAAGCAAATGTTAGGGCTGGCAAGTATAGGGATTACTACTATTGCTCTGAATGGTTGTGCTAATGAACCAACACAAGCGACTTTGCCTACGGGTAGCACAGTGATTGCTTTAGGCGATTCACTGACGTATGGTTATGGTGCCAGTCCTGAGACAGCTTATCCTGCGGTCTTGGCAACCATGACGAAATGGCGTCTGGTGAATGAAGGGGTTAACGGTGATACCTCTGCTGATGTGCTGGCACGAACGGATCAAGTCATTAATCAAAATCCTGATTTGGTATTGCTCAGTGTCGGTGGCAATGATGTGTTGCAGCAGTTACCTCCCAATACCACAACTGCCAATATCACAGCGACTATCAATCAGTTAAAATCGGCTGATATCCCCGTCGTGCTGATCTCACAACCTTATTTCAGTGCCAGTGCGCTGTTTGGCAAAGCCAGTGACAACCCTATTTATGAAGATATTGCCGAATCAGAAGGGGTGCCGCTATATGCCAATGGCTGGTCAAAGATACTGTCAGACGATGCGTTGAAATCTGATAAAATCCATGCCAATACCGCAGGGTATCGACAATTTTCAGAAGGTCTGTATAACTATTTGCAAGAAGTAGGAATGTCTAACTAAGTATTTGTTTTTATAAGTATTATCGTCTTTTTTGATGTTCTTCTAATTATTGTTGTTTTCATAATCTTATGGATGTAGGGTAAAAGTATATGTTTAACCTCATAAAAGACTGGCGCGAGCAGCGCATACTGGATAATAGTGAGTTTAGTACCACTGATTGGGTGCAAGCTGCCAAGCGTATAGCAATACTTGATAGACTAGATGAAGATGAGATGAAGCGACTGTTTGATCTTACAACTTGATCTTACAACGTTGTTTTTGGCTGATAAATCTATCACCGGTGCTCAAGGGTTTGAGGTGACTGACACCGTTAGACAATCGATTGCTTTGCAAGCCTGTTTGCCGATTCTAAACCTAAGCCTTGAGTGGTATGCTGGCTGGTCATCTATTATCATTTATCCCAGCTCATACAAAAGCGACACAACCACGGTGGATGAGTTCGGTATCGTCCATCAAGGTAGTCAACACCGTAGCGGAGAAGCGTGGCTACGTGGACCTGTGATCTTGTCATGGAAAGATGCCAAACACTCAGGTGAGCGTGATGGGCACAATGTCGTCATTCATGAGTTTGTTCATAAGCTCGATATGATGAATGGCAGCGCCAATGGCTTTCCACCGTTGCAGCATGATACTGATCGCACTCAGTGGACTAAGGTGATGACGCGAGATTTTGCAGACTTTCAAGTTCATCGAAAGTCGGGATTAGATCGTTATGGTGCGAGTAATCCAGCAGAATTCTTTGCAGTATTGAGTGAGGTGTTTTTTGAGACACCGCAAAACCTGATTGATGCTTATCCGGATATTTATGACATCATGGTCAAATTCTTTCGTCAGACGCCACTATAAATAATTCTTGAAGCTTTCTCTAAAACAGTATGAACGTATATATTAGGATTAAAAAACTGAGATGATTACTGCGATAAATGACGATATGGCAACAGTAGAGATCTATGAAAGTGCTGATGGAAAGGCGCAAGTAGATGTGCGCTTTGAGCAAGAGACAGTTTGGCTGTCACAAGCACAAATGACTGAGCTGTTTGGCCGCGATCAATCAGTGATCTCTCGCCATATTAATAACGCCATAAACGATGAAGAAATCGCTGAAAAAAGCAATATGCAAAAAATGCATATTGCAAATTCAGATCGTCCAGTAACCTTTTATGACCTAGATGTGGTTATATCAGTAGGTTATCGCATCAAATCTCCTCAGGGAGTGCAGTTTAGACGTTGGGCAACGCAGCGTCTGCGTGAGTACTTGGTACAAGGTTATACGCTCAATCAACAACGCTTCGATAAAAACTCAAGCGAGCTACAACAAGCGTTAAATCTAATCAAAAAAACTGCGCAAAGCCCCGAGCTAAAAACCGATGAAGGACGCGGACTGGTTGAGATTATCAGCCGTTATACGCAGACGTTTTTATGGTTACAGCGCTATGATGAAGGTTTGCTTGACAGTCCCGCAGGACAAGATGGTGGCATACTCCCCAATACGACTGAGGCGATGGCAGCGCTGACGAATTTGAAAGCGCAGCTGATAGACAGGGGTGAGGCAACTGAATTATTCGCTAAGCCTCGTGGTGATGGCTTGGACAGTGTATTGGGCAATTTAGAGCAAACGGTCTTTGGTGAGCCTGCGTATCCGACTATCGAGAGTAAAGCGGCGCATCTACTGTATTTTATGGTAAAAAACCATCCCTTTACCGATGGCAATAAACGCAGCGGTGCTTTTTTGTTCGTGGATTTTTTACACCGTAACCATCGGTTGCTAAATGACAAAGGTGACATGGTTATCAATAATACCGGGCTTGCAGCATTAACCTTACTGGTTGCGGAATCTGACCCCAATCAAAAAGAAACCTTGATTAAGCTAATTATGAATATGTTGTCATTAGAGGGCTAATCCACAAAATTTCTATTAAAAGCCATATCGACAACCGTATCAAAAACCATGCAACCTGACATACAACATGAGTTGCAAAATATATACTTATATTTGAATATATGCTGTATTTACAAGCAGATAGAGTAGGATGCCCGTTAACAATCAGCTTATAAGCTTGTTAGGTTAGTCGTTTTATATACTCTAAATCGTCCATTGGTCACTAATAATCGCTACAAGATAACGCTTTCCCTGATAGCTATCAAACACCAAACGCATCGCACGCCAATCCATGCCACCATATTCTTCGCTACCGCTACTATAAAACTCAACGAAATCAGAGTTTTGATATATTTTGTTTAAGTTATCAATACTGTTGCCCATAGCTTGGCTGTTATTAAGGGTAATCGTAGGGTTGTCATTAAAGGCGCTTGCATTGACCCAAGTGCGCAAATAGTCAGGCAATGGCGTGACAAGTAAGTCACCAATGCCGTCTTTTTCGCCCCAAGTGAAGCGAATATTGGACTCATGTAAATATTGTAGGTATTGAGCACGGCTAAAGACTTTATCTGATTCTGGGCGAATATACGCATACATTGAGAATCGAACGCCGCGTGTTGGGTGGATATCGTTAGCAATACTGGCATAGTCGCCATTGGCCAGCGCTTGCTGAATGCGTAAGGATTGCTGTTCCAGTGTTTGTTGATTTATAACAGCCGTGTCGATGCCTGAATTGTTTTGATTTATGCTATTTTGATCTGTATTATTTTGAACGATGTTCTGCGGCGTGCTCATAATAGATTGAGATTGACAGCCAGCCAATAATAATGGCAATGCAAACATCATGCTCAATGCTGAGGTCGTAGATAATTTCGTCATAAAAATATCCTTAACGTGAATAAGACTATTATTTATAGTAACAGTACACAGAAATAAATTCTCAAGAATAAACTGGCTAATAAATTTAATCAGCGTATATTTTATAACTTAGTGATAGCAGATAGCCAGAATGAGAACGCTGTAAGTGCTATATAAAAGCTTTATTATAAATCACCAAAACCCGTTGGTTTGTTTTCGCATAATGTATATTATGTTAAACTAAGGGTACCATACAATAAGTTCATATAATTATACTTTTATGGAATTAGGTTTACGGTGTTAAATCACCATTGAAGCTGTACAGCCTCACTTCATAGGTCAAAAACTCCTGCGTGTTATTACTTATATAGCACGCAGGGCTGAGCCTTCAACAGTTATATGATTAATAAAACCCTTGGCTCAAATCAAAAATCTATCGTTGCTGAAAGCATAAATGTACGCGGATCACCTAAGGCAAGATCGTTGTAAG
>NZ_RRYV01000123.1 GCF_014861395.1 Psychrobacter sp. FME13 | reverse complement strand
AGAGTAAGGCGTTGCTTATTTTTTTCAATGTTTTCTCAATTCTATACAGCCCCTATTGTCTTAGTTTTTTTATTATGACTTTCAATTATTTATATTTTTCACACTCACAGCTAGGTTGTCACTTTTATGGATCAGTTCTTAATCACAGGTAGTAGTCGTATCGCAGGGGAAGTTACTATCTCTGGCGCCAAAAATGCCGCTTTGCCATTGTTGGCCGCGATGATATTAGCAGAGACCCCGACGACACTGCACAATGTGCCGTCCCTGCAAGATGTACGAACGTTGATTAAGTTGATCGCTGGCATGGGCATCAATATCGAAAAACAGGGCGACACTGTCACCTGTGATACCAAAAGCATCGATAACTTTTATGCGCCGTATGATTTGGTCAAAACCATGCGTGCCTCTATTTTAGTATTAGGCCCATTACTGGCACGTTTTGGTGAAGCAGAAGTGTCGTTACCTGGTGGTTGTGCTATTGGCTCTCGTCCTGTTGATCAACATCTAAAAGCATTTGAAGCGATGGGTGCTGAAATTAGTGTAGAAAACGGCTACGTAAAAGCGCAAGCGCCAAAAGGTGGCAAGCTGATTGGCTGTAAATTCTCGTTTGATATGGTGACCGTTGGTGGTACCGAAAACGTCATCATGGCCGCAGCACTTGCTAAAGGCACCACTGTTTTGGGTAACTGTGCACTAGAGCCAGAAGTGGTCGATTTGGCCAACATGCTGGTCGCCATGGGCGCGAAAATTAGCGGTATTGGTACAGCGACCATGATCATTGAAGGGGTTGAGCGCTTGCATGGCTGTGAGTATTCAGTCGTGCCCGATCGTATCGAGACAGGATCTTATCTTGCTGGTGCGTTAATGACTCGCGGTGATGTGTTGGCCAAAAAAACCTCTGCGTTACTATTAACCCCAGTATTAGAAAAGTTTGAAGATATGGGGGCTGTGATTACTACTGGTGACGACTGGATTCGTGCGCAAATGAGCGGACGTCCCAAGGCGGTGGATATTCGTACTCAACCGCATCCAGGCTTTCCGACCGATATGCAAGCACAGTTGATGGCGATTAGTTGTCTTGCCGATGGTACCAGTACGTTTATCGAAAACATCTTTGAAAATCGCTATATGCATGTACCAGAGCTCAATCGTTTAGGTGCTTCAATTCAAGTAGATGGTCATACCGCTGTGGTAAAAGGTATCGAAAACTTTACTGCTGCGCCAGTCATGGCAACGGATTTACGTGCTTCTATGTCATTGGTTATGGCAGCAGCCACTGCTGAAGGCGAGAGTTTAATTGACCGTATTTATCATATCGACCGTGGCTACGAAGACGTAGAAAACAAACTGCGTGCGCTTGGTGTGAATATTGAACGTATCAATACTAATGATTAATATTGACTGATTCATTCCCATGGTGTGAGTTGTTTTTATTAGTGATATCATAAAACAAAACGTTTAGCGTTATAAAATTTAAAAATCCTCTTAATGAGGATGCCAACTGTACATGGACACGATGTCATTATGACTGAAGCTACCAAAGCATTACCATCTAGCGGTATATTAAATGAAGTAAATGATGAGTTTTCGGGGTTAACACTGGCCTTATCAAAAGGTCGTATTTTAGAAGAAACCATGCCGTTGCTACGTGCAGCTGGTGTGGAGCTGCTAGAAGACCCTGAAGCTTCGCGCAAACTTATTTTTCCAACATCGAACCCAAATGTCCGCGTATTGATTTTACGTGCTAGCGATGTGCCGACCTATGTAGAGCACGGTGCGGCAGACTTTGGTGTGGCGGGTAAAGATGTATTGCTTGAGCATGGTGCCAATCATGTGTACGAGCTGCTAGATTTGCAGATTGCTCAGTGTAAGCTGATGACAGCTGGTGTCAAAGATGTCGTATTACCGAATCGTCGCCTACGTATTGCGACCAAATATGTCAATGTGGCACGTGCTTATTTTGCCAGTCAAGGTCAGCAAGTGGATGTGATTAAACTATATGGATCGATGGAGCTTGCTCCGTTAGTCGGTTTGGGTGACTTGATTGTCGATGTTGTCGATACTGGTAATACTTTACGCGCCAATGGGCTAGAGGCGCGTGATCACATTTGTTATGTCTCATCTCGCCTTATCGTCAATCAAGTCAGCTATAAACGTAAGTTTGCGCTACTTGAACCGATTTTAGACAGCTTTAAAAGTAGTATTGCTAGTGCTTCATAAGCCAGTGGTATTCATTGGTAATATTAAGCATTGTTATACAAATTTTTAAACCAGTTTAGCGCTCTATGGTAGACATAGCATGCTAAACTGGTTTTGTTGTGTTTGCTTGTTAGCATATAAAAATTCAGTATACTCGTGATTACGTTAGTCATTAAAGTGATGATAAATGTTGAATATGCTTTATTTTTGCATCGTTAATTTTTAGCCGCATTTTATGCTCAGATATAGGATTAAGTTATGCGCCAATTAAGTACCCAAGATGCCGATTTTGATAGTCAATTGACAGAGTTACTTGCATTTGAAACTGTCAATGATGCCGATTTGTTGAAGACTGTCGATGATATTATCGCGCAGGTACGCGCGGATGGCGACAGTGTGGTATTGGCTTTGACTCAGCAGTTTGATCAGCATCCAGCGACCACGATGGAGTCGTTAGAGTTGTCTAAAGAAGTGTTGGCTGAAGCATTTGAAAACTTGGATGATGATGTACGTGAGGCTCTCACCACTGCGGCCACACGGGTACAGACATTTCATGAACGTCAAGTGCAAGAAACATGGCAGTATGAAGATGAGCTAGGCAATCGTCTTGGTCAAAAAGTCACACCACTTGATCGTGTGGGTATTTATGTACCAGGCGGCCTAGCATCGTATCCGTCATCGGTATTGATGAATGCTATCCCTGCTAAAGTAGCTGGCGTTGCCGAAGTCATCATGGTAGTACCAGCACCGAAAGGCATACTAAATCCACTGGTATTGGCTGCAGCTCATTTAGCAAAAGTAGATCGCGTCTTTACCATTGGTGGCGCGCAAGCAGTAGCAGCTTTGGCTTACGGTACAGAAACGATTCCTGCTGTTGATAAAGTAACAGGGCCTGGTAACAAATATGTGGCTGCCGCCAAACGAGCAGTGTTTGGGCAAGTGGGTATCGACATGATCGCAGGCCCATCTGAAGTATTGGTCTATGCAGAAGGCGAGGCGCAAGATCGCGCTGATTGGCTGGCTATGGATCTGTTATCACAAGCAGAGCATGACAGTATTGCCCAAGCCATTTTTGTGACGACCAGTGAACAGCAATTAGCTGAAGTTGCCGCTGAAATCGACAAAGCATTGGCAGAGTTGCCAAAGGCTGATATCGCTCGTGATTCGCTACAAAATCGTGGCGCACTTATTCTAGTTAAAGACCGTGCCGAAGGTGCTGCAGTAATTAATCGAGTTGCACCTGAGCATTTAGAGCTGTCTGTTGATGAGCCAGATGTTTTATTGGGTAATATACGTCATGCGGGCGCTATTTTTATGGGCCGCCATACACCAGAAGCCATTGGTGATTATTGTGCAGGACCGAACCATGTATTGCCAACCTCGGGTACAGCAAGATTCTCTTCGCCACTTGGTGTGTATGACTTTCAGAAAAAGTCATCCATCATTTATTGTAGTGAAAGTGGTAGTAAGCCACTGGCCAAAACAGCAGATATCTTAGCACAACGTGAAGATTTGGACGCCCATGCTCGTTCAGCACGCTATCGTTATCAGTAGCTGTCTGTACTGAAGATACTAATGTGATAAATTGATAGTGCATTATTATTTTTAGAGGTTTTAAAGTTATTAAAATGGATAATAATAGGATAACTTATGAGTGAACTAAAGATAGACACCAGACTGTGGTCATCTAAAGCACGTAATTTGTCGCCTTATACACCAGGCGAACAGCCGCAACATGACAACTTATGCAAACTGAATACTAATGAAAATCCGTTTCCACCTTCTCCAAAAGTAGGACAGGCGATCGCTAAAGTATTGACAAAGCAGGCGGATGACTTGCGTTTGTATCCAGCGCCTGAATCTGAGGATTTGCGAAAGGCTTTGGCTGATTTTTATGACCTTGATCTTAATCAAGTGTTTGTAGGTAACGGTTCAGACGAAGTGTTGGCTCTTGTATTTGCAAGCTTTTTCCTAAAAGAGCGCCCTGTTTTAGCACCTGACATTAGTTATAGCTTTTATCCTGTGTATGCGCATACCTTTGGTATTGAGCTGGTGCAAATCGCGCTAGAAGCTGATTTTAGCATTAGTCCAGACGCGTACCGTCAGCCTTGTAGTGGTATTATCATCGCCAATCCGAACGCACCTACAGGATTGTTAATGTCGCTTGCTGATATCAGAAAATTGGCTAACGAGCACTCCAATGCCGTCATCGTTATTGATGAGGCCTACATTGATTTTGCTCAGACTGAAGAAGGTTCAGTATCTGCCATTAGCCTTATCAATGAGTTTGACAATCTATTGGTCACCCAGACTTTTTCTAAGTCACGCTCGCTTGCAGGGTTGCGTGTGGGTATGGCCTTTGCTAATGCGTCATTGATTGAAGCGTTGACACGTATGAAAAACAGCTTTAATAGCTATCCACTAGATAAGTTAGCACAAGCTGGTGCGACGGCGAGTGTCTTGGATGTTGAATATTTTGAGCAAACGCGTCAGCAAGTTATTGATCTGCGTGAGTCACTAACAGCGGAGCTAACAGCCTTGGATTATCAAGTGCTACCGTCACATGCCAACTTTGTATTTGCCCGTCCAAATGATGGTGATGCCAGTGCTGTGGCCAGTGCGTTACGTGAGCAAGGAATCATCGTCCGTCATTTTGATAAGCCGCGAATCAATGAGTACTTGCGTATTACCGTTGGTACAGCAGAGCAGCATGAGCGTTTAATCAGTGCACTGACTGCGCTGCGAGCTATGAGTACTTAAGTGAAAAATTTGAATATAATTCGTAATCGACCATTGATTTGTACTATTGATCATATTTTTAATGATCTTTACTGCGAGCAACTCATCGAAAAAAGTGAAATGCAGCAGTATGAGCAAGCACAAATTACGGTCGGCAATGACCAGTTTCGAACAGATACGAGCGTCCGAAATAATGACCGTATCATATTTGATGATGCTGACTTAGCAAAAAATCTCTTTGACCAAGTGGCGTGTTATTTACCAAAAACGTGGGATGAGGGTTTATGGGAGTTGTCTGGGCTGAATGAGCGTTTTCGTTACTATCGTTATGGCGAAGGCCAAACGTTCAGACCACACTTTGATGGTGCTTATGAGCAAGATAAGTTTCATAAAAGCTTCTTAACGCTATTATTTTATTTGAATGACGACTTCGAAGGTGGTGAGACAAAATTTTATCAATGGCAAGGTGGTTGGTATAATAACGATACACCTAACTATGTTGTTACACCGAAAAAAGGCCAAGCATTACTGTTTGCACATCAACAGTTCCATGAAGGTGCACCAGTGATATCGGGTGTTAAATATGTATTACGAACAGATGTCATGTATCGAGCAATATGTCTTTAATAGATGCCTTAAAAGCATTACATGCGGATACGGATGTTACTGCTGATTGACGAATCGTCCTTGCTATATTGATACTGATTAGTAAAAATAAAGCCTGCCAACATTGTGTTGAGCAGGCTTTATTTTTATTTACTTCTTAAAATTATACCTATAGTCAAAGAAGTCTAAAGTGGATACAAGGCAGCCGGCCGAAGATTGTACAAGTAGTACATTTAGGGAGGGTAACGCTGTAGCCATTTAGTAGTTCTTTGACTATAGTTCTATTTGCTCAGACTTTCTTGGGCAAGCACTGATAGTAAATTGCCCACTTTATCTAAACATTCTTGGTATTCGGCATCGCAGTTAGAGGCGATAGTGATACCACCACCAGCCCACAAGCTGACTTGTTTTTCTTTCTCCAAATCACTATGTGATAAAGCGTTGGCTTGCAACGTACGAATCAGTACATTCCATTGGCCACTACCATCAAAATTCATATAACCTAGAGTGCCACAGTAAGCGCCACGTGGTGTGGTCTCTAGTTCGGATATAATCTCGACAGCGCGCTTTTTGGGTGTGCCAGTGATAGAACCAGCAGGCAAACTACCGAATAACACTGCCAACGGATGAGTGTTTTCTTTGAGCTCTGCGGTGATGGTGCTAACCATGTGATGTACATTGCTAAAGCTTTCAATAGTAAATAGCTGTGGTACTTTTACGCTACCAGTTCTGGCATATTTACCCAAATCATTACGTAATAAATCAACAATCATCACGTTTTCAGCACGATCTTTTTCACTATTGGTTAGCTGTTGTTTTAATGCTGAGTCTTGTTTAGCGCTTACTCCTCGAGGTAGCGTCCCTTTGATAGGTTTAGTGATGATGTGATGTTTGCCAGTGCTAGCATCTTTTTTGAAGGTAAAAAACAGCTCAGGTGAGCAGCTCAACAGTTCAAACGAATTTGTAGATATATTAGAAGCGTTTAGACTATCATCTGTTCCATTAATCGATAGATACCCTGCAAAGGGCGCCTGCGTATTACGATATAGCATGGGCAAATAATCAATCAGATTTGATGTTGATTGGATATTACTTGTTTTATGAGAGAGCTGACCACGCCATTCTTGCGTTAGATTGATTTGATAGCAGTCGCCTTGCTTTAGGTAGTCTTGAGTGCGGTCAAATGCTTGTTGATAATCAGACTTGCTCCAGCGTGCTTGTAATATTAAAGGAGTAGGTTCTGATGACTCAGAGCCATCGTTATCGATAGATTTATCAGACAGTTTTTTATCTAGTCCGTCTAAATATGAGATAAGCGCTATAACAGCTTTATTACTCAACTCATCGTTAATGGTTTTATCTGAGTGATTAGTAATGGTATTGACGGTTAACTGCCAACCGGTTTTGCTGTTTTTTTTAGGTGATAGATAAATATCGTAATGACCCAATACTGCACAAGGCTGTGCTGCGAGTTCAATGTTGGCAGCTGGACTGAGCTCAAAAGCCGACATATCATAGCCGATAAACCCTATTAGGCCATGATGATAGTATGGAGTGATATTGGCTATAGTTGAGGGCTTTTCATCATGAATGGTATTGCTAAGCTCAGGTGCATAAGCCTCACTATACTGTATCAACTCATCTTGCCAATCAGCGTAGCTTATAGCTTTCGCTGTTATAGATTGAGCTTCATTCGTACCTGCATCACGGCAATGCCGAATCACTTTATAAGTAGCCAATTGTGTATCAGGTGACTGGTTATCAGCAGTATTAAAATAAATAGACCAGCTTACTTTGGGGAGTAGGCCAATGACAGGCCGTCCATCGTTGTTTAGCCAAACCAACTGCCAGTTTGCTCTAGACTCTTGTGCTATTAGATAGCGCTGTAAATGCGGCATTAATTCTGCAGCAGGCAGATCACCAAAACGCCAGCTAGGGTTAGTAGCTGGCGATAGGGCAGAATCGGTCTGCTTAGTAGTCTTGTGGTTTTCTACGTGCATCGGTTACGCGTCGAACTTTTTGATGATTAGTGTGGCGTTGGTGCCACCAAAACCAAAGCTGTTGCTCATCAGTGTCTCAAGCTTCGTTTCACGCATTTGATTGACGATATCAAAGCCTTCAGCGGCAGGGTCTAGCTCTTCAATATTGATACTTGGTGCGATAAAGCCTTCTTGTAGCATCAATAAGCAATAGATTAATTCTTGTGCGCCAACTGCACCTAAGCTGTGACCAGTCATAGATTTGGTTGAGCTGATAGCAGGGATTTTACTGACATCATCACCAAATGCTTTCGCAATCGCTTTAAGCTCAGTGATGTCACCTAGTGGCGTGCTGGTACCGTGAGTATTAATATAGTCCACGCTGTCTAATCCAGCTTCGGCCAAGGCCTGCTGCATACAGCGTACCGCGCCTTCACCGCTTGGCGCAACCATCTCAGCACCATCAGAGCTAGCACCATAACCAACGATTTCCGCGAGGATATTGGCACCGCGTGCTTGCGCATGCTCCAAGCTCTCGACCACCACCATTGCGCCACCAGCTGCAATCACAAAACCATCACGGTCTTTGTCATATGCGCGTGAAGACTGTTTAGGCGTATCATTATATTGTGTACTCATCGCGCCCATTGCATCAAACATGCATGACTGGGTCCAATGCTCAGCTTCACTACCACCTGCTAAAACGACATCTGCTTTGCCTAGCTGAATCAGCTCAGCAGCATGACCGATACAGTGCGTTGAAGTCGCACAAGCAGAGGACAAAGAGTAAGAAACCCCATGTATTTTAAGTCCTGTTGCTAGGGCTGCCGACACTGAACTGCCCATGGTTTTAGGCACTGCCATGGCACCAACACCGCGTAAGCCTTTTTCGCGCATGGCATCTACCGCATTGACAATATTTTCTGTTGAAGCGCCACCAGAGCTTGCTACCACTCCGACACGTGGGTTTTGGCCAATGACATCAAGCGTCAATCCAGATTGTTTGATAGCATCTAACGCACTAACATAAGCATAGAGACTGGCATCACTAAAAAACCTTTTGAGCTTGCGGTCGATAGCAGAGGTATCTAGTATTGATTTATCAATACTACCACTGACCTGTGACTTGAACTCATGCTCAGCATAAGAGTCATTAAGCGTAATGCCAGACTGTCCTTGCTTCAAAGAGTCAGTAACTGTGGCTAAATCATGTCCGATACAAGAGACAATCCCTGCTCCAGTGATAACAACGCGGCGCATATTCTATTCCTTATAAGTAACGATTTTTTGATGATTACTTTTAATAAGTTATTTTTAATGAAGTACCAATAATTAAAGTACTGCTAATAATCGTTTTTAAATGTTTACTTCTATTATTTGATTTCAAGCGTACCACTCCCTCATAACCACAATGTGTCAAAACAGTGTGTTAGAGAAAATATATTTTTGAATATCAAATGCTTTTGTTGCAGCTATAATAGCTGTCACAACTAAACGATACATTGTCTATAGATGTTGCCTATAGGTATTGTCTAGATGTACTGTTTAAAAGGGATTTTATAAATCCGAGTACAACTGTACTGTGAATTATGGCATATCATAACGTATCAAGCGCCCAAAATCTTTGTGCAAGTGCAAAATAACCACAAAATAGCGTTGTTGAATATTAAAGGCTATCTATAACTTAAACCCATAAAAGGTAATATGAAGAGGGCAGTCATCGACGTATTTATCAAAGATATATAGTCAATCCTACTTAAAAATGTTATAAAATAATTAACAAATTCAATTGTTAT
>NZ_RRYV01000122.1 GCF_014861395.1 Psychrobacter sp. FME13 | reverse complement strand
TCATTGTCGTATTCTCTCAGAAAGTTGAGTCTCCGACAATCTCGGGGCGGTTCAGGGCGCATTAAAAAAGGCAAATAACGTTAATCGCTATTTGCCTTTTTAATGCTACTGCTATCAATTAGGTTTAATCAGTTTTTTTATCGTTTAACCTCTTAACCTTCAAGTTTTTAACCTTCATAGTCACGCACTTGGTTACGTAGCTGCTGCTTGTATTCAGGGGTGATTGGCTCGTTCTCTTCATCTAGTATAATCGCGTCCAAATCGCTTGCCATCATATAAGCAATACTCATCATACTATCAAAGCTGCGCACGGCTTGTGGATGCGGTAATGATAAAAACACCACCAAACCATTATAAGTATTGGTCGCGACACTATGCGGATCAAAAGGTGCAATACCGTTATCGGTGATGCCCATCATGCTGAACCACAGCATGCCTGTACCGTCTTTTTGCTCATAGCGATGAAACATATTCATCGCACCATAACGCAAACCGTACTTATCAATCAGCTTTAATAAATCGCGACCGCGGATAATCGAGATTGGACGGTCACGATACTGGTGAGGCAAGATAGTAATATTGATATTGTCTTTGGCGTTAATCAATGGACCATTTTGCGCTTCATCAACAGACTCTGATAAATGCTGATCGAGAATAGGACTGTTATCATCAAAACTTGGCTCTGCGACCGTATCAATAGATGGCATCAAACTTTCAGTTGCCGACATCAAGCTAGAAAACGCGTCTGGCTCTTGCTCGATATGCATCTGTTCAGCAGCTGCTACAAACTCAGCATCGTCACTACGCTGCTGATCTGCTTGCCAGCCTGCATATTCGGCGTCGTTCGTATAAGCATTAATGTCATGGTTAGCTGCGCCTTGACCTTGCAAGATATTGGCATTGGCGTCACTATGGGTTAACGGCTCTTCTTCAATCACCGCATTTAGATACTCACGGTCAGGGCCAATACTGGTCTCACCAGCGACCGTGTCATCAAGATCAGGCTGGTCGACAATATTTCGTTCATGACGCGGTATGATAGGAATACCATTTTTATCATAGTTGACCGCAGTAGTTTCGGCGTGTTTGCGACGCTTAAAGCTACGAATGACCATAAACAACCCTGCAAGCATAATAAATGCGGCAATGGCGATCAATATAAACTGAATAGCGGTCATGAGAAATACATCCTAATATATGACAAAAGGGATTACACAAGAGGGAATAATTGGCAATAGTCTAGCATGGCTAATTAATATCGTCATCATATAGTCATCGTTTACCGTCAGCCTGACATAATTGTGTAACGTGATAACCTTGGCGATATAATAATCTCACTATCATTTGGATTCAAACAAGCCGAGCGACTGTCTATAAGCACTTCACTGAACAGCACTGATACCGTATCTAACTTAATAGATGACTAAGCATATAGACGACTAAATATATAGATAATTGAATATATAGTCAAAAAATGCCAAAACGGATATAAGGTAGCGAATTGCAGGTGGTACATTTAGAGAGGGTTACATCGTAACCATTTAGTCGCTCACTGCCTATAACTATACCACTAGCAGCGGCTTGCCAGTTATCAATTTATTTGGCTATTCAGTAGTTTTATTTGGTTACTCAGTAATGTAGCGTGCTGCTTCATCTAGCGAGACGCTAACTAACGTAGAAACACCTGCACTTGGCATAGTAATGCCTTTTAGCTCATCAGCGATTTGCATCGTTAGTTTATTATGACTGATAAAAATAAACTGCAAATCATCTGCTAGCTCATGAATCAAACTGGTAAAGCGTTCGACATTAGCGTCATCAAGCGGTGCATCGACTTCATCGAGTACACAAAATGGCGCTGGATGCTGCTTAAATATTGCAAAAATCAAACTTAGCGCGGTGAGCGTTTTCTCACCACCTGACAATACAGCAAGGCGACTATTACGCTTGCCTTTTGGCTGTGCCATTAAGGTAAGCCCTGCCCGCCATTGCTCTGACTTGTACTTTTCAGCAGGAATGTTATCTGGCATATCGTCCGTGTTCAATGTCAGACTTGCCTGCCCGCCGCCGAAGACTTTGGCAAACAAATTAGCAAGCTCAGTATTAACGGCATCTAGCGTCTGCATAAACAGCGTCTTGGTCGTCTCATCAATAGACTCAATCGCTGCCGTCAGCGTCTGCATACTCGCCGCAATATCGGCTGTCTGCTGCGCCAATGGCTCTAGGCGTTCATTGACCTCGGCCAGCTCTGCTACTGCCGCTAGATTGACTGGGCCGATTTTGCCTAACTGCTGCTCAAGCGTGGCGCGTTCAGACTCTAGCTCTGCGATTTTATCTGGACGCACACGGCGGTCATGCGCGATAAAATCAGCAAGCAAGTTTGAAACGCTCACTTTTTGCTGCGGATGCTGTGCTGACTCTGATGGCGATTGATATTGATGGCTCACCTTATAATACGCTTCTAGAGCGTCATGCGTATGAGTGCTGGCGTCGTCCAACCGCGCCATACTGAGCGCTAACTCAGTAGCGTGGTTTGCAAGCTGACCTTGCTGAACTTGTAGCGTACTTTGCAAGCTGTCTAACGCTGTCTGCTGCTGCGCATAGTCTTGCTTTAGCGCAGCCAACGCAGTGTCTCGTTCTGTTAATAGCACTTTCTGCTTATCTCGGGCTGTCTGCGCCGTCTGTAATGTTGCTTGCAAGTCTGGTAGCTTATCTTGCTGTTTCTGATGACTCGCTTTTAGCTGCTGCTCACTCTGCAATGACTTGTCGTGTTGTTCAATCGCTCGCGTAAGGCCACTAGCGCTATGCTCCAAACGCATCTCACTCTGCTGGATACGTAACTGTAGTGCTTGCCATGCATCATCATCCGCTTGGCGGCTACGATTGAGCTCACTGCGCTCAGCTTGTAATTGCTGACTCAATGCTCGTGCTTCTGCTATTTGTGGTGTTAGCGCTGCTAGTTCATGCTGAATATGCTGCTGCTCATCAATCAGCGTTTGCTCCTCCTGCGCTAACTCTAATTGCTCTTGCTCAAGATCTGACTTATCCGCCATGAGTCGTAGGCTGTCTGCTTGTAAGCGCTCAGCATTGGCGCGCTGTGTGGTGAGCTGCTGCTGACATTTATGCTTATCACGGGTCAATTGCTCAGCTTGTGCTCGCGTTTCTTCTAAATTGATCGTTAGTGCATCATAGTCGCGTTGGTGCTTTGTAATGGTTTTTTGCTGCGTGTCTATCTTGGTTTCAAACTCATCAAGTAAGTCTTCTAATGCTTGCAAACGATTACGCTGCTGCAAACGCTGGGTTAAAAACTGACTATTACTGTCACTTTGACCCGCTTGCGCACCTGTGAATTTACTCAGGTTAATCGTCCCCTGACGACTGATGAGCCAACCGTCTGTGGTGAGCAAGATAGCTGACGGTGGCAGTGATTTTAAGATATCAGCAAGCGCTTCTAGGCTATGCTGAGCGCTCGCTTCTGATTGTGCTATATATAGATAACAATGCTGCCACAGCGCCAATACTGGCTGAGTAATCAGCTGTGACAACGGCATTATTTTATCAATCAAGCTGTCTGGCAACTGATTGATAAATACCGCTGCATTTGGTTTGTTTTGATTGGCAGACAGCCACAAGCTATGACCGCTCTCTACCGAAGACTGACCTTCCGTATGTGCCTGCTCATTCTGTGCCGTCTGATAGGTAATGATATTCGTTAGATTAGATTCAAGCTCACACCATAGACTATCGGAGTCTGCAGAGCTGTTTCGCGCTTTTTCTGTGCCAGAAGTTTTTGCTGTAAACACATGGCTGTCTAGCCACAATGATAGTACGTTATCGAGTAGCTCGGAATGCTGCTGTCCTTGTGCGCTTAGCTCAATCTGCTCACGCAAGGTGGTAATGGCTAACTCGTCATAGCGGTTTTTGGCTTTATTTTCTAAACTGGCTTTTGACTTACTAGCTCCTGGCTTACTGGCTTCAGAAATAGCTGCTTGCTGTTGCGGTTTAGCTGTCGGTTTTAGATGCAATATCTGATGCAAGGTATCGTACTCACTTGCCAATACCGCGTGCTGCTTCTCACACTCCCTTAACTCACGCTGCTGCGCAGTCAAGCGCTGCTGTAAATCATGCGCTTGCGGTTGTAGTTCAGACAGACGCTCATCGACGCTGTCTTGTTGGCGCGTCATCTGCTGTAGCTGTTTATTCAATTCTACAACTTGGGTCTCTAACGTCTGCTGTACGCTTTGTATATCCGTTGAAGATTGCTCGTCAGAGTTATCCTTATCGTTAGAGGCTGATAGTAACAGGGACTGTTGTAATTGCTGCCATAGATTTTGCCAGTTTTGCTGGCGGCGCTGCCACTTATTGTGGTTTTGCTGATGGCGTTTTTGCGCTTGGCTATTAATAGCTTGCTGCTGCTCAAGCGTACGCACATTATCTTGTAGCCGTGACAGCTGGTTTTGCGCGTCATGCCATGCGCGTTGTAGCGGTTGCTCGTTGCGCTTATGCGTGTCACGTTTACTCGTCAACTCAGTCAGCTGTGGACGCAACGTCTCTAATATATTCTGCTGCTCCGCTTGCTCGGCTTTTAATCGATCAATCTCACTAACCGCTTGCGTGCGCTGTTGATCCAAGCTTGTAAGCTGCTGCTCAATCACGGTCAATTGTGATTGGGCATCGCTCAGCTCGTGCTCAGCTTGTTGATAGCTTAATTGCTGCTGATAATGAGCGCTTTGGGCATCGTCCTTGAGCCATTGCTCTTGGTTGATGTGTGTGGCGAGTTTATCTTGCTGCGCTTTTAGCGTCTCATAGTCAGTTTGCAAGCTAGCGACTTCAGTAGCACTGCGTTCATGCGCTAGTTTTTGCTGCTGCTGAGTGTGCTTGGCTTGATACAGCTGCTGAATAGCGAGCTGTTGCTTGATATCAGCAAGCGTTAACGCTAGCTCCTCGTAGCGCTGCGCACTGGCGGCTTGCCTCGACAGGCGCTTTTGTTGGCTGACCAACTCGCTTTGCATATCATGCAGACGGGCTAGGTTTTCTTGTGTTTTTTCTAGTTTTTTCTGTGTTTCTTCGCGGCGCGCTTGATAGCGAGATACTCCTGCCGCTTCTTCGATAAACTCACGCAGCTGCATAGGACTGGATTCGACAATACGCCCAATCATACCCTGCTCAATCACCGCATAACTACGCGCACCAAGCCCTGTACCCAAAAACACATCGACCACATCACGGCGACGACAACGTGTGCCATTGATGAAATAATCTGAGCGTCCTTCTTTATTGACCTGACGACGAACGGACAGCTCTTGGTACAAATTAAACTCGTGGCGAATACCTGTGTGCTCATCTTGCGTATGCTCAAACGTCAGCTCGACACTGGCGACACTTTTGGCTGCCTTATCTTGCGTACCAGCAAAGATAACATCACTCATCGCGCCACCACGTAGCTGCTTGGCAGAGGTCTCCCCCAGCACCCAACGTATGGCATCAATCACATTGGATTTGCCGCAGCCGTTCGGCCCGACGATGGCGGTGATGCCATGGCGGAAGGTAAAAGTAGTAGGATTGGCAAAGGATTTGAAGCCTGCCAGCTTTAGGGATTTTAGACGCATGGAGAATCAGTAAACTTAGCAAAAACAGGCGGCTATTCTACCTGAAATTGTGGTGGATTTTTAGGGTATATCACTGACCAAGCTTGAATATCGCTAATAGATAACTATTCTACCCTTTGACCAGTTTGATCTACTTTGAAAGATTCTCCTTTGATGCTTACATCAAATTTACCATCATCAAATTCTCCAATATAATCATACATAATAGGTAGTACAATTTCATTTTGATAATTGATAATACCCATTTTATAATCGTTACCTACACGAATGAACCCATCATACGTATTACGAAGTTCAGTATATTTTAATGGAATGATGGTGGTGCCATTTGGTCTTATAACACCCCACTTTCCTTTTTGTCGGACGGCATATGAACTATCATCAAAATCTTCAATATCATCGTACTCAAACGGCACAAGCACCTTGCCACTAATATCAATAAGACCCCATTTATCTTCTAACTGAGCATACGCAATATTATGATTAAATGAGGATATCTCTTGGTACTTTAACGGCACAACAGTTCGACCTTGCTGATCTATTACACCGAAACGTTCTTTAATACGTGCTAATAGTAGGTCATCATCTAATGGCTTCAAACTATCGTAACTCGTAGATGGGACTATTTTGCCCTGAGCATCAATTAAGCTAAATTTTTCATCTCTCTTCAAAATCCCACCCGACAAATAAAATCGACGACTAATAGAATCGTAAAGTGCAGGTAAAATTATCTCGCCATATTTATTTGCCAAACCGTATTTATCTGCCAACTCTAAAGCATAAAAATAATCTGCTTCAGCATCTATCTCTTCTATCCTATCGTACTTTATAGGTAAGACAATTTCGCCCAATTTATTTAATAAGCCATATTTATCATCTTTACTAATGGTCACGACTTGTTTAGGAATATCGTATCTAGTATCAAGCGTAGGATAGAAAGAATACTCTAGAGGCAAGACTATCTCACCTGAACTATCGATAAGACCCTCGCCCCTATCACCCCTAACTTGTATCAGATGGTTTGTGTATTTACGTACACTGCCATATTTGTTAAGAACCTGCTGGTAAACTTCTTCATTGAGAAATAGTTTTTTACACTCTGTCGGTGATATATGATTACATCCACGATACCTTGCTGGCGCAGCAGTTAGTTCTCGCTTAGCTTCTTGTACATCAGAATCGGTAGCCATAGCCCCTGATGAGTAGCTAAAAACAAGTGCTAGGCTTATAACAGATAGACTAAAGGTTTTGATTGTTTTCACTACACATCCTATTTATTATTTTTATGGTTGTTTTTCAACGCATCTTTGAGCTGATAAGCTTTCCATCTCTCGTATTTGATCTCAATAATATTGTTACCTTGATCATCAATAAATCCATACTTATCATCGATTTTAGCCTCAATATATTTATAGTTTGTGTCTCGCACTATATTTAGTTTATCAAATATTATGGGCGTAATCTGCTTGCTGTTACTGTTGAATAAGCCAACTTTATCGCCTTGCTTCAAATATCCTAAACTTCCTTCTAAAGAGCGGTAACCATCGTACTCAAAAGGAACAATCAACTCTCCCTTATTGTCAAATATGCCATGCTTGTCAGCTAACTCTGCAATAATTATATTGCCTCGAATATAGACATCATCATAGATAGGTTCAACTACAATACCTTGGCTATTTATGGCACCCTCACCCTCATCGTTTGAAATCTTTTCCAAGTCATCATCATAACTAAGGTAAAATGGCTTATATTTAGCAGGCAGTATCACCTTTGTTTGTTTATCCATTAATCCATACATACGATCTTTTTCTATCTTATAAACGCTCGTTTCTTCTGAAGACAACGGTTCAATTTCATCATAAATATAAGGAACAACCAATCTTCCCTGAGTATCTATAGCACCCCATTTACCCGACTGCTGGACAAATGCAAAACCATTATCGAAGCTACGACCGTTTTCAAAATCCAAGGTAGTAAGTACTTTATTATGCTGATCAATGTATCCAACTTTATTGTTTTTAATAACTAGCGCTAAATTGTCATGAAAGGGTGCTATCACCTCATAGATTATAGGTACAACTAACTCATTAGACTTGTTAATCACTCCCATTTTTCCATTCTTAAAAACTCTAGCAAGACCTTCCTTAAACGCCCAAGCGTTATCGTACTCAAGAGGAATAATGCGCTTTCCTGATCTATCAACATATCCCCATTTACCCTCTTTGGTAGCAATAGCGAGTCCATCGAAAAACTTACTGATATGGTCGTACTGATAATCAGAAACAACATTTCCTCTACTATCAACTAAACCATATTTGCCTTGTTTTTGTGCAATAGCGACGCCTGATTCTACGCAGTTTGCCCAAATACCTTCATCGACTGGCGGCTTGGTACATTCTTCTGCAATCGCATGCTGTAGTGTTAGTCCTTGTATAACAGTAGCGGCTATGAGTAGCTTCAAAACCTGATGTCTTATGATTATCACTTGTGCTCCTTTATATAAAAACTGCATCAACTTAACAGTATGATCAGTGATTCTGTTAAATAATCCCAATCCCGCTCAATAACAACTGCCCACCAGCAAAGACTAACAACACGCCAAACGCTCGCTTAAGCATAGCGGCAGGCAATACATGAGCGAGCTTGGCACCGACTTTTGCCATCGCAAAGCTAGCCACTGAAATACATAAAAATCCCGTGATATGGACAAACCCTATCGTGCCCTCAGGCAGATTGACCACGTCTTGACCGAACCATGCAAACCCTGCCGCGCCAGCCAATGCAATTGGTAGACCACATGCCGCAGACGTACCGACTGACTGCTTCATCGGTAGTCCAGCCCAATTCAAAAACGGCACAGTCAAACTACCACCACCAATACCGAAGATAGAAGACGCCATACCAATGCCCGTACCAGCACCAAACTGAATACCAGCAGGTGGCAGCGGCTTGCCCAACTGTTCTTTATTAGAAAAAAACAGCATTTTTAACGCGACCAATAGCGCGCCAACCCCGATAATGGCTTGTAATAATTTGCCATCGATCATATCCGCGATACCAGCGCCGACCAAACTACCGATGACCAAGCCCAATGCCATCTTTCGCCACACTTCCCAGCGGACACCGCCACGCTTATTATGAGCTGTGAGTGAGCTAATCGAGGTCACAACGATTGTTGCCAGTGAGGTACCAATCGCCAGATGGGTAATAACCTCTGGTGAAAATCCATAGGCAGTAAAAATCCACACCAGTGCCGGTACGATAATCATGCCACCGCCAACGCCAAACAAGCCAGCACTGACGCCAGCGAATGCTCCTGCAATCACAAACCACACATATAACATCATCGAATTAGCCTTTTATCACTTCTGCTGTTTGAACGGTATTTTAGTATGACTGATTTGCCCGTTTATGTACTTAATAGCTTGTTCTTAATTACATTTGCCAAATCACAACCCGATCTTTATGCTGTCTACTCTAGGGTGTGTCACCAATTAGATTATGAGCATTAACATGAGATAAATTGATGAAATACTCTAGGCGACGCTCTATCGAAAATCGTTCAGTATATCAAAGATTGGTGGTGTTCTAAAAAGTATGCTGGCATCAGACGTAGCCATAATTGATGTAAAAGAACACCATATCAAACACTTTGAAGTGATTATCGAGCTTCTTAGAGAAACAACAGGTTTTTCTAACCGCTCGTCTTAATCGGTGTCTAAGGCGACAGTTATTACCC
>NZ_RRYV01000121.1 GCF_014861395.1 Psychrobacter sp. FME13 | reverse complement strand
CGGCCTTATCAGAGAGTACTTGCCTAAGGGTTGTGACTTTAGACAAGTCTCTGATGATGAGATGCAGGACATTGAGAACAAATTAAACAACAGACCAAGAAAACGATTAGGGTTTAAGACGCCTATGCAGGCGTTCTATAATATTAATTAGCGTTGCACTTGGTGTGTTAATCTAAGTTTTCAAATATTTAGGATATGTCCTGATATATACTAGGGCGTGTCCTCAATTCAATCGATAGTTATCTAAATGAGTTAAAAACGGCTAAATCTTGCCAAACAGCGTCAAATAGCTGACTAATATCTCGATATTATCTGCGCTATGTTCCTTGTTTGACTGCTATTTATCTTATTTTTATCATCATTTTTAAAATGAGGACACGCCCTAAGATTTGTGACAGATATTACATAAAAAACCCCCATTAAATGACACTATTAAACATGTCAAATAACGAGGGTATTAGTACTGATAATAGCCAATACTCACTATATTCAGCCATCATTATTTTTCGTTAACAGCGCGATAAATCTGCATGATGATATGCGTTAGATTTACGCAATTATGCGCTAAAACGAATTAAGTAGAAAGATAAAATTGTATACAGCTGTTTTGTCTTTTTTACAGCATGATTAAGAACAAAGGTTTTTTAATTAAACAGTCATAAATTATAGCTATAAAAACCTGTCACATTAATCGTATATCACTTTCATCACTTCGTATTCAACCACGCCTTTTGGCGTCTCAATACGGGCTTCATCGCCTTCAGACTTGCCGATCAGACCACGAGCGATTGGCGAGTTGACAGAAATTTTTCCAACTTTGAAGTCTGCTTCGTCATCACCAACGATTTTGTACTGTTTTTCTTCTTCGGTATCCATATTTTCGATAATAACACTAACGCCAAATACCACACGGCCTTCTTTTGGTAGGGTGGTAGGATCGATAACTTGTGCACCGCCTAGCTTGGCTTCGATATCACGGATACGCGCTTCGCAGAAACCTTGTTGTTCGCGCGCGGCATGATATTCAGCATTTTCTTTTAGGTCGCCATGTTCACGAGCTTCAGCGATAGATGCTGTGATGCGTGGACGGTCAACACTTTTTAACTGTTTTAATTCGGCTTCTAAAGCCGCATGTCCTTGCGGAGTCATGGGATAACGTTGCATATTTTTTTCCTTAAACCAATAACACCACACCACCTCATGCCGAGATGGTGCTAGCTTTATTGCAATGGGTATGAGATATAAAAAAGTGTGAGGTTCAAACTGTGTAATAAGCAAACGGACAGTCATGTATGAGCGTCTTAG
The DNA here is from genome assembly GCF_014861395.1 of Psychrobacter sp. FME13. Classification (GTDB taxonomy): domain Bacteria; phylum Pseudomonadota; class Gammaproteobacteria; order Pseudomonadales; family Moraxellaceae; genus Psychrobacter. The sequence continues at coordinate 8,276 of NZ_RRYV01000121.1, read as the reverse complement.
CGCTCAAATGCTGCATCCTTAACTTTACGTAATAAAAAGCATAGTCGCAGTTTGGCCACTATGCTTTTGGGGTTTATCTTTTTAAAGGTATTGTCTATTACGGTTATATAATAGCTCATGCGAAACTTTGCATGAGCAGTTACATTAGCTTGACTGTTATGCTTAATCTACTGAAATTATTCAGTCAAGTCAATAGAACTAAGCAATAGTCTTTGCTTGTTCGTGTAAATCTTGTAGCTTGTAAACTTCAAACGGTAAGTTAATTGAATAAGACTTGCAAATAGCATCTGCAGCACCCAATGTCGTGACATAAAATACTTTGCCTTGCAGTGCGCTACGGCGGATAGAGAATGAATCCTCTTGCGCCTGCTTGCCTTCGGTAGTATTGATGATAAGGTCAATTTTACCATTTTTCAATGCATCAACGATGTGTGGACGACCTTCAGTCACCTTATTGATTTGCTTACATTCGATACCCGCCTCGCTCAGTATTTTTTGCGTACCACTCGTAGAGACAATGTCAAAACCAAAGTCAGCGAGCTGGCGAGCGATAGGTACAATTTGTGCTTTGTCGCTATCACGTACTGAGACAAAGGCTGTCTTATTTTCACCTTCAGTTGGTAGACCTGGCAAGCGCTCGTTACTACCGATGATGGCTTTGTAGAATGCTTCGCCAAAGGTTTTGCCAACACCCATGACTTCACCCGTTGATTTCATCTCAGGACTCAAGATTGGATCGACACCTGGGAATTTAGCAAACGGGAAGACAGCTTCTTTAACCGCATAGAAGGCAGGCACAATTTCAGTGGTAAACCCTTGGTCTTTAAGCGAGGTGCCAGCCATACAGCGAGCCGCGACCTGTGCTAACGATGTACCGATGCATTTAGACACGAAAGGCACTGTACGTGCGGCACGTGGGTTGACCTCTAGGATATATACAGTTTCACCTTTCACGGCAAACTGTACGTTCATTAGGCCGATCACACCAAGCTCTTTTGCCATAGCAATGGTTTGTGCGCGCATGACGTTACATAGCTCATCCGATAGCGAGTAAGGCGGTAGTGAACAGGCTGAGTCACCAGAGTGAACGCCCGCTTGTTCGATATGCTGCATGATACCGCCGATGACCACATCAGTACCGTCACAGACACAGTCTACATCGACTTCGATGGCGTCATCTAAGAAGCGATCTAGCAACACAGGCGCTTCGTTTGATGCTTGTACCGCTGTGCGCAGATAGTGTCTCAGCTCGTCTTCGTTATAGACGATTTCCATCGCGCGGCCACCGAGTACATAAGATGGACGTACAACCAATGGGTAACCTACATCTTTTGCTTTTACTAAGCCGTCTTCTAAGCTCGTCGCTAGGGCGTTTGATGGTTGAGTCAGATCAAGCTGTTGAATCATGTGCTGGAAGCGCTCACGATCTTCAGCACGGTCGATGGCATCAGGGCTAGTGCCGATGATTTTTACACCAGCAGATTCTAATGCGCGAGCCAGTTTCAATGGTGTTTGACCACCGAACTGTACAATAACACCATCAGGGTTTTCGATACGGACGATTTCTAGCACATCTTCTAATGTGATTGGTTCAAAGTATAGACGGTCAGAGGTGTCATAGTCAGTTGAAACGGTCTCTGGGTTACAGTTGACCATGATGGTTTCGTAGCCATCTGCACGCATCGCAAGCGCTGCGTGTACACAGCAATAGTCAAATTCGATACCTTGACCGATACGGTTAGGACCGCCACCGATAACCATGATTTTCTTGTTATTGGTTGGATTGGCTTCACATTCGCTATCGTACGTTGAATACATATAAGCGGTACTGGTAGCAAACTCTGCCGCACAGGTATCTACACGTTTATAGACTGGATAGATATTTAAATCCCAACGTTTTTTGCGTAACTGCTTTTGTGATACACCAAGCAATTTAGCCAAACGCAAGTCTGATAAGCCTTTACGCTTGAAACTGCGCAAATTCTTTTCCGTTAATTCGCCAAAACCTAGTGCTTTAACGTCTGCTTCGGTTTTTACGATGTCTTCGATTTGTACCAAGAACCATGGATCGATTTTGGTGAAGTTAAACACTTCGTCGACGCTCATACCGACGCGGAATGCATCAGCGATGTAGTAGATGCGCTCAGGAGTAGGAATCGTTAAGCGATTGATAATCTCGCTACGGGCTTTATCAGCACTGAGTTTACCGTCTTTAATAGCGGCAAAGTCGATTTGCTCATCAAAACCATCATTGCCCGTTTCCATACCGCGCAATGCTTTTTGCATAGACTCCTGAAAGTTACGACCAATAGCCATGACTTCACCGACGGCCTTCATTTGCGTCGATAGGATGTTGTCAGCTTGTGGGAATTTTTCGAAGTTAAATCTTGGTATCTTGGTCACGACATAATCAAGTGCCGGCTCAAAGCTGGCTGGAGTTCTACCGCCAGTGATGTCGTTTTGTAATTCATCTAGCGTGTAACCGATGGCCAGTTTTGCTGCGATTTTGGCAATCGGGAAGCCAGTGGCTTTTGAGGCGAGTGCAGATGAACGCGATACACGTGGGTTCATTTCGATGACAACCATGCGACCTGTATCAGGGTTGATACCGAACTGTACGTTTGAGCCGCCCGTTTCGACGCCGATTTCACGCAGTACTGCTAACGAAGCATTACGCATGATTTGGTATTCTTTATCCGTTAGCGTTTGTGCTGGTGCTACTGTGATAGAGTCACCTGTGTGTACGCCCATTGGGTCAAAGTTTTCGATGGCACAGATGATGATGCAATTGTCGTTTTTGTCACGAACGACTTCCATCTCATACTCTTTCCAACCAATCAGTGACTCATCGATAAGCAATTGATGGTTTGGTGATAAATCAAAACCGCGCTCGCAGATTTCGATAAACTCATCGCGGTTATAAGCGATACCGCCACCTGAACCACCCATGGTGAATGAGGGACGAATGATACATGGATAGCCCATTTTCTCTTGGGTAGCAAACGCTTCTTCCATGGTTTCAGCCGTTTCAGCGCGTGGGCACTCTAGGCCGATACGCTTCATCGCTTGGTCAAACAGCTCGCGATCTTCCGCCATCTCAATTGAGTCTTTGGTTGCTCCAATCAGCTCGCACTCGTATTTGGTTAATATGCCATGCTTATCCAAATCTAATGCACAGTTCAGCGCAGTCTGTCCGCCCATGGTTGGCAAGATTGCATCAGGACGCTCTTTGGCAATGATTTGCTCAACCGTCTGCCACGTAATCGGCTCAATATAGGTGGCGTCAGCCATGACAGGGTCGGTCATGATGGTCGCAGGGTTTGAGTTGACCAAGATGACGCGGTAGCCTTCTTCTTTTAGTGCTTTACAGGCCTGCGCGCCTGAGTAGTCAAACTCACACGCCTGACCGATGACGATAGGGCCTGCGCCAATGATAAGAATGCTTTTTATATCGGTACGTTTTGGCATAATGTTGTTAAGTCCTATTTTGGCGGTTTGGGATTTTAAGATGTCTTATACTGTAAGTAAAAGTTAAAAATAATAGAAAAACTCGGGCTTAATGATCACTAATATCGTTAGAAGCATGTTTTATCTAAGAAAATAGCATCTATTTCACTTAAGGTTAATTTTTTCGAAAACCCTATCTAAATAAGTTAAGAACCTTTTAAATTCATCCAACGAGGATGAATAGTTAGACAGTTCGATTTCTAATACGTGTTTAAGGACATCAGAAGACTGTTCTAGAGATAACTCAGAATTTTTGGCTAAAAGATCAGCAAACTCTCCTAGTTCATTAATAGTAAAGCCGTATTCATACTTTGCTATTTCTATATCCTCCAACATTATTTCAATGATGTCTGAGTCTAAAGTGCTGTCATGTATTCTTGGAATATCAGGAATAATATCTTTTAATAAGTCAAATGGTAGATGGGTATTGAAATCATTTAAAAGAGTAAAAGCAAAATCCCATCTTTGTTTAGTTGATAACTCGGATAGACGTTGAAAGTATTGTTCTTGAACCTTCTGTAGTCTATCGAGCTTCTGTTTCCTTTTATCATTTATTTCATTAGAAGATGCTTTATGCTCTGATAAAATATTTTCTATTTTCTTATTACATTTTCTATTAAATATTTTAGTGAAAAAGTTCACTATTTAGCCGCTTCCATCATCTTAGCAAACTTATCAAACAATGGCGCACAGTCATGTGGGCCAGGGCTGGCTTCTGGGTGACCTTGGAAGCTAAAGACAGGCTTATTGGTCAGCTCGATACCTTGGTTGGTACCGTCAAATAGTGAGCGATGGGTGGATTTGACATTATCAGGTAGTGTGTCTTCATCAACCGCAAAACCATGGTTTTGACTGGTAATCATAACCGTACCAGCTGCCACATCTTGTACTGGATGGTTGGCACCATGATGACCTGTTTTCATTTTGATGGTGTTTGCACCGCTAGCCAGACCGACCAGCTGATGACCCAAACAGATACCAAAAGTAGGAACATTGGTTTTTTCAATGATGTGACGCACTGCATCGATAGCATAGTCACAAGCAGCAGGATCACCTGGACCATTTGATAAGAAAATACCATCTGGGTTTAGCGCTAGCACGTCTGCGATAGGCGTTTGGGCTGGTACGACTGTTACGTGACAACCGCGATCTACCAGCATGCGCAAGATATTGGTTTTGGTCCCAAAGTCATAAGCGACGACGTTGTATTTGGCATCGATATGAGTACCAAGCTGCTTAAAGAATCCGCCCGTACCGCTATCATGGCTACCAGCTATATCACGGTTAAGTAGGGTGTCTGATAAGTCCCACGTACCTGCTGTCCATTCGAACTTTTCTTTAGTGCAGCATTCTTTGGCCAAGTCCATGCCTTCGATACCAGCAAACTCTTGCGCCAGTTCAATGGCTTGTTGCTCGTCTTCTGCACTGATGGTATCGCCATTTGATGCTGTCATGATACAACCGTTTTGAGCGCCTTTATCACGTAATAGACGAGTTAATTGACGAGTGTCAATCTCAGCGATTGCGACGGTATCATGCTTTTGTAGGTAGTCGCTCAGTGATTCTGAGTTACGGAAGTTTGAGGTAACCATTGTCGCATCACGGATAATAAGACCGTCTGCCCAGACTTGATGACCATTACCAGATTCTGTGTCCTCGCTATTGGTACCTGTATTACCAATGTGTGGATAGGTGAGGGTCACGAGCTGACGTGCGTAGCTTGGGTCGGTTAATATTTCTTGATACCCTGTCATGGCTGTATTAAACACCACCTCACCGACACGATGACCGAGACTACCGATACTCACACCGCGAAAAATCGTACCGTCTGCTAATGCCAAAATTGCTTGTACTTCTGCCGATGAATTCAAGGGTTGCCTCCGCTGTTATTGGTTAGTGCTATGATTTTTTTATGATTAAACTTTGGATTTCTATGTCTTAATATTTGCATAAAGAAACAAGAAAATCTAAAATTTTTCCATAAAAAAGCGAGAAGACATTATTGATGGAAACTACAAAACCCACTAGATAGTGAATAGGTAACTTGCATCATGTCCGCTCGCTTAGGCACAGATTTTGCGCATTATATACAATATACGCTAGAATAGCCAGTCGATTTGCTAAGTTGTAGTGCATAGTTTGCTAATTTTCGATAAATATATAATGTAGTCTGTATTAAGCGACAAAGCGCTTATAAATGCACGTTAAGTGATATCTGATGGCAAGAAATTTCTGCACTAGAAACAACCTTTATCAAGGTGAACCCTCTAAGGGTTAATGACTATATCTGCATACATAGTCTATATACATAAATGCTTTTTTGATTGAGTGACAAGTCCTACTACCGATAATGCTAGATTTTGATAGACAGCTTTGCCACAATAGAGGGCATTATTGACTGATATAAAATGAGAGCTATCGATCTCGTTATCTATCTACAATTAGCAAAAGCCAGCTACGTCAGAGAAAGCTAGCGAATGACTAACTGTCTACGGCGTTATTGTCCTTGGATGTATCACTTGTACTCGTTTTAGAGTTCTTTGACTATAGTCAGTCCGAAATAAAAGAGATGCAGTCACGCGACATTACACTACATGCGACACTATTTAGTTGGCATAAAAAACGATAACAAGGAGCAGTTATGATTTATCAGTATTTAGATAAGACCCCTGAGTTCGCTGTACCGTTTAAAGGTTGGGTGGCAGATTCTGCGCAAGTCATCGGTGATGTGTATTTAGGGCATCAAGCCAGTATTTGGTTTGGTGCGGTGCTACGCGGTGACAATGAACGCATTCACATTGGTGACTACAGTAATGTACAAGAAAACAGTGTGATTCATACTGATGCAGGTATCGAAGTAAAAATCGGTCATTATGTCACTATCGGACATTTAGCGATGCTGCACGGCTGTGAGGTTGGTGATAACAGCTTGATTGGTATCGGTGCCGTGGTACTCAATAATGCCAAAATTGGCAAAAACTGTATCATCGGTGCTAAAGCATTGGTCACAGAGGGCAAAGTTATTCCAGATAATTCATTGGTCATGGGTGCACCTGCAAAAGTAGTGAAGACCTTAACAGATGAGCAAGCAGCGATGTTAAAGCTCTCGGCGGTGCATTATGCAGAGCGTTGTCAAAAATTCAAAACGGGACTAAAAGAAATCGCAATGCCTGATGAATAGCAACCAGTAAATGTAGCGCTGAGTGATAAATAAAGATCAGAGGATAAGTGTATAGGGTGTAATCCTCTGTATTTTTATCCTTTATCTATGGCCATGAGAGTAACGTTACATGATAAACATCATAGCGAGCCAGATAACGGCAAAGATAGCGATACCAACAATCAAACCGCGAAAAATATCATGACTGATAGAGGTGTCATCGAGATAAGGGTTATGGTTGGCAGTTTCGTCGATATGTAGTGCATTGACGCTCTCGGCCCCTGCGTTTTTACCAACGACTAACCCAATGATTACACCGAGTACTAACATAAAAGGGGTGAATAACCAAAAAACCTCACCATTACCGATATCAGCTATTGAGCGAACGACAACAATGACCACGTCGATAAGCAAGCCACCAAAGCCATACATCAAGCCGTTTAAGAGTGCATGGATCAGGCGATCCCAAGGCGATTGGTACGCATCTCCTAACTGACGCTGTCTGATTTCTTTAATCGAGCGAGCAGGGCGATGCACCTTGTTAATTTGAGATCTACTAAATAAGTCGGTTTTGTTATGATACGCTTTCATAAGGTTCTCGGGTTGCTTATTAAGGTCGTGGTATGTCTTATAAAGTAAGCTGAATAAATAATTTAGCATAATTTTGTCTGGCAAACAGTAGACTTCTCAAAATTTACTGAATAAATGTTATATCCAAAAAACTGACTATATTAAAGGCTTTAGCTAAAACACAGTCGATATAATCTTTAATTATAATTAATTCTATTTACTATTAACATTTTGAAAAAACAATAAGGCATTCATAATGCAAGCACCTCATACGAAAAACTCTCAAAAAGAACTGGCGCTATTTGATTTAGATCACACGTTACTTGATGTCGATAGCGACTATCTATGGGGTGAGTATATCGTCAATAATGGTCTGGTTGATGAGGCACAGTATCGCACGGCCAATCAGAAGTTTTATCAGGATTATATCGAAGGTACACTTGACGCGACAGAGTACAATGAGTTTGTCGCCCAGTTTTTGACTACCTTGCCATTGGCACGGTTGCATGAGCTGCGTGAGGATTACATTACACGTGAAATTGAGCCACATATTCGGCCAAAAGCGATGGAGGTGTTGTGTCAGCATGTTGAAAAGGGGCATGCTGTAGTGATTATTTCTGCTACTAACGACTTTGTGGTCTCTGCTATTGCCAAACGTTTTGGTATCGAATCCGCCAATGTGTTATCGACGCCGCTCGAGATAGAAAACGAGCGTTATACGGGTAAATTAGCGGATAAGCCCAATTTTAAAGAAGGTAAGATATATCATCTAGACAAGTGGGTGAGTAAGCAGCAATTGGCTGGCGTGACCTTTGAAAAAACGTATGCGTATTCGGATTCTAAAAATGACATCCCGCTACTTGAGTGGGCAGATATCGCTATCTGCGTCTCACCCGATGAGGCGCTGCATGCGCATGCGCTAGCCCATCGTTGGGCAGTAGAGGATTGGTCGATTTAGGCAGCATATATGCATAGTCAGTAATAACTATCAAAAAAGCGAAAGAGGACTCCACCCGACATTAGGGTGGAGGTGAATTTC